>JBGTBC010000401.1:0-2321 GCA_041749555.1 Pyrinomonadaceae bacterium | reverse complement strand
CAACGCAGTTCTTTCCGAGGGAGACGCGTGACGGGATATACGCGGTGTATGCGTTTGCGCGGATACCGGACGAGATCGTCGACGATCCGGATAAGGGCTCTAGGGCAGAATCGCTGGCCGAGCTAAATAAATGGCGCGAGCGATGGCTTGCCGCGATGGATGCGGGATCGAGCGACGATGCGGTGATGAACGCCATAGTTCATACCTTTCGGAAATACGAGATACCGGTCGAACACGGCGAAGCGTTTCTCAGGTCGATGTTCATGGATGAGGAGCGATCGACTTATGAGACCTATCAGGAACTGGAGGACTACATGTATGGCTCTGCGGGCGTGATCGGACTGATGGTGACGCATGTCGTCGGATATTCGACAGATGCTGCATTTCCGTATGCGATAAAGCTTGGGTATGCTTTCCAACTTACAAACTTCCTGCGTGACATCCGCGAGGATTATGAAGAATTGGGCCGTGTTTACATGCCGCAGAATGAATTACGGCAGTTCGGCCTTAGCAACGGCGATATTTCGCGTCGCGTATACGATGATCGATTCATCGCGTTCATGAAATTCCAGATCAAGCGAAACCGAGAGGTCTATCGCGAGGCCGTTGCAGGTATTCCGATGCTTGCGTGGCGGGGACGGCTGGCGGTTCGGGTCTCGTACGTACTCTATAAGGCCATTTTAGGCGAAGTGGAACGGGCAAACTACAATGTTTACAAGGGCCGCGTGAGGACAAACCTTGGTCAAAAGGTGTGGCTGTCTATTAAAGCCCTCGCCGGCGTCTATGAATAAAAAGGTCGTAATCATCGGAGCAGGGATCGGCGGTCTTGGGGCCGCCGGTCTTTTTGCTAAAAAAGGCTATGACGTCACGGTCGTCGAGAAGAACGCGAATCTCGGCGGTCGGGCGAACATATTCGAGCATGAGGGTTTCAAGTTTGACATGGGGCCATCTTGGTATTTGGCACCAGACATTTTCGAACATTTCTTTAACCTGATGGGCGAAAGGGTCGAGGATCATCTTGATCTCAAGCGCCTATCGCCGTCATACCGCATTTTCTTTCGCAACAACGGCGAGCCGCTGGATATTCATTCCAATATTGAAAAAGACACGGCGACCTTTGAGGCGATCGAGCCGGGCGCTGGCGACAAACTTCGGGCGTATTTGAAGCAGTCGGAATATCAATATGAAGTGGCGACACAGCACTTCATGTTTAAGAATTACGATCGCATCTGGGATTTTTTCAATAAACGCGTGATGACGGAGGGGCAGAAGCTTTCGGTTTTCTCGACAATGCATAAGTTCGTGTCGAAATTTTTTACGACGAAAAAGCTGCAGCAGGTGATGGAATATACGATGGTTTTCCTGGGCACCTCGCCGTACGAAGCCCCTGCCTTGTACAACCTGATGTCGCACATGGACTTTAACCAGGGTGTGTTTTATCCGCAAGGCGGGTTTTATGAACTTATCAGGGCTCTCGCGAACATGGCGGAAAAAAATGGCGCGGTCCTGCGGGTGAATTCCCCGGTAGAAAAGATCGTCGTCAGAAACGGAAAGGCCGTCGGTGTCAGGGTAGCGGGTGGGGAATTTATCGAAGGCGACCTTGTCATCTCGAACGCCGATATGTGGTTCACGGAGACGCAGCTTCTCGATATTCCGCAGCAGACACACAAGGAAAAATACTGGCAAAAACGCACGATGGCGCCTTCGGCTTTTATTATGTATTTAGGCGTGAGCGAAAAGCTGCCTTCGCTGATACATCACAATCTGCTGTTCAGCGAGGATTGGCGAAAGAATTTTGACGACATATATAAGGACCCCCGTTTGCCCGACGAGCCTTCATTATATGTATGTGCCCCGAGCGTGACGGATCCGTCAGTTGCTCCTGAGGGGAAGGAGAATCTGTTTGTCTTGGTGCCGATCGCCTCGGGTTTAGAGATCTCGGATGAAGAGAAGGAGCGTTACGCCGACCGGGTCTTGGCGTTGATGGAAGCGGAAATGGAACTTCCGCGGCTTCGGGAGAAGATCGAGTATAAGAGGATCTACACGGTCGCGGAATTTGGGGTCGATTACAATGCATTCAAGGGGTCTGCACTTGGCTTGGCTCATACGCTACGGCAGACGGCGATATTCCGGCCGAAGAACAAATCGAAAAAGGTCGAGAATCTGTTTTATGTCGGTGCGGGAACTAATCCGGGCATAGGAACGCAGATATGCTTGATCAGCGCGGAGCTGGCTTATAAGCGGGTGCATGGAATAACAAGTGCGGAGCCGCTCGAAAGTTTAGAGTCCCGCCTTTAGGCGGCACATTGCGGATCGACCAT
>JBGTBC010000400.1:0-3710 GCA_041749555.1 Pyrinomonadaceae bacterium | reverse complement strand
GCGTCTTGCCGCGGCTGGTCGTGAGGGTGATCTTGACGGGAAGCATTTTTGGGGCCTCGCCAAGCTGGCCGTATATGGCCGTCGCCCTGTCCTGTGTCATCGAGCCGACCGGGGCGTCTGCCACGGCTAGTTTGAATGAGTTATTGGCATTCGGTACGACGGTGACAACATGAGATTCGGCCATGGGACGATTCGTCGAACCGAGGCTAAAACACGGATGTCCGAAGGCATAGATCTTTTTGCCGTCCCGCAGCGTTACGGTGCCCGCCGCTGCGATCTGGATATCGCCGCGGGCCAATTGCACAACCACGGAATCACCGCCAAGCAGCGTTGTATCGGTAAATTCCTTCATCGGACGGACCGTGCCCGATCCGCCGGCGGCAGCAACCGGCAGCATGCCTGCCTTCATGAATTCGGGTGCCATCGCATCAAGAGTTCGCTGCGAGATGCCCGAGAACGTTACAGGAGTTGCGATCGGAACAAACGTTTGGCCTGCCACGGCCATTAGACGTGAATTGCCTGAGAATCCGGACGCGACAGATGGCTTTGATTCGCTTGTTATCCCAGGATTCCAAATGTCTGACATGAGATCAGAGTATGATATCGATCGTCCCTGGCCCGAGGCCACCAGACGCAAGGGAGTGTGCTCCATTATGGATACCATTTGTTCGATCGGGGTTATGCCGCAAATCGGCTCTTTGGCGAAAGGAAAGCTGTATGAGATCGCCCCGACCAATTTACCGTCGATGTACACCGGTGAGCCCGACATCCCGGCAAACACGGCCGTTCGCTCAGCATTGGCGCCGCTCAGCTTGCCGATGATCATGTCCTGCTTAGGGCCGATCCAGTTAGGTATTATGCCAAGTATCTCGACATTGAAATCCTCGGGTTTATTACCGCGAAATACCGTTTTTGCGGTTCCGCGCATACCCTCGCGGATCTCCGATACCTGCATGAACCGGGCACCGGCCGCGGGCATCGAGACCGGTTGATATTGAGCAAACACGGTGGTTCCGACCCCGAGTATTACGACACCAAGAATGAGCGATATTACTTTTGACATTCTAAATATTTCTTCCTCAAAGCCTGCCGCATATGGTAACATTTTAGATGTCTATCCGGAAGCCTTTCTTTTTGGCTTTCAACTTACCTTTCGATGCCGCAAATCGGCAAATTTCTACCAGAATTTTTCCGCTATGGCTAAATCCACTCGTCTCGTCAAGAGTTTTACGCGTCTGCTTTTACCGGTTGTCCTGCTTATCGTTGCGGCTGTCGGTGCAGGTGCCGTTTGGCTTGTTTACTCCACATCGCGCCCTATCTCAACAGGTTATTTGGTCACTCCCGATAAATACGGGCAGTTGAGTACACGTGCCGCACAGGTTACCGAGGAATCCTGGACCAATCTTGACGGCAGCTCGGCCCGCGGCTGGCTGCTGCGCGGTGCCGACCATGCTCCCGCCGTGATCCTGCTCCACAAGTACGGTGCAAATCGCTCTTACGTACTTAATTTAGGCGTGAAATTGAACGAATCGACCAATTTTACGGTACTAATGCCCGATCAGCGCGGGCACGGTGATAACCCTCCGGTCAAAAATGCATCCTTCGGCGGATGTGAATCCGAGGACGCCGCCGCCGCCGTACAGTATCTTCGAAATTTGAAAGGCAGTGACCAAAATGATCTTGTCGGCCAGAAGATAGGTATGTACGGCGTGGAAATGGGTGCGATCGCCGCCATAGCTACCGCCGGGCGCGAGCCTTCAATAGCCGCACTCGCCCTGGACTCAGTGCCTTTCGGGTCGGACAGTGTTTTAACCGGGGCAGTTGATAGGCGATTTCCTTTTGCAACCTTCGCAACCACGAGGCTGGCAAAGCTCGGTACCCGCTTATATTTCTTCGATGGATGTTACAAGCGAGAGCCCGTTTGCGAAACTGCAAGAAAGGTCGAAAATAGTAGTGTTTTGCTGCTTGCCGGGGTCGATGCCAGAGATTTCCAAGATTCGACGGCAAGCCTCGGCAAATGCTTTTCTTCGACTAATAAAGTCGAATCCAGGACTGACCTAAGCCCATCCGGTTTCAGCATAAACAATGCGTCACTTGAGCAGTCACAGGCGTACGATCAGCGCCTTATCGATTTTTTTAAGAACGCCCTGGCGCAATGAGATCAGAGATCGAGCTTCTTATTTGCATGTCCGTTCGATCGCGAAACGACCAGAATATCTGCGTTCTCCTCCATTTGGCCGACCGCAGCTGCGAGCAATATTTTCAACTCGTGAAGCCGATCTGCGGTTGATGTCTTTTCGAGAAAGGCATATTTCTTCTCGTTGTCGAAGTTAAATGCGGCCGTGATCAGAAATGATAAGGATTCAGGATCTGTCCTTTGGATCTGTGGAAATTGCCCCCGGTTTCCGCTTATACGAAATGCGGCTTTCGCCATCCTTTCAAACAGGGTGAAGACTTCATCGGACAATGGCCCAAGATCCGGTAGATCGGACTTTTCATCTCCGAAAAACTCAACATCACCTACTAGGTAGGGCTTTTCGGAATCGACATAATCCAGCAGGCGAAAACGAATGACGCCAAGAGTGAGAACATTTGACCTGCCGTCCGGCAATAATTCCGATTCGCGAACTTCCGCAAGGCACCCGATCCTGCCGACAGGAGGTCTATCGGCAAAATCGCCTTCGGGTTCAAAGAGCAGTACTCCAAAAAATTTGCTTCACGCTCGACGTCCCGGAGCATTTCACGATATCTGTCTTCGAAGATGTGCAACGGCAGCAACTCGTTTGGGAGCATTACAAGAGGAAGTGGAAATAGCGGAATGTGCTTGATCCCGCTGACTTTTTCTAGGACTTCGGACATGCTTTAAGGCCAATAAATTCAGCGATCTTTTCTGCCGGTTCGTCAATGAGGGCCATTCGCTTGGCTCCTATTACCGCGTCTGAGATGTCTTCGCGGCGTTTAGCGTAGCGGGTATCTCTTAAAATAAGGTCATCGATCACACGCCGCTCCAGACGCTCACGGCCCTGGTCGTCAAGTTCCTCGGGTGTTTCGAAATAATCAATCGGCACCGTGTGATTCTTGATCCTGACGTGAAGGGCATCGGTGATCGATCTGGTTTCATCTCGGATCTTCTGCGTTTCGAGTAGCGAATTTGGGAATCCGAGCTGACCACGCAATGCGATCTCTATGATCGGCTGCGGCCGTCCGGTAACAGCGTCACGAGCCCCCGATGCAACCATTGATAGAACGCCTTCGGTTATTTCATCCGGGGTTTTACTACCGCTGACGTCGAACTGCAGCTGCTGAAATGGGCGGTAGTGATAATCCACAACGTGCCGCGCGTTCACATTATTTGATTCGTCGACTTCGACCACAAACGCCCCGCGAGTCTCGCGAAATTCGCTGATATTCGTGATCTCGATCGACCCGGGATTAAAGGCCCAATTATCGATCTCATAGTGCTTATGTGTATGGCCAAGGCCAACGTACTCGACCGCCTGTTTCAACTCTTTCAGGGCGGAGATCGACAGCGCAGGAAGCGGGTGCATCTGATGCCCCTCGACATCGGTATGAAGCATCAGGATATGAAAAGCGCCATCACGTTTGTTTTCCTTGATGGCATCGGTCAGCGTCGGTATCGCCCAGTTTCCCGAGGCTCCATACCAGTCCGACCCGAAAATTCGTGCCCGGCCGAGGTCTATGTATCCACC
>JBGTBC010000399.1:0-7989 GCA_041749555.1 Pyrinomonadaceae bacterium | reverse complement strand
GAAGTTCCTTAATAATTGCCTGAACACGCGAGCCCTTCATTCCAACGCACGCGCCTACCGGATCAACGTCTTTTTCGTTCGATGTAACTGCGATTTTCGCTCGATCGCCAGGCTCACGAACCGCGGATTTAATGACAACGGTCTCGTCATATATTTCGGGCACCTCCATCTCAAACAGCCGTTTGAGAAGCTCTGAAGATGCTCGCGAACATTTGATCTGCTGCCCTTTCTGTTCCTTGGAAACGTCAACGATCACAACCCGAATTCGTTCGCCCTGGTTCCACATCTCACCGCGCGACTGTTCGTATTTTGGAACTATCGCTTCGAGATTATTTCCCAGGTCGACTATCATATCGCCGCGTTCGAAACGCTTTACGGTCCCGTTTATAAGCTCACCCTTACGGTCGATATACTCGTCATAAACTTTCTCACGAATGGCTTCTCGCACTTTTTGGACAAGTATCTGCTTTGCCGTCTGCGCAGCGATTCGGCCAAGCTCCTCGGTCGGCAACGGAAGCAGCAGCATATCGCCGATCTCGATCTCATCGCCGGCAAGTTCCTGTGCATCTACCAACGAAAGTTCGCTCAGGGGGTCTTCGACTTCCTCGACCACGATCTTCTGCGCCGAGATCTCGATCATCCCTTCGTCGTTATTCCAGTCAACCTGAACGCTATCACCCGTTTTATCCTTGAACTGCTTTCGTGCAGCTGCCCGAACGGCATCCTTCATGGCTTCGATGACCATGTCGCGGTCCAGGCCCTGCTCATTGCACAATATCTCTATACTCTGTCCGATGGATGATGTCATATCTTAACCACGCCCATATGCGTTTTCCCTCGCCGATCAACGGCTCTTAAATTCTTTAGAAAGATCGATCTTCAGATTTGCCTTTTCAATGTCCTTATAATCGAAGGTAATAACACCTTTCGTCTTTTCATCGATCGTTATCCTATCTCCGTCGACTCCAACAAGTTCCCCAACAAATGTCCTCTGACCATCCAAAATTTCATTTGTTTTGAGCTTAACAAGCTGGCCGGAGAATTTTTGAAAATCGCCGAGCGAATAAAGTTCACGCTCAATACCCGGCGAAGAAACCTCAAGCACATACCGCGATGGAATAAAATCCTCTTCATCGAGAACGGCCTCGACATCCCGCGACACAGCAGAACAATCCTCGAGCGTTACACCGCCCTCTTTATCAATATAGATCCGAACAACCGCATCTCGTTTCGTGCCCGCGATATCAATATGGACAAGTTCGATATCCCTAGCATCGGCCGCCCGTTCGGCTATACCGCGAACCCTTTCAATGATCGGCTCCTTTTCCATCACTCCGCTACCAAAACAAAAAGTGGGCACGAAACCCACTCGACACGTACATCCCGTGCATCTGTAGCAAACAGGTATATTACTTTAGGAAGAAGATTTAAGCAAGCTCACCTTAACGAACACGGACGCTACTCCATGCCCGTAAAATCAATATTTGCGAGATCGTCATTGACGGAAACCTGCCTGGACTCAAAACGAAACCTTCTGGAAGTCACACGCAGAGTATATGTCCCCCCAACCTGGATACCCTCAAATGAGTAAAATCCTAGTGAGCTGGTCGGCACGGACCGAGTTACGTTTTGAGAACTGACGATTGATACAACTGCGTTTCGCAACCCTCTACCAGCTGCATCAAGCACCTGCCCGCTGACGACAGCGTTAGAATCAACTGTAAATTCTTGTTCATAGACCGTCGAGCTAAAGACGGCTCGAAACTTCCAGATACCATTTGGTGGATTTGGTGGAATCGTCCAGCTCCAATACCAGTAAGACGCCGAATAGGTGTTTGGGCTATTGTGGGACCAGCTCGAAAAATGCGAACCGTCCGGACGCACTAGCGAATATATAGTTTGCTGGCCGGTGGTCTGGTCCCGATAATATGCCGCGGCAATGAGAGAATTGCCCGGCCTAAATAACGTTTTCTCATTGGGAATTTCCTGGTTTGGACAGGTATTAAAAATCGGAGGGCCGGACTGTGTCATCAGGCGATTGATCCGCGGGGCCCGATAAGGCTCTTGTTCAGACCACCACGTAAATGCGTTCATTGAGTTACACGGCCCCTCGAAAGGGTCTTGTAGCTGGCCGGCAGAATCGTACAACTCAAAATGAAGGTGAGGCCCTGTCGAATTACCGGAGCTTCCCACGACCCCCAATTTCTCTCCGGCAGCGACCGTTTCACCAATTGACTTTGGTGTCAGAGATCCATTCTTCATGTGGCCGTACCACGCGACCGAATTGTCCGAATGCCTTACATAGACTGCGTTCCAAAAATTTGAATTAAACCCGCAGCTTCTATCAAAATTTCCGTCATGTTTGGCAACGATGGTCCCGGCGGCTGCGGCAACGATCTCGACCTGGTCGTTGTCCATTTTCTGCCAGGTGAATGGCCAGGTGAAGATATCGATCCCCTTGTGATTATAACCTGATGCCTGGTCGTATGTCCGGGTTCCGCAATTCCAGTCGAGCACCATACTGGGAAATGAGGGATTATGATCCACATAATTAGATATTGCATCAATAGCGAAATCGGTAACGCCGGGAGCTCTTCGGACGGGCCACAATAACGCGACAAATTCAGGACTTGCAGGAGCCAACATACCTTGACTTTCCAGTAACAAGATATTTTCGCGGATCTCCAAATGGATCTGTTTCCGCTGCGCCTTAGTGATCTCGTCGGTAGGAAGCAACGGAGCCTCGCCCCCGCCTGTTGGTTCAATGATCGACAGCGACTGCTGAGCGGCTCCACGCACAGCCTCGCCGATTAGGAAATATGTGGAGCCCAGCAATGACAAAAAGAATAGTAGGGATGAGACTGATTTTCTGCTCATATTATTTTCTCATTGCTTACAACAACGGCAAGTACGGGAGAGCGCAGAATTCTGTAACGGATTATAAGCAGGAAACTAAGAAACAGGCAAGAAAAATCGTTGCGGAGCCAACTAGGGATTTTCGGCCAGCGACAGAAAGGCACTACGGGCCACACCGAGCAGCCCGGCATTGTCGCCAAGATCTGAACGCACAATTTCAGCACGACTCGCAGGCGTTTTGAATGCCCTATCATTAACCTCTGCTTTCAGGGGCCCAATAAATGCGTCCCAGCCTGCAGCCATTCCGCCGCCGATAACTATCATCTCCGGATTTAAGACATTTATCAGACCGGCAAGGGTGATCCCAAGATACTTACCCATCTTTCTATAGACTTTGCGGGCTACTTCATCGCCATTTGCGGCGGCAATGTAGATTTCGTGAGCGGTATCGAATGTCAATCCGAACTCTCGGCCCATCCTTACTATTGCCGTAGCTGAAGCATATTGCTCGATACAGCCGCGGCTGCCGCACCCGCAGGGATTTCCCTCGGGCTCGACGCATGTATGACCGATTTCCCCGGCCGTGCCGTCAATACCGCGATATGGCTCACTATCGATGATGAGCCCGCCGCCGACCCCGGTCCCTAAAGTTACCATAATGGAATTTTGGACATTTTTTGACGCGCCCAGCCAAAACTCTCCGATGGCGGCGGCGGTTGCGTCATTCTCCAACGTTACCGGAAGCGAAAATCGCTCGCGAAGAGCCGCGGCAAGGTTCATTCCGTTCAGAGAAGGCAGATTCGGAAGTTGGGTAAGAACACCGTTGCTATCTCTTGCTGCGGGTGCCGGGGATCCAAAGGCAATGCCTTTTACCAAGGTGTTTTCGGGTACTATATCGCCGCACTCCCGGGCCAGAAATTCAGTCAGATCGACAAGTTGAGCGGGAGAAACATTCGCGGGTGTCTTTCGACGCGCGAGATGATGAATAAAGCCGTCGGGTGAAACGGCCGCCATTCTTATGTTGGTGCCGCCGAGATCGACGGCAAGAACGATCTCACTCATATGTTAATGTCCAGCTTATTGTCGTTTTGGCCGGTCCGCCTCCGCGACGCGCTTATAAACGTCCTCAAACTTCGCATATCCGTCCTTTGCAACTGTGTCCACCAGATTGGATTTCTCGACCGCTGGGACCTCTAGGTAGGGTGGCCCCGATCTCCTTGTTGATCACGTCGTTCATGAATGGCCTGGTTTCAAGCTTCTCTTTATCTGCAAGCTTGATCGCAGCCTCAACAGCTTGGTTAGCAATCTGAATGATCGGCTTGTAGACAGTCATGGTCTGTTTTCCCTCGGCGATCCGCTGCAAGGCATCGAGTGTCGCATCCTGTCCTGTGACCACTATTTTCCCCGCAAGCCCCTTCTTTTCGAGAGCTGATACAACGCCGCCAGCCATGCGGTCATTCGAAATCACGAACGCCTGTATATTGTCGTTGTTTTGGCTCGGAGCGATCTCTGCCATCTTCAGTCCTCGTCGGGCCGCCAGTCTGTAATAAAATTATCCGCAACGATCGCCACATCCTTGCTTGAGCAAATTAAAACAAAAAACGCCTTTTTCGGCAATGCAGCGGCGATAATCGTTTGAAACGGTTGTCATATGTGATATAAATGCCTATCAGTCGTCAGCTTGCACACTGATTCAGGCAGAAAAAGAGTTTTTGTATTTTGATCGATCGAATTCCTTAAAATATTGACATCGGCTGTCGATTCGTGTAAAAGATTGATAGGTTTGTATTTGGAACCGTTTTTTGAAGCTGTACAGCATGAAATCTATGAGACTCAAACAGTGGGCGAATTGTGGCCTGTCGTCGGTGTTGGTATTGGCGATAATTGTTACTTATTCGATGGTTTCGTTGGCCGCTTCAAGCAAACCGGTCGGGGAATTGATTGTTTCTGGTGGCCCTGAAAATGCATCAGTTAATGTTAACGGCGAATCAGCAAAGAGTGGACGCACTCTTTTTACGAATAGCACGATATCAACCCCGGATGGCATGCAGGCAATTCTTAGCCTCGGCAAAACGGGTAAGCTGCAGTTGGCCCCTAACACGACATTCTCGCTCGCGTCCGACACCGGAACTGTGACGGGTAGCCTCGTTTCCGGCAGGATCACTGTACTCAATAGTTTAGGCGGCATTACTGTAAACAATCTATCTGGTGAAACGGTAGTGCTCGGTTCTGGTGAATCGATAGAAGCTAACGCATCTTCGGCTGTTAGGCAGACTGGTGGAGCGGGTGGTCTGAAACCGTGGCATTGGGCCGTGATCGTCGGTGCCGCCGCTGCGGTGCTCATTATAGTCTTGGCCTCAAGAGGCGACGACGATTCGACACCGGTAAGCCCAATACGATAAGTTGCTTGTATAAAGGCCTTCAAAAGGTTATTATTATTTTTGATTTGAAAGGATTGATTCAGGAGGAGATTAAACTAAATGGTCGGCACAAATATTGTTCGTAAATCTGTTACATCACTTACGCTGGTTGCGGTATGGTGTGTATATTCTATGGTTGCCTTCGCTTTGCCGAAGGATGTTTCGGGTGAGATTACAGTTTCCGGGCAGGTAACCGTTAATGGACAGCCCGCTGTCTCTAACTCGACAATTCTTTCAGGTGCTGCAGTTAATACTGCTCCGGGATCGAGCGCGGTTGTTAATTTGGGCAAACTCGGCCGCATCGAGATTCAGGAAGGCACGACTGTTACGCTCCGTTTTTCTGAAAGCGGAATTATTGCAATGCTGGATTCAGGAAAAGTACGCATTTCTTCATCGGCGGGGATCGCATCAACCGTGACGACCAAGAGTGCGACTTTTGTCGGCGATATGGCACAGGCCAATAATTATTTGGTCGAGGCTGAATGTTCGCACGCCCACGTTGATACCGCTAGCGGTGTCGTTACAATGAAGGAAGGATCAAGTGACAAGCAAGTTGTTGCCGGGACTTCCGCAACGGCGGGCAATCTCACCCAGACTGGCTGCGCACCGTGCCTCCGTCCGGGTTCGACTCCGGGACCGGCTATCGCTGGATGGCCATGGCTGCTTCTTTTGGTTGCAGGCGCGGCTGCAGCGGGCATTTATTTCGGAACCAGGGAAGGTGATCGCGATTTCCCGGGTACTGGTATTGTTGTCAGTCCGACACGTTAAGTTTAACCTCATTAACTGAAGAATGCGGGTCATGCGTGGCCCGCATAATTTTTGTCTGTAATCCGGTGTTATTGACAGTTTAGTATAGATTCGCGGTTTGCCCTTAGATACCTACCCTTTATATGCACATTGCAGTTGTTGGCACAGGATACGTTGGTTTGGTCACAGGAGCGTGTTTCGCGGAGTTCGGCGTTGACGTTACTTGTGTCGATGTCGACAGAGAGAAGGTCGAAAAACTGAATAATGGCATTATTCCGATATATGAGCCCGGTCTGGACAAGATCGTCGAGAAGAATTCCGCGGCCGGCCGGCTTCATTTTACAACCGATATAAAGAGCGCGGTCGAATCCGCTCTGGTCGTATTTCTTGCGGTCGGCACACCGCCTCTGGAAGATGGGTCTCCGAATATGAGCTATTACCGTCAAGCAGCCAAAGACGTTGCTGAGGCGATTAATGGCTACAAGGTGCTTGTAACCAAGTCAACAGTACCGGTAGGGACCGGTAAATGGCTTCAAGAATTTGTTGCGGATAATTTAAAGATGGATACCGAGTTCGGGGTGGCGTCTAACCCGGAGTTCCTGCGCGAAGGGGCAGCTATTGAAGATTTTATGCGGCCTGATCGGGTGGTCATTGGCACCAGTGATGAGCGTGCAGTCGATGTAATGAAAGACCTTTATAGGCCGCTCTATTTGATCGAAACACCGATTGTGATCACGTCGCTTGAAGCGGCGGAACTGATCAAATACGCCGCCAACGCATTTCTTGCAACTAAGATAACGTTTATCAACGAGATAGCCAATCTTTGTGACGCGATAGGCTGCGACGTTCACGATGTCGCCCGAGGGATGGGGATGGATAACCGTATCGGACGAAAATTCCTTCACCCCGGCCCCGGTTACGGCGGCTCCTGCTTCCCAAAAGACACAAGGGCTCTGACTACTGTGGCCGACCATTTCGGTGTCGAGACCAGAATAGTTGACGCCGTAGTCGAGGCGAATGAGCGGCAGCGCGAGGCGATGATCCCAAAGATCAAAAAGTTGCTCGGGAATATCGAAGGCAAAAAGATCGGCGTGCTCGGGTTATCTTTCAAACCGGAAACCGACGACATGCGTGAGTCACCAGCCATAGACATCGTCAAGGCCCTCACAGACCAAGGCGGCCGCGTCAAGGCTTTCGACCCCGTCGCAATGGACGAAGCTCGTCATTATCTACCGGAGATCGAATATGCCGAAGACGAGTACGACGCTATCAAAGGTGCTGATATCCTCGTAATAATTACAGAATGGAATCAATTCCGGGCCCTTAATATGGAGAAGGTCAAATCGCTGCTGAGATCCCCCAAAATAGCCGATCTGCGTAATATCTATGAGCCAGAGGATATGAGGGCGATGGGATTTGAGTACGTCGGCGTCGGCCGATAAGATAGGGATTCAGTTTTCTAGTAGTTTCAGAAAAATGGCGGTAACTTCAAGAGTATTGGTAACGGGTGGAGCGGGTTTTATCGGCTCAAATCTTGCGGACGAACTTATCCGGCAAGGAGCACGCGTCGTCATATTGGATAATTTTTCGACAGGATTTAGGGAAAACCTGGATGAGATCCAGGGTGACTTCGATTTCATAGAAGGCGATATAAACGATGAAGCCTCTGTTACAAAGGCCATCGACGGTGTCGAGGTCGTTTTTCATCAGGCAGCATTGCCCAGTGTCCCTCGATCGGTCGAAAATCCCGTCGAAACTCACCGGGTTTGTGTTGACGGGACCTTTAATCTTCTGAATAATGCGAGGAATGCCGGCGTAAAGAGATTTATTTACGCGGCTTCGAGTTCTGCTTATGGCGATCAGCCCACACTCCCTAAGGTCGAAACCATGAGGCCCGATCCGCTCTCGCCCTATGCCGCTGCCAAATTGACCGGCGAACTTTATTGCCGGGCTTTCAACAATGCCT
>JBGTBC010000398.1:0-11413 GCA_041749555.1 Pyrinomonadaceae bacterium | reverse complement strand
CCAACGTTCGAGCCGCTTCGAGCCATCCTTGATCCTCGCCTCGGAACGGATGGTTTGCAGTGGAACCAGACGCGATATCCCGAGCTCGACAGCCTTTTGGATCACAAGATCGAACTTGTCGCCTTTCAGAATGGCTGCGGCCAGTGTTAATCGGAGCGGCGATTCGGGCGATCGCGGTGTTATCGGCTTTACGATCACGCCTACGCTGGTTTTCTTGCCTATTTCCGCAACTCGGCATGAGTATTCATTTCCCGCACCATCAAAAACCGAGATACTGTCACCGGAGCGAAGCCTTAGCACATCACGAAGATGCCTTGTTTCCTCAAGGCCAAGCGTCACTTGTCCATCGGAGAAGCTATCAGGAGTGGCGTAAAATCGACGCATAGTGGTTATTCGAGCGATTCGAACTTCTCAAGAAAATCAGCGGAGCGGAGCCTTAGGTCTACCCATGCCTCAAAAAGCTCCGGAGTCTGCAGCCAGATTGAGAACCAACGCTCGATCTCGACATTTACTTCGCTAGTTGAATCTTTTGCTATCGCGTCAGATGCCATTTGCTTTCCTTGTAAAGCGGACTCGCGAATATGCCTTAGGCCCTGCTTGTCACCGTCAGACAAATATTTGCGGCGAAGATTTTCAAGTCTTCTGATAGTAGCGGCCGCTGCCTTCAGATCGGAAATATTCAATAAATTCTGAAAAGCCGCATCGTATGGCCGGTCTGAAGCACGCTCGACATGAAGCTCCATGATCTCGGAATGCCTAAGCTCGGCTCCTTCGTCCGCGACCAGGCGGGCCAGCACCATAGGCGGGTCTACCGTAAGTTCTCCGTAATGGCCCTCGATCACCGTTTCAATTGCCTCGATCTCTACCCGCCCGACACTCTCGCAGTCCAGTTTTTCCCAGACTTCGATGATAAGATCCTTTTTAGTGCGGGACCGCCACATTGTTACTTTTGATGGACACGCCGAAGCGATTCGATCATTGCCGAGGATGAATGATCTTTCGGATCACCAACAATCGCGACCTGGCCCCCAAATTCGCGAACAATATCACGTTCGGGAACCGTTTCAACGGTATAATCGGTGCCCTTGGCATGAAAATCAGGGCGTAGGGTTCGTATTATCTTCTCGACTGTCGGGTCGTCAAAGATGGTGACCATATCCACACACCGCAGGCCTGATACTATTTCAGCCCTTTCATTCTCAGATACATACGGCCGGCCTTCACCCTTAAGAATTCGAGTCTGGCGGTCAGAATTAATAGCTACTACCAAAGAGCCGCCGAGGTGCTTTGCACCTGCAAGATACCGAAGATGGCCCGCATGAAACAAGTCGAAGCATCCGTTGGCCAAAATGATCTTTACACCGGCCGCTCGCAGACGTTCAGTTGCGATAACAACATCTTCAAGATCCAGGATCGGAGCAAAATCTTCACTATTTGGCATGAGAGTACAATGAAACCGGTCCATTGCCGATGGATTCGATGAGTTCCCTCGCATGGGCTACGGCGGTCCCCTTTTTCATCACAACGATCCCGCCTGCATGGTTGGCGAGCGAAGCAGCCTCTTCGAATGTCAGTCCCGATGCGAGGGCCAGGGCATAAGCGGCGATAACGGTGTCGCCGGCCCCGGTCACGTCAACGGGTTCGGTCGAGCCGACGGCGGGTATCCGGACCTCGGGCTTGTCCTGCTCGAATAGGCTCATTCCCTGATTACCGTTCGTGACGAGCAATGCTTTGTAACCCAATTGCTCTCGAAGTAGCGAGCACTGATCTGATGTAAAATCAGAACCGAGGATCTGTTCAACCTCTTCGCGGTTAGGGGTTGCAGTTGTTGCATTGGCCATCATACGAAGCCGATATCGCGAATCGACGATGAGTGGAATATTCAGGTCTGTGGAAAATGACAAAGCATCCTCGACGATCTCAGGAAAGATCGTTCCGTACCCATAATCGGAGATAATGATCGCGTCCGCTCTCGGAGCGGCTGAAGCAAGGGCGCTTCGAAGACCACCCTGCACCTCATGGCCCAATGGAACTGAGTTCTCGTAATCGATCCTTATGACCTGCTGCCTCGCGGCATAATGCTGGCCTGCAAGCACACGCACTTTTGTGGTGGTCTTCATTTCGTCCACAACATTAATGTGGGAGCGATCGACACCTGCATTCTCTAGCGTTTCGATCAACGATCCGCCGGCGGAATCGCTGCCGACGCAGCCGATCATCACAGGCTTGCCGCCAAGAGATGCCACATTCGCGGAAGCATTAGCCGCCGCACCGGGCATGGTGAGTGTTTCGTCGTGGCGCAAAATAAACACCGGGGCCTCACGGGAAACTCGCGATATCGTGCCGTTTAAAAACTGGTCCGCCACAATATCGCCAAGGACGACTATCGTTTTTTCCGGAAAAGTCTGCTTTATTGTGGCCGCAATTTCAGTCATGCCTTCGATGAAAAACTATATACACTATCGGCGAATACTAAAAATGGCTGAAGACTGAATTGTCTCCAACCATTTTCATATATCATGCAGAACGGTTCAATGAGTGTCGTAACTTGCGACCGGATAGTCATTTGGGGCACCCCATCGAACGGCGTTGACAACGCCGTCGCTGCTTCGGATCCACCAGAAAGTACCGTCACTATCGCGCCAGATAGCTATGTCCGTCTTTCCATCACCGTCATAATCATTTTGCACATTATAGTCTGTACCGGTCGCCCCGAATGCGTGTGCCGCAACACCATCCTGACTCTGAAGGATCCACCACTCGAGAGCCGATTCCGGGGTTGGGCCCTCGCGAATGATCGCATAATCAGTTCGACCGTCACCGTCATAGTCGCCGGGAACCACGAGATCCTTAGAAATTCCCCAATTGATAGCGGATACGCTGCCGTCGGCTGAATTCAGGGTCCAAAAGATCGCCGGGCTTGTCGGAGTTTCACCTCCACGCTGGATCGAAAAATCAAATTTACCGTCGCCGTCGTAGTCACCGGGAGTCGCGAAGTCCGTTGCTAGCCCCCAAACAATATCCTTAATACCCTCGGTGCTCTGAAGGACGTACCAGATCATGACACCACCGGTACGTCGAATAACGGCACGATCTGTTTTACCGTCACCGTCATAATCGCGCGCGACCGGTTCATCTCCCGATTGCCCCCAAACCTCATACGCGACCGTGCCGTCGGAACTGAGGAGGGTATACCATACGCCGTCGGTGTCTCGCCATACTGAAATGTCGCCGATCCCGTCTCCGTCATAATCTCCCGGAGTCATGATGTCTTCGCTGGCAAGGCCCCAGGGAATAAAGCTAAAAGAGCCGTCACCGTTCAGCGTGTACCAAATGTTTGTGCTTGGGCGAAAAACCGTGAAATCGGCTTTGCCATCGGCGTCCTTGTCCATTGCGATCCGCAAACTCAATTGAGAGTAAGCGGCTAACGCCAAGCCTGTAACTAAGGCGAAAATAACAGCAAATCTGGAGAAGGAGGACAAAAAATCTCTCATCAAAATATCCTTGAAACTAATAACCGATCACTTAAAATAGCGAGTCTATCCTAAAATATACCACTTATTGGACGAAGTCGCCCCAACTGAGCCCGGCCTTCACAATTCCATTATGTAAGGGTACCGGCATTCTGAAGAACAAACACTTAGACGCCGGGTGCAGCAATATAGTTGGAACAGCACTGGTCATCGATCCAACATATTCCTCTTATTTAGGGCAGTTGACGAGGCGATGGGTGACAAAGTGGAAATGGGGCGGCTAGTGGGATTCGAACCCACGACATCCTGAACCACAATCAGGCGCTCTAACCACTGAACTATAGCCGCCATATTCTCAGATTTTGGATTGGCGATTTCGGATTTCGGATTGTAAGGAATCGTCTATCTAAACAATCCGATATAAAATCCAAAATCTAAAATCCAAAATCGAAAATGGATTGGTACCCCCGGCACGGCTCGAACGTGCGACCTACGGCTTAGAAGGCCGTCGCTCTATCCAACTGAGCTACGGGAGCATATCAAAAATCAACTTTTGATGTTAGCCATTTAGGTTGGCCAAGTCAAATTTTATGCCGATGAGTGCACGGGCGGATAGTGTCCTAAAGTTGTGGTGTTGGCGTTGTGGGCGGTTTGATCTGTTTCAAGAAGGCACTTTTATCCTTATGAATCTTCGCTGTGTCGACGCGGTCAATGGGTTGGACTTCGTCGCCTATTAGTTCGTACCCTGTAATTATTTTGTAATTAGGACTTTTATTGTCCCGGGCGAGGAACAATACATGCTGTTTTCCAATGGCGGGCATATCAAACCCCATGGCTTGGTATGTGACTTCTTGACCGTTCTTAAACCGAATTCTTCCACCAAGTCGGTCGGCAATAATGTTTTCAGCGACCACGATTTCCTTCGCCTGGTCTTGCTTTATGACTTCATCCACACGTATCACAAATTCTGAATAAATACTGCGTTTACCATTTGTGAGATGGGCACTACCGCTAAGTATCTGGCCCATTATTACTAAGTCGGCGTCGGTTGGAATGGCATCGGGTCGCTTTACATGATCATAAACACCGTGACCCGATGTATCGGGATGCGGTATGCCAATCGTAAATGGGACATACTGTTCATAGCGACTGTTTATTTGTTTCCTTGATTCGTCATCTTTCTTATCTGAAGTGAACTCTACTAGAGGGAATCTAGCTGGGTCATGTTCACGGGTAGGGCTTGGCTTGATTGGGACATTCTGACTGTTTTGCGTTTGGATTTGAGGCACCCACAATCCCATAACAACAAAGCCTCCAAGTGCCAATAAACCAAAACTCCGGATTCTCATCACATTCGAGGGTTTCATAATTTTAAAGCGTCACACCTAAGCCGATAGAAAGAGAGAGCCGCGATCTGAAGTCGTCTCAGGTGAGATCTATGAGCCACACTAGCAAACCGACGAGTAAGCCTAGAGCCATCGGCAGCAGTGCATAGGCAGCCTGCCAGTAACCTTCGCGTTCCATTGTAAACTCAAGCAGCCGCACTTTGTGTCTCACTTATACGTCCCAACATTTGTTCGAAAACTTCGGTCAGGTCGAGCTCGCTCGTGTCGATGACGTTGGCGTCGTCAGCGATGGTCAGGGGCGAGTCGTCTCTATTTACATCACGATCATCCCGCTCATTTATCTCGGCGAGGGTCTGCTTATAGGTTGAGACACGTCCCTTCGTTTGGTCCTCGGCGTGGCGGCGGCGGGCGCGGGCCTCGGGTTTTGCTGTTAAGAAAAACTTGATATCCGCGTTTGGGAAAACGACGCTGCCGATGTCGCGACCCTCGAGCACGCAGCCGCCCGGTGCCGACAGGCCGATCGCCCTCTGATGCTCGACCATGATGCGTCTCACCTCGGAAATAGTTGAGACGACCGATGCTGCCTGGGCGATATCGAGTGTGCGGATGTCAATTGAGACATCGTCGCCATCGAGAAAGACTTTCATTGCATCGGGTTCGCCGACGAGCTCGATCCGGGCTTTTTCGGCCACGGCGGCGATCGTCTCAGTTTCGTCGAACGAAATATTCGCTCGTCTCACTGCCAGCGCAACCGCCCGATACATTGCGCCCGTATCGAGGTAAAGCAGGCCGAGCTGTTTGGCAAGCATTTTGCCGAGGGTGGATTTGCCCGCTCCGCTGGGGCCGTCGATAGCTATGATCATGTCTCAGGTGATCGTCTTTTTGATCTTAGCGGGTAGTTTATCAAAAACGAGCTGGTATGACTCACGGATGAGATGTCTCAACTCGTCTTCGCTTACCGCAGCCATGTCATCCACAGTTATCCAGTGATATCTGGCAACATAATGAGCGGGCCGGATGCCCGGCCGCTCGGTAAGCTCGGCGAATTTTTCCGGCGTGGTCTTCAGCGAGATGCCGCCCTCCGCGTCGCTAACGCCGGTGACGGTGAACATCTTTTTGCCAACGCTGAAGCACAAGTCGTTGCCCCATTTGACGTCCTCAGTGACGCCGGGAAGCTCGATGCAGAATTCACGAAGCTCTTCGATGTTCATTTCGATATGCGGTGGACCATCGGCAAACCAAGTTTACCTCAGAAATCGCAGGACGGTTAGATTTTCAAATATCAAGTCGAAATTGTTAAGGGATGATGTACGTGCGACGGTGGGAAGGTGAGCCGCGGGCGAGCGTTGACGGGGAAAATTGGTGTACGAGATGATCTGCCATACCTTTTGCTGCGCTCCAAATTGTCGGCTGACTCCTTGAAGCCTTACTGATGCCGTCAAAAAGCAGGCCAAGCCCGGGCGGCATCAAATCGAAGTTCACTTCACAGGGCGGCAGCCCGAAAAAAGTCATTTCGGCGGGCGCGTAAACGAAGCCGGGGCCGAAACGGCTCTCGACAAGAAGGGCGAGCGCGTTCTCGACAAACCGCGTCCTTTCGTCGCGATTGAAAGGCTCGAGCTTTATATTAAGCCGTTGAGATTTGCAGTGGCAGGCTGAGTATTCTTCCCTCATGAGTTCCATCGTAGCAAACTCATTGCATAAATGCAACACTTATTTTACGTGAAACGAAAAAAATTTCCAAGGGGCCAATTGAAGAGGGTTAAGTCTCTTTCTTTTCTATGAGATTCCGCCTTTACCGAATTTCGGCAGAGTCATCGCTCGCAGCCTTTTTACGAAACACACGCACCGCACGGTCGGGATAGTCGGTAATGATGCCGTCAAGCGCGAGGGTTTTCATTCGTTCGATGTCGGCGACCTCGTTGACGGTCCACGGAACAAGTTTCATATTATGTTTCCGGCAATATTCGACCAGCTTCGAATCGACAAGCGAGAAATTCGGGCTGTAGGTGTCCGGCACAAAGCCGAGCCGTTCGAGATTCTTTTCGATACCATCCTTGTTCGAGACCAAAAGTGCCAGAGGGATATGCGGCGACGTCTTTCGGAGTTCCTGCAGCGGTCTGACGTCAAACGACTGAAGGATAACCCTTTTATCGAGTTTGAACTTTACAACGTCGGCCAATACAAGTTCGACAAAGGCGGCGGGCATCGGATGAAACAGGTTGTCTCCCTGCGGATTCGACTTGATCTCGATATTGTAACGAATGGGGCCGATCTTTTTTTCCCTGGCATACTTTTCGGCTGCCGTGAACACATCGGCAAGCAGAGGTTTGTGTGCCTTCAACTTTTTCTGCTGCGGAAATCCCTCGTTGCCTATGCTGCCTACATCGTATCGCTTTATCTCTTTGTAGGTCATCGTGTAAATATTGTGGCCGCGTTCGGCCTCCTTCGAGATCCGATCGCCTTTGGGGTCGAGCGAAACTACTGAGGAAAACCAGGCCTCGTGCGAGACTACTACCTTGTTGTCCCTGCTTATCACCACATCCATCTCCAACGTGTCGGCACCCTGTTCGAGAGCCAGGATGAAGGATGGAATCGTGTTTTCCGGCAAATAGCCGCGGGCTCCGCGATGGCCCTCGATACTGATCTCCTTTGATGACTGCGAAGCCAAATTTACAGTGAAGGCTAAGATCAGAAATAGTATTACAGTTGTTTTCATGGTGTTCAGATCAGAATATCCCGCATGGCGTCAATGGCTGCTCGAACATCTCTGGGCGAAATTTCGCAGTGGGTGACCATCCGGATGACGGTGTCCCAGCCGATGGCGAGGATGCCATGCTCTTTTAATTCGGCACAAAGCTGATCCGGTTTCCGTCCTGTGTTGAAAATGTCGAAGATGACGATGTTTGTGACCACGGAGGCCGGATCGATCTCGATGCCATCGATCGAGGCCAGGCCGTCGGCGAGGCGGCGGGCGTTCTCGTGGTCCTCGTTAAGCCTTTTCGGGCCTTCTTCGAGAGCGATGAGGCCAGCGGCGGCGAGGATGCCGACCTGACGCATTCCGCCGCCGAGACGCTTTCGCCAGATGCGGGCTTCCTTTATAAATTCCTTTGATCCAAGCAGTATTGATCCGGCGGGAGCACCCAGGCCTTTTGAGAGAGTGAACATAACGGAATCGCAGTGTCGCGTGAGATCGGCGACCGAAGCGTTCAGGGCGACAGCGGCATTGAAAATGCGTGCACCGTCCATGTGAACCGGCAATCCGCCTGCGTGGGCACGTTCGCAGATGTCGGTGCAGTGCCCCGCCGTCATCACACTGCCGCCCGCGAAATTATGCGTGTTCTCGAGGCAGACCAGCCCGGTCGCAGCCTGATAGTAAGGAGGATCGATCTTTAGCGCTGGTTTGATCTCATCCCAGGTGAGGTGGCCGCTGCCGTCCATGCTTTTGACGGCGCGGATCGTCACGCCCGAGATCACCGCGGCGGCGCCGAGTTCGTAATTGAGGATGTGGCCGCGGTCCTCGGTGATGATCTCCTGCCCCGGTTTTGTGTGGACCTTGACGGCGATCTCATTGCCCATGCAACCGGTTGGCACCCAGAGAGCGGCCTCCTTTTCAAATACCTCGGCAGCGCGTTCCTGAAGCCGGTTAACGGTCGGGTCTTCGCCAAAAACGTCATCGCCCACCTCGGCAGTGGCCATCGCACGACGCATTTCGTCGGTGGGTTTTGTGACGGTGTCGGAGCGAAGATCGATCATGGGGCAGTGGTCGGTGGTCAGAATTCAGAAGTCAGAAATCAGAAGTCAGAAGGCAGAAGTCAGAAATCAAAATCTGAATTTGAAATCTGAAATCTGAAATCTGACAACAACGATCGACGATCTCACTCCTTTATAGAATCCCAAAACAGCTGCGTCTGCTGGATATAGTTTTCGTTCTTGGCCTCGGTCGCCCAGGCGTTGGCTTCGGCTACTACTTTGAGGGCTTCGGCGCGTTTTCCGGCTTTGTCGAGGATCTTGGCGCGGAGAAGGCCGTAGCGGGAATTCTTCGGGCTTTTTTCCATAGCGGACAAGATCCATTCGTCGGCCTTATTGAGGTCCCTGCCGTTGTGCAGGTAATACTCGGCCGCGAGAAACTGGTTCTGGTGGCTCATTCCTGTCGGAGATGCGGCGAGAGCGGCGATCTGTTTGTCGACCTGATTATGTGCGTCGAATTCGATGCCGAATTTGACCTCGGTATTCTCCCAGGAGAGCGCGACTTTTGTTGAATTCGTCGTGATATCGCCGAACTGGATCGTGAAAGTCTCGACGAAATTAGAAGTTTTTGACGGTTTTACCTTAAACCGGAAAACGTCCTCAGCCGGTTTGTAAACGCCGCCGGCGATCGCCCGGTGGCTGATGTTGCTGTGAATGATGATCGTCCATTCCGTTTCGCCCGGGATCGAATAAATGGCGTAGGTCCCGGCCTTGAGCGGATTGCCCTCGATCTTTACGTCTTCAGTAAAGGTCAGTTTAGTCGAGGCGTTGGCACCGGTCCGCCAGACTTCGCCAAATGGAACGAGGTCGCCGAAAACTTTCCGGCCTTTCGCGCTCGGTCGTGCATAACTTAATTTGACCTTCGTCAGTGCCACTTCCTGAGTGATCTCGGAAAGCGGACTAAGCGTGGGGACGTTAAATCCCTGTCCCTGGCCGCCTTGTGCCAACGCGAACTGGGTAAACAACAGCAAAACTGCAATGGATAGTGTAAATTTCATATAGACCTCTATTCAATATAATACCGGGTTTGATACGAACTCGGCAGTGCCGTCTGCCATTTCTATACAAACCGGCTAAGTTGAAACTGTTTTGTATCCCAATCCGCGCATTCGGCGCCAGCCTGGTACGCCGCCTCCAGAAAGTCGAGCACGGCACTCCGAGGGTCGGACGATAACCGAACGTCGTCATACATCAATAACGCCATGTGTGAGCCATTCGCTTCCTGCCATTTTGCGGGCGGCGGCAGCGGTTCGTCGGCTAGACCGGGCGGTTCAGGTGCGGTATAGGAATAAAATGCCGGGGCCGGAACATTGTCGTCGCCAAACCAGAACCCGAAGCTGATGACCTCGTGAGAATAAGCCTCGCGTTCGACGATGTTGCCTGTTTCACGGGGCGGAGCCTCTTTGCCCGAAAAACGCGTCAAAGCTAGGTCAAAGCTGTGCCAGAAGAGGTGAACGGGCGTCGATTTACCGATAAACCGGCCGCGGAATTTCTCAAATATATCATCGACGGCGACAAGTATCTTGAAGAACCGTTCGACATACTCTTTGTCGTACGAATTGTCGTCATGGTCTTCGGCAAATGGAGTTTTTGACGGTGCCTCGTATGGAACCGCCCGTATCTCAGGATTAATGCCGAGCTTAGCGAGGTTTGCCATCACGCTGGCATAGAAATCGGCGACTGTGAGGCCGTCATACAGGGCAAAATCCTCGACGCGGCCGCTGCTCGTCCTCATCTTTAGCTCGTGATCGCAAAAATCAAACTCGATCTCGAAATTACCGCCGCTGCAGGGGATGGTACGCGTCGTAAGGCCGCGAGGGCTGACATAGAGCGGCACATGCCACCAATGGTTAATGCGCGGATGCATCTTCAGCCGGATCTTGCCGACTATCTGCAGGTAAAGATGCAGTGTGTTCTTTGTATTCCGCCACTCGTCAAGCGGCATTTCGGGAAATGTAGTTTCCATTTGTCCGTTCATTATCTTTGCTTTTTGAAAAACTTGGGTCGATCGTGTAGGGAATTTATAGCCACAAACGATCTTGTTGTCAATGAAAACGGCTTTTGTTATTCGTATTGATCTTCAAAACGAGTTAATGACCGATACGCCAATACCATTAAAACTGTTCATTTCCATGAGTTCCTGCGGCGCATTCTCAAGCGAGATGGTTTTCCCGATCAGTTTCTGCGGTTCCAGAGTTCCCTGCCGGATCATCTCAAGCATCTCCGGGTAGCGATGTGCCTGCATTCCGTGGCTGCCGATTACTTCGAGTTCACGGGCGATGATCTTGTCGATCGGGATCGGGGCCTGGTGCATTCCGGATTCCATGATGCCAACCTGAATGTGTTTTCCGCGTTTTCGCAAGGATGAGATGGAATTTTTGAGAATTGCTGGATGGCCGAGGGCGTCGAGCGAGATATGGGCGCCGCCATCGGTGATGTCGAGTATGGCCTCAACTGGATCTCCGTCTGCGGAATTGATAACAAACTGGGCGCCTATTGAGCGGGCGAAATCCAGTTTGTCGTTCGAAATATCGACTGCGATCACATGTGCTCCCAAGGCAGCGGCGATCATGATCGCGGACAGCCCAACGCCTCCGCAGCCGTGGACGGCGACCCAATTTTCGGAGGCGACTTTGCCCTGATCGACGACCGCACGATAGGAGGTAGCAAAACGGCAGCCGAGCGAAGCCGCAGTGACGAAATCGATCTCGTCGGGGAGGCCGACGAGATTGGTATCGGCAAATTCGATCGCTACGTACTCGGCAAAGCCGCCCCATGCAGTAAACCCGGGCTGGAATTGACGATCGCAGACCTGATGGTTTCCGGCCTGGCACTGTATGCACGAGC
>JBGTBC010000397.1:0-5337 GCA_041749555.1 Pyrinomonadaceae bacterium | reverse complement strand
CGAATTCCCTCTCTCATTAACAAACGTCATCACGGCGATCGATTCGATCTGGTTGGTATTGGCCGTCGAGAAATACCAATAGCCAAAAAAACCACCCACCAAAACCGCCAGCATCAAAGCCGCCAGCGGCTTCGCCGCTCGATGCGCGGAAAAGCTGCGCTTTTCCGAAGAGTCTCCTAAATTCCCTCGAGGCTCCGCCTCCGCTTCGCGAGGGAAGATCGCTGTCGGGTCGGTAGTATTGATCTGCGCGCGAGTCGGAGCTTCGCCCGGAGCAGCGGTCGAGTGCAGAATCACCGTCTGTGGTTCGTCGGGTGGAAACCCAATCGCTGCCGCTCCCGGTTCTGACCGCGAGTCGCCGCTTGCCGGGCCGAATAGCAACTCCGACCCGTCGTCGAGGCAAAAGCTCATCGAGTCATCATTGTAATCTCGTCCACATTCAGGGCATCGTTTCATAAAGTCTATTGCGGCAGATTCAGGCGTTTCACGAGTTCTTTGAAGCGTGGGTCGCTGCGAAACGGGTACATATATGGCTCTACGTTAGATCGATATAATTCCCAGTCACGGGCTTCGAAGCCGTTGGTAAGTTCCACCATCGCCTGGTCCATGTCACCGAGCGCTCCATAAATGGATGCTATCCGGGATGTCGGTATATATTGCATCTTCGCGAGCTCTCGAAATCGTTTTATCATTTCCTCCGCTTTGTCGCGCCGTCCGACCCTCGCATACGCGATCCCGGCATCCCGCAGGGCGAACTGGTTTGTCGGCTCGGTCTGCAGCCATTGTTCGTTGTGCGATATGGCCTCAGCATACATTTCTTTTACGAGATAGGCCTGGCTGAGGATCCAGCGTCCGATCGGGTGTCCGGGTTCGATCTCGTGTGTCTTCCTGGCTTGCTCAAGAGCCGTGTCATTCTGCCCGGCAAAGAAATAGGCCGACGAAAGCGTTCCGCCCATATTGATGTCCAGTGGTTCCAACTCAAGTCCGCGTTTGATCTCGGCAATGCCTTCGTCAAAGTGCCCCGTCGGCATCAGGTATATTTGCCCGTAACGGAAATGTGCGGAGGAATTGTTCGGGTCAAGTTCGATAGCACGCTTGAATGAGCGTTCGGCTTCGGGCCAGTTCCAATCGTAGATCGCCAGACAATACGCGAGAAAGGTGTGGGCCTCTGACAATGTCGGATCTATCTCGAGCGCCTTCAGTGCCGCAGCTTTGGCTTGGGGAAAGGCTTCTTTGGGAGCGAGGTAGGGATAGGCAGGCATACTTCCATATGTCTCGGCGATCCTCGCGTATGCTAAGGCGAATTTTGGGTCGCGATCGATCGCCTGACGGAAATAGTCGACAGCACGCAGCATTTCGTCTTTGGTGCGCTTACTAAAGCTGTAACGGCCTCTCAAGTAAAATTGGTACGCCTCGTTGCTGTCGGTATATTTCTTGGTGATGCCACGCGACTCATCGCCGGCCAATTTCAACTGCAGTTTTTCGGTGATCGTCGTGGCGATCTCACGCTGCGTCGCAAGCAGATCGGACATCTTCCGGTCGTACTGTTCCGCCCAGATCAGTTTTTTCGTGCGGGCGTCGATTAGTTCGACACTTATGGTCAGATTGTCACCGCGCTGAGCCAGCTTGCCCGACATCACAGCGTCGACCTCAAGCTCCCTAGCGATCTCGGCCACATCCGTCGGTTTACCTTTATACCGAATAACGGAACTTGTCGGGCTTACCTTCAGATTCGGCAATTGAGTCAGCCGGTAGATTAGCGAATCGCTCAGACCGTCGGACAAATATTCCGAATCGACACTTCCGCTGCGGTTTTCAAATGGCAGCACAGCGATCGAGTTGATCTGTCCCGAACCGGCAGAGTTGAAGTATCGATACCCCATGAATCCGCCGACAAGCACGGCAACCGCAACCGCCGCAGCTAACAACTGCTTTGCTTGCCGAGCGGAAAAGTTACGCTTTTCCTTCGAGTCGTTTAAATGTTTTTGAGGCTCCGCCTCCGCTCCTGTGCGAAGAATTGTGGTCTGGTCGGTCGTATTGATCTGCGCTCGAGTCGGGGCCTCACCCGGAGCAGCGGTGGAGTGGAGTATCGCCGTTGCCGGTTCGTCAGCCAGAAATCCAGTCGCTACCGCTCCCGGCTCTGACTTGCTCGCCGGGCCGTAGAGCAACTCCGCTCCGTCATCGAGACAGAACATCATTGTGTTGTCATATTCGCGACCGCATTCAGGGCATCGTTTCATAACACTTGAGAATCTTGACTGAATGAAAATGTTGACTAAATATAGACGATTATTCGATCAACTGCCATTTTATGCGGGTGTAGGCAATGTCAAAGCCGTTTTTCTGGGCATTCTTCTGAGATTGGCTGCCGGGCGAGGCTCCCATGATGGCGAGTTGGCAGCCCTTTGATTCGGCGAAGGTAAGGCGGTCTTCGAGCAAGGCGGTTTGGGCTCCCCGGTTTCGGGCATCGGGGATCGTGCTGGCACCGGCAAGCAAGCAGACGTCGTCGTAAATAAAGAGCATTCCGGTGGCGATCGCACGGCCGTCGAGCTCGGCAAGATACGGGTAAGTACCTTCACATTGAGCGCTGATCTGCCCGAATTTGAACATAAAATCGGCGAGGCCCTCGTGCTCGGTCGCCCATGCGACTGCCGAGGTTTTCGCCCACACATCGACCTCGGCCAGGTTGACGACCCGTGCGGTCAATTTCGGATCGCGAGGTTTCAGGCCAACCGGCTCCGAGTTAAGCTCACGATACATAACACTCGTCAATTCGATCGGCCGATAACCGCGTTCACTAAGTAAAAACATCAATGATGGATCAGCCATCGGGCTGACCTCGTGAAAGACCGGTCCGTTTCGCTCACGGTAAAACTCCTCGATCTTGTCAAGGTGCTCGGTCGTAGCGTCCTCGAACATCCCCAAACCGAACGTCTGCGTCAGCGGCGATTCGACACCGTCGAACATCGCATATGCCCCGCCGACCTCTATCCACGTCGCACCGTACAATGGATCAAGCCGGGCTCGAGTATCCACAAAGTCCGCATTCGCCCGGGCTTCGGTACGTTCGAGTTTTTGCGAAAGGGAAATGTCGGAATAGATCATTGGATACTTACCTTGTGGCCAATTACCGGGGCGTGTTGTTTCGTAACCACAACAATGCCCGCTCTGCATTGGAGAAGAATTTCACCCGTACACCCCGCGAAGCGGCGATTGCTATATAAAGCTCGGTCTGGTCGGTCGGTTCAAAATCCGGAATAGCGAAGGCAAGCCATAGACTGGGAACCGTAGCGGTCTTTTTTCCGGCATCGATCACGTCCGAAGTCTCACGCTCGCCCAAGGGCAAGAAGCCCTCAACAAGCACCCGCCGCGAACCATGCTTTTCACACGCCTCGCGGATGACATTCCATAACGCCCCGCGCCGTTCCTGATCGACTTTGAAATCCTTGCCGAGCTCGATATGCATATGGTCGTCGCGAAACTGGACACTAAAACCCTGGTCGAGAACCAGCGGAGAAAGCCAAATCGTTTTCATCGGTTCTTTGTCTTCCACTCGGCAATGACTCATAATACCCTTCGAACTCAGATCTTTACGCATTCCCCACGTTTGATGAACTGTCCATCGCCTTGTTTGCCGGTGTGTTCGCCGTTCTGGATGATGACGCGGCCGCGGGATAGGACGGTCTCGACTTTGCCTTTTATTCTCCAGCCTTCGTAGGAGGAATAATCGACGTTCATGTGTTCATTTTCGACGCCGAATGTCGTTTCGCCGTTCGGATCGAAGATAACGATGTCGGCATCCGAACCAACCGCGATCGTGCCCTTTTTGGGGAACATCCCGAACATCTTCGCCGCCGCGGTCGAGGTCAGCTCGACAAATCTATTCAAAGAAATCCGGTTCTCGACTACGCCGCCGTTGTAGATGAGTGCGAGGCGATTCTCGACGCCGGGAGCGCCGTTCGGGATTTTGGAGAAATCATCCTTGCCAAGTTCCTTTTGCTCTTTCATACAAAACGGACAATGGTCAGTCGAGATGACCTGTAAGTCGTCCATTTTCAGGCCTTTCCAAAGCTCGGCGTGGTTGTGCTTTTCACGTAAGGGGGGTGTCATTACATATTTCGCACCTTCCCAGCCGTCACCGTAATCGTCAATCGAGTGGAAAAGGTATTGCGGACAAGTCTCGGCAAAAGCCGCAATACCGCGATCTCTCGCTTGTCTCACCTGATTCAAAGCATCAGTACATGAAAGGTGAACGATATAAACCGGTGACTCGGCCATCTCGGCGATAGCGATGGCGCGGTGAACTCCCTCAGCTTCGGCGATCGTCGGGCGTGTAAGAGCGTGATACTTCGGAGCAGTGCGGCCGTCGGCGAGGAAGCGTTTGATGATCTCGTTGATGACTATACCGTTCTCGGCGTGCATGCAGATGAGGCCGCCGCGTTTCCCCGCTGCTGACATCGCACGGAAGATCGTAGCGTCGTCCGCCAGAAACACGCCCGGGTAAGCCATGAAAAGCTTGAACGAGGTGATCCCCTCGTCCATCAGCTTGTACATTTCCTTCTCATCACCGTCCTCAAACTCGGTCGTGATGAGATGAAACCCGTAGTCGATCGCCGTGCGCCCTTCGGCCTTTTTGTGCCACGCATCGACGCCCGAGGTCATCGATTGGCCCTTCGTCTGCACCGCAAAATCAATGATCGTCGTTGTCCCCCCAAACGCCGCCGCCCGCGACCCGGTAAAAAAATCGTCCGCCGAATACGTCCCGCCAAACGGCAGCTCCATATGCGTGTGCGGATCGATCCCACCCGGAATCACCAGCCTCCCCGACGCGTCCAGCACAACATCCGCCTCCATATCCAGCCGCTTGCCGATAGTCGTCACCGTCTCGCCATCAATAAAAATATCCGCCCGATAGTCGTCCACCGCGGTTACAACCCGCCCGTTTTTGATTAATGTTTTCATAAGATTGCCTAGCCACAGAATTCACAGAGGACATGGAGACAGAAAGTCGATAGTAAAATGCCCCCGGCCGATATTTTCGTATGCCTACTTACCTCTGTCTCCTTTCCTCGGTTTTCTCCTGGCTATTGTGAGTTCTGTCCTCTCAATCCTCGTCGCCGAGGAGTTCGCCTTGCCATAGTTTTTGTCCGGCGGTCGAGGTGTAAAAGCCGAAAACGGCGATCGCCAGCAGGGCCAGAGCGTAGGCCGCGAAGCCGCCCGTGTACCATGTCCCGAATGGGATGCCGTTGCCCAGCGTCTCGAACAACCCAAAGGAGATCAGGGCGACGACGCCGAATCTAGCCGGGAGCAGGACGATCAAAACTGACCAAAGTAGGCCCC
>JBGTBC010000396.1:0-2573 GCA_041749555.1 Pyrinomonadaceae bacterium | reverse complement strand
CCAGTCTTCGTTTGGCCAAGGCCCGCGAACGGGCCCGAACATATTTCGCCCAAGTATCCACGCACCTTTGCCCGACATGCTCTGAGCCGCGAAACCGTCATCGATACCAGTCTCGCCGCCCTCGCCACCGTGCTGCTCGATGAATGTCTTGGTCGGGAAAAACCACTCCATCAGATCCCGACCGAGAACCCCGAGCGGCTCGTCAATACTCTGATCTGCCCCCGCCGAAAACCCATCCAGCGACATCCCGACAGCCTGAACTACTACTTTTGACATGATCTTAACGTTCTCCATTAGGAGGATTCACCACAGAGTCACGGAAGACACTGAGAAAGGATGTTAATAAATTTGAATACAGCAATACCTTCAAGTTTACCTAAATTACCCATTCTAAAAAAACCTCTGTGCTCTCTGTGCCTCTGCGGTGAATTCTCTTAATCTTCGCTTATCTGCGGAGCGCCGGTTTTTACGTCGCCGTCGCGTGTGTAGGTGATGCAGATGTTGCCGTTTGCCGAGGTCAGGCTTTCGGTCACCTTGAAGGACGCCGGGATCGTGCCGTCCTGAAAGAGGCGTTTTCCCTCACCGAGCGTTATCGGCATTATCATCAGCTCCAACTCATCAACGAGGTCATTCTTGAAAAGCGTCTGCAGCAGGTCCGCGCTTCCGAATACGTACAGGTCGGGCCCGTCCGATTGTTTGAGTTCGCGTACCTCTTCCGCAAGGTCTCCGCCCAAAAAAACCGTCGGCTGCCAATCGCTTGAGGTGCGTGTGTTTGAGGCGACGTACTTCGTCGCGGTCATCACATTCGGCCAGAAATGCGAGTGCGTCGGCCAATACGGTTCCCAAATATCAAACGTCTTCCGCCCCAACAGCAGATCCACCTCTTTTCCCAGCCGCCTCTGTATCACTTCCCCGGCTTCCTCGTCCGTATATCCGAAAAACCACCCTTCATACTTAAACCCGTCCTCCGGGCTCGACTGAATGACACCATCGATCGTCATGAATTCAGCTGCAATTATTTTTCTCATAATTTAATTTGTCCTCGGGCTATTCGATGACCTTTAATTCGATCTCGGTTCCGTCCGCCATGTCTTTTGTTTGGAGTGCAATGCTGCCCGAAAATCCGATAAGTTCGATCAACGGAATGATGGCAAAGTTTTCGGCGACGTAGTCACCGCCCAAACAACCGGGAATCTTTAATGCGTATTTTCGGCCTTCCGATAGCGGCCCGCAAACTTGTCGAGCCACTTCCACGATTTGCACCATTTCCCAATCTTCTGAAAACTTAGGATCTTTGAGAAGCGTCTGCAGTTCTTCGTGATTCGTGGCGATTCTCGTACACGAGCATTCTTCAGGGCAAAGTCGCCAGTAAGATCCCTTCTTGTCCTCTATAATTAGGTTGCCGAAATCGTTTCCGGCGATTATCCTGACAGGCTCAAGTCCTATCCAGCTCCATGCGGATCGTATCTCGTTATTTAATTCAGTTTCGTCCATCAGATCGCCTTTTTATTCGTATTCTCAAAACCAAACGCAATCGCCGCTTCGAGGACGTCGGTGTTTATATCTTTTAGAGTTTTAAATCGTATGCAGTACCCCGTCACCGTCGCTTTGCCGAGGGTGCCGGCGTATGTTTCGGCGAGGTATTTTTTGTCTTCGATACCCAGGATATAAACGGAGATCCCGGCTTTGTTTGGGCTCAGGCCGATCTGATAAAAGTCGCGACGCGTCCCATCAGCGTACTTATGAGGGCGAGACCCGTACCCGATATTCGGATTGGAAACGACCTTTCCTTCGTCGTTCTTACCGTCGAGGAACCATAGCTTACACGCCGGACTGATCTGCAATATGCGGTCGTGCAGCACTTGCAGGTCCCTGCGTTTTGGCTCGGGATGGCTCGCAATATAATCGTCGATCTGTGTTTGTACGTTCATACTTTCCACATTTTAAGGCTTTGCATCGAGAAAGTTATTGATCATCGGAACGAGGGTTTGTCTGTAGTTCATCAGCGTGACGTGGGTGGTGTCGGGCAAAATGGCCAATCTCGACCCTGACCGGGGCTGCATGTCGCCGTGGATGTTGCCGCCGCCTTTGAGGCGGTACATCTCGGCGATGTGTTCGAACCGCACGCCGTCGGCGTCGCCGTGGATGAAAAACATAGGTGCCTTCGTCGCCCTGAATTTGTCGGCGCCGAAATCGTACGGTTTCGCAACCATCGCGACGACGTGCTTGATGAATTCAGGGAACTTGTCAGGCGTCGGGCTCAGCCTCTTGTACTCAGCTTCCATAGGCGAGCCTTTGAAGACTTCCGCCGTGAGATTGGGTAGTGCTTCGCGTCCCTCTTTGACCCAGCCGTCGAGGCGAATCACGGCAGAAATGGTGACAACCTTGCGCACCTTCTCCGGATGGCGGATCGCACACTGCATCGCCACGCTGCCGCCAAGGCTATAACCGAGGATGTCTGCCTTTGGGATCTTTAGATGATCAAGCAACGCGGAAACATCGTCGGCAAGATTTTCAGCAGTAATATCGCGATCGATATCGGCCGTACGCCCGTGGCCCTGCATTTCGACGGC
>JBGTBC010000395.1:0-1870 GCA_041749555.1 Pyrinomonadaceae bacterium | reverse complement strand
CGATCTGCCGATCAATTCGATTGCCGTTTTGCCGTTTCAGAATAGAAGCGGTGACCCTAATTCGGAGTATCTTTCGGATGGCTTGGCTGAGTCGCTGATCTATCGGCTTTCGCAGTTGCCGGATCTGAAGGTCAGTCCGACGAGTTCGGTTATTCAGTACAAAGGCAAAGATACCAAGGTTGCGACAATTGCGAGCGAATTGGGTGTCGACGCAGTGATGACGGGGCGGCTGGCGCAGATCGGCGACAATCTTACGATCAGCGTCGAGCTTGTCGATGTGCGAAATAACAAGCTGCTGTGGGGCGAGCAGTATGAGCGAAAGATGTCGGAACTGCTGGCGACGCAGCGTGAGATCGCGGCGACGATAACGCAAAAATTGCAGTTAAAGCTCTCCGGCGAAGAGACGGGCCTCACAAAAAAGTACACAAATAACAACGAAGCGTACCAGCTATATCTGAAAGGCCGCTTTGCATGGAATAAGCGAAATGCCGAGTCGCTCAAACAAGCGGTGGAGTTTTACAAGCAGGCGATCGAAAAAGACCCCGGGTTTGCCCTCGCCTATTCAGGCCTCGCTGAAACGTATGTGGTGTTTCCGAGTTATCTGGCAGGCACGCCAAAGGAGAGCATGCCGCAGGCAAAAGCGGCGGCCCTTCGGGCTCTGGAATTGGACGATACGCTGGCGGAGGCCCACGCCGCGTATGGTTACTACCTGAATAACTTCGAATTCGATTTTACAGGTGGTGAAAAAGAACTTCGCCGGGCTATCGAGCTAAATCCAAAATACGCGACCGCCCACCAATGGCTCGGAGGTATTCTTTCGTGGCAAAAGCGGTTTGATGAGGCGATCGCTGAAGCAAAGATCGCGAGAGACCTCGACCCGTTGTCGCTGATCTCAAGCGCCGAGGTCGGAAGCACGTTAATTTATGCTGGGCGATATGATGAGGCTGTCGCCCAATTGAACGAAACACTAAAACTCGACCCGAACTTCTTCCCCGCGAGTCGTTATTTGGGAATGGCGTATGTATATAAGGGTGTGTACCAAGAAGCCATAGCCGAATTTCACAAAGCGACAACCCCGGGCGACCGTCGGCGGGGAATGGGCGTCTTGGCTGTTGCCCTGATCAGATCAGGCCAGAGGGCTGAGGCACTGGAGATCCTCAACGAGCTTAAAGCCGAGGCAGCAAACGGGAATGTTTCGGCCTTCTCGGCAGCTCAGGCATATGCTGCACTCGGCGAAAAGGAAGAGGCTTTGACCTGGATGGAAAGAACCGTTGCCGATCGTTGGCATCACTCCTACCAGTTTGCGATCAACCCCGAGTTTGACGAACTCCGCAGCGACCCGCGATTTAAGGCGATCCTGAAACGAGCGAATCTGCCGGAATAGAATTTTATGAAACGATGCACTGAATGTAGACGAGACTACTACGACGACACGCTGAGTTTCTGTCTGAATGACGGAACTGAGTTGGTTTACGGTTTGTCACCGGATGAACCTGCGACAGCGATCCTTCACGAAACGGCGCCTCCTGGCGAAGCGGCGACTCGTGCTCAAATACACATGACCGACCAGACGGCGATCTTGCCGCTTGGAGCGGAGGCGGAGCCTCAAAAAAATTTAACTGACTCTCCGGAAAAGCTGAGCCTTTCCGCAAATAAAGCGGCAAAGCCGCTGGCCGTCCTGGTCGTAGCTGTTCTGGTTCTCGTTGGCGGTTTCTTTGGCTACAGAAATTTCGCTCCGACCAAGCAGATCAACTCCATCGCCGTGATGCCGTTTGTTAATGAGAGCGGGAATGCGGACGTTGAATATTTGAGCGATGGAATGACGGAAACGCTGATTAGCAGTTTGTCGAATATTCCGAATCTTTCAGTA
>JBGTBC010000394.1:0-20921 GCA_041749555.1 Pyrinomonadaceae bacterium | reverse complement strand
TCTTAAAGAGTAACCAGGCGGTCGATGCCAGTGTGCAGGTTGTTCGGGCGTTCGTCAAGATGCGGAACATGCTCGCATCCAATGCCGAGCTTTCAAAAAAGATCGAGTCACTCGAGAAAAAATACGACTCCCAATTCAAATCCGTATTCGACGCCATTAAGCGTCTAATGCTGCCGCCCGATAAACCAAAGGGCGGCATCGGCTTCATCGGTACAACGAAACGATCCAAGCCGTAAGGCTTTCCAATCCGCAATCCGAAATCCGAAATCAAAAGTGGGGTGGCCGCAGGTCGGGGTAGTAGATTTCTTGGCTTTTTGATCCAAATCAGAATCCCTCATCCCAGTCCCTCTCGGCAAAAACGTTCTAATGGTCATAAGAAAGCGCCGTAATTGAGCAACAACGAGGAACCTGCTATATTAACGGCACTACTTTCGGTCTTTAACTCTCTCAGATGATTAATGCTCACAAAGTCGCCCTAAGTTCCTTTTTCTCCGGCACCCTTCAGTATGTGGCTTTTTCCAACGCTCGTACGTCTAGGACGAGGAGAAGGGAAACATTATGGGATCATGGCGTTTAAACCTTGGAAATGATGAACTATGGCGTGGCATAAATTCGTACCCGGTGGCCGTTATCTCACCAGCACAGTGGTTGAGAAGTGTCGCCAGCATATCTCCAATGGGTCAACTGCGAACCCGAATGAAAAGATCCGGCATGTTGAGTTGATCGAGAATTGCGGAGAAGAGTACATAACTTTTAGTCCTGTAGGAACCGGATGGGGCGCCTCTCCGATGAATCAAAATTGCTGGCTTACCGACAAAAGGACGGCCATCGTAACGCCAACGCGCGTTCCCCGGAATCTGTGACAATAAACTAATGGCAACGGGACAGGTCAAATCTAAACAACGGGTTTCAGACCACGGGGAGGTTTTCACTCCCGCTTGGATGGTCGAGGCGATGCTGGACCTTGTAAAGGACGAGACCGAGCGAATTGACTCCCGATTTCTGGAGCCGGCATGCGGTAGCGGCAACTTCCTCGTGCAAATTCTGAAGCGCAAGCTCGCGGCAGTGGAACTCAAGTACGGAAAGTCTGACTTTGAGCGGCGGCACTATGCATTGCTCGCGATGATGTGCATCTATGGAATCGAGCTGCTTCCCGACAACATCGCGGAGTGCCGCGCTAATTTGCTGGAGATCTTCGCCGAATACCTGAACATAGATGAGTCTGCCGAACTTTATCGCGCCGGATTTTATGTGCTGTCGCAGAACCTCGTGCATGGCGACGCGATGAAGATGCTGACGGATGAAGGCGATCCTTTAAATTTCGCCGAGTGGGGATACCTCGGCAAAGGCAAGTTCCAACGACGAGACTTTTATCTGGGTAATCTGACGGAATCCGCTGCATTCAGTGCGGAAGGTTCGCTCTTCGCAAATGTAGGCAAGCACGAACTATTCACTCCCGTGAGAACATATCCGCCGATGACGGTAAACGAACTCGCTGCTGAGATTCAGATAGACGACGAGGTAAAAGGATCTTAGGTGTAACAACCGCCCAACGTGGGAACAATAAGGAGAATACAATGGCAACTGAGATAAAAACCAAGAAATCATTCGGAACGCTAGATGTCGCACGGATAAGCCCCCCGCTAAAGCCCGAGAGCCCTCGTGCTATCAACATTCACGTGTCCTTCGAGGATGCTCTAAAGCTGCATTTCGGACTTGGCCAGGCATTGGCAAAATTGAACAGCTATAACCGTGCAACCACCGATGGCAAACGAGCCACTGTAAATCTCTGTTTATTCACTGACATCATGCGAATCTCGATCAACGAAGGGCAACTTCCGAAGGCCAAATAGCCATGAGCGAGCAGGCAGGATTTTCATTGCGGGGGCGGAATCCGGATGTGCTTACGTGCATCGCGAACCTGTCGAATGACGAGGTGTTTACGCCGCCAGAGTTGGCAAACCGGATGCTGGACACGGTCGCCGAGGCGTGGGCCGCCGACAACAGCGGCGCGGATCTGTGGGCCGACAGCTCAGTCCGGTTCCTTGACCCGTGTACGAAATCGGGCGTTTTCCTTCGCGAGATTACGAGCCGCCTCACTAATGGCCTCGAAGGAGAGATGCCCGATCTTGAAGCGCGCGTAAATCACATCCTCAAAACCCAGGTCTTCGGCATCGCCATCACCCATCTCACAAGCTTGCTTGCCAGGCGAAGCGTCTACTGCTCGAAGCGTGCCGACGGCAAGCATTCCATCACTAAAGGATTTTCGAACGAGGCCGGGAACATCTTTTTCGAACGGCTCGATCACACATGGGAGGGTGAGAAGTGTCGATACTGCGGAGGCAACCGACGCGATTACGACCGTGGCGAGGACTTGGAAACGCATGCTTATGAGTTTATTCACGCAGACGACGTCAGCACGCAAATCAGCGTGATTTTTGGAGACGATATGCAATTTGATGTAATAATTGGCAACCCGCCGTACCAACTTGGGCAAAGTGGTGGGGAGTCGGTAGGTGGCTTCGCGATGCCTATTTACCAGAAGTTTGTTCAAGCCGCGAAGAGCCTAGATCCCCGATACGTGGTGATGGTGACTCCTTCTCGGTGGTTCGCTGGGGGCCGCGGCCTTGACGAATACCGCGGTGAAATGTTGACCGACAAGCGGCTGAGAGCGCTGGTCGATTTCCCGGATCCTGCTGAAGCCTTTCCTGGGACTCAGATAAAGGGCGGCGTATCGTATTTCCTCTGGGATAACTCTTGGAACGACGCTTGCGAAGTGACCACCATCCAGGGGGGAGCGCCAGCGTCGTCGCCCATGAAACGGCTCTTGGGTGACTACGACGTCTTGGTTCGGCGTAATGAGGCAGTTCCCATTCTTGAAAAGATGCTCCGAGTTAACAAGAAGGACGGCCATGGTAATCTAGCCGCAAAGGTCTCGGCTATCCAACCCTTCAGCATCCGTACCAATTTCCGGGGAGCGGAAAAGAAAATAGGAATGAGGAAGCCGGTAACGCTCCTTGGCAACAGCAGTAATACCTACATCGAGCGCGCTGACGTTCCGCGCAACGATGGGTGGATTGACGAGTGGAAGGTGTTGCTGGGTGCCGCCTATGGCGCCGGTGATACCTTTCCCCACCAAATTTACAACTACCCCATCATCGCTTGTCCCGGAACAGCATGTACCGAAACCTATCTGGTAATCGACCGTTTCAAGAAAGAGATCGAAGCGGAAAGATTTGCTGCCTACCTGCGAACACGGTTCGTGCGTTTTCTTGTATCGTTACGAAAATACACACAGCATCTTTACAACGAGCGATTCCAGTTCGTACCCGACCTGCCTATGGATCGCGAGTGGACCGACGAGACGCTCTATAAGAAATACGGCATCGCAAAAGACGAAATCGCATTTATCGAAAGCATGATCCGTCCGATGGATGAGGGTGATGACTAAGACCATCGACGAAATCCTTGCGCCAAAGCCTGAGATTCGCCCGCGGATCTATGCCTACTCGATCGCGGACGAGGCACATAATGGCCTTCTTAAGGTGGGTCAGACCACGCGGGACGTGAAGCAGCGCATTGCCGAGCAGCTAAAGACCGCCGTAATCAAGAACTATAAGATCGAGTTGGACGAATCGGCCGAACGCGATGACGGCACAGTCATCACGGATCATGAAGTGCGTGCGGCCCTTGTCAAAAAAAAGTTCGAGAAATACGAACTGGAGTGGATGCGATGCACGCTTGCTGACGTCAAGACCGTGCTCACTGAGATGCGAACAGGGCAGAAGTTCGCAGGCACGCATCACGAAACTTTCCCGATGCGCGACGAGCAGACTGAAGCGGTGAAAAAGACGCACGCATACTTTCACTCGATCTGGAAAGAGGACATGCACGCCGTTCCACGATTTCTGTGGAACGCAAAAATGCGCTTTGGGAAGACGTTTACCGCTTATCAGCTCGCCAAAAAGCTCGGAGCAAAACGCGTGCTGGTCGTCACCTTCAAGCCCGCCGTGGAGGATGCTTGGCAAACAGACTTGGAATCGCATGTCGATTTCGACGGGTGGCAGTATCTTTCCCGAAACTCGGGCAGCGATCCTACGAAGATCAGGGCCACGAAGCCTGTGGTCTATTTCGGCTCTTTTCAGGACCTGCTCGGTCGTGACTTGTTCGGCAATATCAAGCCAAGGAATGAATGGCTCCATGCCGTGAATTGGGACCTGGTAGTCTTCGATGAATACCACTTCGGTGCTTGGCGTGATACTGCAAAGGAACTCTTCGAGGGCGAGGAAGAGGCGGTTGCAAAGAAGGAAGCCAAGCTTGAATACGGCGTTGGCCTCGAAGACGTGAACGAGGACCTCGAAGAGCTTTCGGAGAAAGAGGTTGATTTTCTCCCGATCACGACTAAAGCCTATGTTTACCTTTCCGGTACGCCCTTCCGTGCGCTGTCAACGGGCGAGTTTATCGAGGAGCAGATCTTCAATTGGACCTACACCGACGAGCAGCGGGCCAAGGAAGAATTCGCCGAGCAGAAGCCGCACAAACGAAACCCTTACGGGGCTCTGCCGCAGATGCGCCTTCTGACCTACCAAATGCCAGACGAGCTGCTTGCAATTGCCAGCGCCGGGGAATTTGACGAGTTCGATCTTAACGCATTCTTCGAGGCATCGGGGTTGGGCGAGCTTGCACAGTTCAAACACAAAACGGATGTACAGAAATGGCTCGACATCATCCGCGGCGGTTACATGCCGCGTGCCGTTGAACACCTGAAGACAGGCACCCGGCCGCCGTTTCCGTATTCGGACGTGCGTTTGCTGCCTTACCTGCAGCACTCGTTCTGGTTCATGCCGAATGTTGCCGCCTGCCACGCGATGGCGAACCTTCTGGAAGAGAGGCAAAACACCTTCTGGCATGACTATGACGTCGTTGTCGCCGCCGGCGCGTCAGCGGGCATCGGCCTCGATGCCCTTCCTCCGGTGAGAAAGGCAATCGGAAGCGGATTCGATACCAAAACGATAACGCTTTCTTGCGGCAAACTTACCACTGGCATCACGGTGCCGCAATGGTCGTCCATTCTGATGCTTCGCAATCTCAAGTCGCCGGAAACATATTTTCAGGCCGCATTCCGGGTGCAATCCCCGTGGTCGATCAAGAACCCCAACGGCGACGACCCGAACGAGGAAGAAGTGTTGAAACCCATCTGCTTTGTGTTCGACTTCGCGCCGACACGCGCCCTCCGGCAGCTATCGGATTACGGCATCGGCCTATCGCCGAACGAGCCGAATCCCGAGAACGCTGTCCGGGACCTAGTGTCATTCCTTCCAGTGCTCGCCTACGACGGCGCTAACATGACCCAGATAGACGCGGGCGGAATTCTCGACATCGCAATGGCTGGCACCTCGGCGACACTGCTCGCCCGAAAATGGGAAAGTGCTCTTCTAGTAAATGTCGATAACGATACCCTACGACGCGTGTTCGACGATCCCGAAGCAATGGCCGCCGTTGAGCGGATCGAGGGCTGGAGAGCACTCGGCGACAACATCATCGAAACGATCATAAATAAGAGCGAAAAGGTAAAGGCCTTAAAGAAAAAGGCAAAGGAAAAAGGCCTCACCGACAAAGAAAAGAAAGAACTAACTGCCGAAGAGAAGGAATACAAATCCAAGCGGAAACTGGTTCAGGAAAAGCTGATCAAATTCGCTACCCGCATCCCGGCGTTTATGTACCTGACCGACTTCCGCGAAAACACGCTCCAGGACGTGATCACCAAACTCGAACCGGACCTGTTTCACACAGTAACCGGACTCACAGTTAAGGACTTTCAACTTCTCGTGCGTCTAAGGGTCTTTAACACCGAGCAGATGAACCAAGCCGTTTTCGCTTTTCGTCGGTATGAAGACGCCTCTCTGAGCTACACGGGAATTGAAAGCCATCAAGGCCTAACCCATTACGGCCTCTACGACACCGTCGTCGCACGGGAATAGCGGCTCGACTAATTAAAGGATCACGGAGACGCTAACTAACTGATCGGAGGATTGTCTAATGGGCAGAAGAGACGCCAAAGTTTTCATCGAACGTAACTTTCCAGAACTGTCGGTTTATCGCATGTTCTCCAGCCGCGCTTATATGAGAAGGGAGAAACCCTCCTATAAGGACGATTGGTGGCTTCAGATCCGGCAGAGTTATCTGGAGGAGAATGAGTTCATCGTGCTTGCCGGCGCGGATCCGATGGGCGATGGATACCAAATATTTAAAGTTCCGACCGAATTTCTACGGTCGAATCTCGACCGCTTCTCTATAGTAAAGTGCGGCTTACACGATGAGATTTGGCTTTATCTTCATGTAACAGAACATATTGACGTGCGGTCGTCATTACTATCGTTCAATGAATTCCTGATGAGAAAAACTGATGGGTAGCGTAGTTATCCAACGCACAAGTACGCAGGACGAATTAGTCTATTCGTCGTGAAATATCATTTGTTTGGAAAAATATTGGGCGTGCACTTCACTATCGAATATGTGTGCTGAAGCAATTTGACTCACCGGAATCACAAGATGGAAAAGCCCAATCGTTTTTTCCAACTTTTCAAATTCGATCTTCGCATTCCGAAGATCGACGTCGACTATAGGAAGTTTTGCCGCAAGGTTTGCCAGCAAATACTCACTACGCTTTGCTTCTAGAACTCTGATCGAAGCATCGGCGGCATCCAACTCTTCTGTTATGCCTTGCATAGTAAGCGAGTAATCGACGGTTAGTTCCATTTTCTTCGTAATGGGATCTCTATACCCGCTCTGTAACGGGAGGAGGCCCACGCTGTTTGTTGGGGTAGCGGGATTGAAAGGATGGACTACGCGACCAATATATACCTTTTCATTAATCATTGTAATCGCCACGGCAAGCCCCTCATCTTTGGATCTTTTGAGCATCATTTCTAGCGCATCCGCATCTTCACTGATGGCTCTGTTGATTTGCTCTTCTTCCAGAAAGCTAGGTATTTTTTTGAGCAGTCGCCGTTCGCTGCCTGGCCATTTGTTCAGCGGATACCATGCAGTTGCTGCAATAATTAATGCCGCCACCGCGATACCTGAGTGCTCGAAAGGGAAAAATTCCCGCCATAATGTCGGAATACAAAATGAAAACTCTGAACAGGGAAATATTCGAGATCCAATAGCGAACGATATCCAAGCAACAATAAGGGCAGATAGGCCGGCAAGCGAGCAGCGAATAAAAATGCGCTCCTTATCAGAGCGCATTGTGTAGATACGAGTATGATTCCAGAACCGAACGAAGATGTAACCGCCTAGAAAAGGCAGGATGAGGAGATTAAAAGGTATTTCCATCTACCTTACTTTTTTCTTGGTGGTTGATATTCGGGATTTCGCAACTGAAATTGCTTTTGTTCCCCTTTTTAAGCCGAGCGACGTAGCCATCGCCGCATGCTTCCTAATTAGTTCGCGACCCGCAGTACTCCGCACAACGTCAAACGTTTTTACGTAGCTACTTCCCTTAGAGGTAGTGTAAACCTCCGGCTCGTCGATATGTGAAGTATATTCCTTGTGCGCCATAGTTCCCTCCACCAACAAGTACGAGAAATCCTAGTTGATTGTTTCAACAATGAAACAATAGGTAAGTTAGGATGAGATAAAAGGCATTATTAGTTGTTTGGAATGAGATGTCAATTGGGAGGCTCGCGAAACAAGTCTATCTTCATCGGTCCCGAATATCAACGAAAAAATATCTGAGCCCGTTGAATTCCTCTTCTAAATATTTGGCCAGATACGCAATTTTGTGCTATAAGTGAAACACTTCGGACTGTGTCCGGATGGATCTTTGATAAATAGGTTCGCTGGTAGATCGTGGATCGTTGATCGTTGGGGTTTGTTCGTTGATGGTTGATGGTTGTGGGTTTGATCGTTGATCGTGGATCATTGATGGTTGATGAGTTTTCGTTCCTGTGGACGGTGGAAGGAACCTTAGCTTTTGGGTTGCTGTAATACATCGTAATACACAAAACTGAAAAATGCGTGGTACATGGTACAAGTGGGTAACTTGCTGTGATAGCAAGGGTTACGTCATAATTGCTGTACCAGCCTTGGTACAAAAACAGGGGGTCTAGTGAGTGCGGAGTGCCGAGTTCGGAGTGCAGAGTAGGGATGCGGAGTGACGATCCCGAAGGAAGAATCACTCCATCACCCAAAAGCGGCTCCGGCCACTGACCCCTGGCCACCGGCCACTGAACCGCGCGGGTGTATTACACATTCTGCGAAAATGCGTGGTACATGGTACAAGTGGGGTAACTGACTGTGATAGCAAAGGTTACGTCATAATTGCTGTACCAGCCGTGGTACAAAAACAGGGGGGGAATCTCCCTCCTTTGCTGGCTATAGACTCCGGTCTTTCTTAATTGAGGCGGTGAGGCAAAATCGCTTCGGTCGTACTAGTAGTGATACAACCGAAAATCTACAATACAGATAGGAGGTTTAGGGCAGATGACTTTGGGGCGTCAATTGATATTCATCGGTCATAACGTCGTAGATGGTTTCGCCCCTATTCAATATAGCCCCGATGCTCGGGCCGATGCGGATCGAGCATCGAAACTTAACATATGGGATATATAAATATTCGTTTCATAATATCGGCAATAACGATCGTGCTTACTTTGGCTCTCGCGGCCGGTGCACAAGTAACGCCTACGCCGACTCCTGAAGAACCGGAGCGGGTCGAAACCGAAGAGATCAAAATAAATATATTAGCCTACGATACGAACAGGAAGTTCGTTGCCGACGTTCGTGTTGAGGACGTTGTGATCACGGAAAACAACATACTTCACCAGGCAGCCAGCCTTCGCCGAATCCCGGCAAACGTTGTGATCATAATGGATACCGGCGGTGCATTGCGTCAGTTAAAGACTATCGATACTACTCGAAAGACGGCTTCGGCCCTCGTATCAGCCCTGCGGCCGCAGGATTCTGTAGCAATCGTACAGTATTCTGATGAAGCCGAAGTCGTATCTGCATTGACTACAGACAGGGCCGCGACGACGACTGCCATAAACAATACAAATTTCGGGCTCGGCTCGGAATTTCTCGCGGCTGTTCGCCTTGCGTCCGGATTGCTGACCCAAGAGGGGGTTGAGAACAGACACCTTGTATTGATCACCGATGGAACAGACACCACGTCGAAAGGTGCGGCCCGCGAAAGATCGCTGCGGCAGCTGCTTGAGACCGACATAAATGTTCACGTGATCAGCTATACGCGGATTGAGAGTATTGCCGCAGAGCCATTGACCAAAAAAGTCTCAACTAAGCCCGAGCCCGCTACTGCAGAACCGATCGCTATGCCGCGTGAGGTTGCGGAACAACTGCCGCTCGGGACTCGCGACTTCAAAACGTCACCAAAGATCGGACCGACAATCAGTCTCGACCGCACAAAAACCAGCACTTGGAAGCAGAGAAAGTCAGACCTCGAATCGGCCGAGCGCCAGTTGACCGCACTTGCCGAGAACGCCAACGGCATCGCCCTTATTCCACAAACGCTCGAGGAAATGATCGAGAAAGCCGGCCTAATCGCGGGTACTATAGATGATAGTTACGTGCTGACCTATATGCCGAAGGTTTCGCTTCGCGAAAAAAAGGTCGATCGAAATATCGTGGTCACTTCGAAACGACCCGAACTGATCATTCAGGGAAAGCGACGACTGGTTGTGAGGAAGAACTAAGGGCAGGCCGTTTACGCCTTTGTTTTGAACTTTGTGTCCTTGACTAATTTTCGAATTAGTATTATTCTAATTCTAGGTCTTATGGCTATGCATGAAACAGAAATACAGGGAATGGGATTAACGAGGCAGCGTGAGGTTGTGCTGCGGGTTATCCGCGACAGCCGCGAGCATTTGACGGCCAACGAAGTTTTTTCCGAGGCAAAGGCAAGGCTGCCGAGCATCTCGTTTGCCACCGTATACAACTCGCTGCGGTTTTTGAAAGAAGCGGGCCATATTGCCGAGATACAGTTTGGAAACGGTGCGAGCCGTTACGACCGGATGATGTCGCGGCACGACCACGCGATCTGCACGAAGTGCGGCGCCCTCGTCGATATCGAAATGGAACATCCCATTGAGCTCGTCGAATTAGCGGCCGCTTATTCCCGCTTTAAACCCGAATCATTGGAATTTACGTTAAGGGGTATTTGCCCCGAATGTCTGGAAGAGGACTAGTAAATAAAAGGCACAGAGCACGAGGGTAATATCTATCGGCGTTCTCTGCGTCAAACAGCGCTAATTTTAGCGATTAAATCAATTATAAATTAAGGAAATATTAATAAATCATGTCAACAGCAACAGGAAAAGCACTAGAAAACACCGTCACACTGGCCAAAGTCGGCCAACTGGCACCGGATTTTAACATGCCGTCAACCAAGAACATCGACACCTTGGCCGAAAACGTCAAATTGTCGGATTACAAGGGGAAATGGCTCGTTATGCTCTTTTACCCGCTCGATTTTACCTTTGTGTGCCCGACTGAGCTGATCAAGTTTTCAGATCATCTCGAAGATTTTCAGGGCGTCGGCGCAGAGGTGCTCGGCGTTTCGACGGACTCGGTCCATTCACATCGTGCATGGCTGAAAACTCCGCAGAACCAGAATGGTATCGAAGGCGTGAAATACCCGATCGCGTCAGACGTAGGCGGCAAACTCGCCCGTGCTTACAACATCCTCGTCGAGGAATCGAATATCGCGCTTCGGGGACTTTTCATCATCAACCCTGAAGGCGTTTTGCAGTATTCGGTCGTTCACGACCTGAATATCGGACGCTCGGTCGATGAAACGCTTCGCGTGCTGCAGGGCCTGCAGACCGGCGGACTGTGTGCCGCAGATTGGAAGCCAGGCCAGGAGAACTTAACGGTTTAAGACAGATAGCCGCGGATGAACGCAGATCTTACAGATTTGAAAATATCTTTTTTTATCTGCGTCATCCGCGAACATCCGCGGCTAAAACTATTTGAGGTAAAAAAGATGCCGATGAGAATTGGAGATGCGATGCCGACGCTCGAAGGGGCGACGACGTGGTTTAACGGCTCGCTGGAGGATACGTTGGAGCACGTAAAGGGAAAGCCGGTGCTCGTACACTTTTGGGCAGTTTCGTGCGGGATCTGCAAAGACAAAATGCCGCAGCTTAACGAGATAAAGGCGAAATACGGTGCGCTCGGGCTGCAGACGATCGCCGTTCACATGCCGCGTTACGAGGCCGACACCGATCTCGACACAGTAAACCACGCTATGATCGAGAACAAGATCGACGAACCCTGCGCGGTCGACAGCCTGCACAAGCTCAAAGACGCATTCCAGAACGAACAGGGCTGGGTGCCGGTCTATTATCTTTTCGATGCCGAAGGCAAGCTCAAGACGCGAGCGGCAGGAGAATTCGGGGTAAGTGTACTGCAAACGGCAATTGATAAGATGTTCCCAGTAAAAACGTCAGAAGCGAGTGCATAGAGTAACGATCGTTTATCAGAAAGGGCAGCTGCGAAAGGCTGTCCTTTTTTATTTGAGAGATGAGGCCGCAGATCAGACCAGCGGTCGGCTGGTCAGAACATAGTAGATGATCAGGCCGCTTACTATGATCGAGCCGATCAACAGGAGCAGCAGAACGCCAATGATCGCAAAAACGAATATATAGTCAGACGTTGTTCCTACATCATTGCCGGTGGCTCGTTCGCGGATCAGGTCCATGTTCTTCTTGTTGGCTTTCCAAAAGAAATCAAAGACATCGCCGATGAATGGGATCGAACCAACAACGTAATCGAGGCCGAGGTTGAAAGCCATTCGGAGCAGGGTGATCTTTGGCACGCCATAGCGGACGGCTGAGATCAATATGTAGAGCGAGGGAAGAAGAGTAAGCGTGTCGCCGACGTTCGGTATCAGCCCGATCAGGCCGTCCAGGCCAAAACGCCACGTCGTACCGGGCACGCGAAAGAGCCCGTCGAGGTAGCGTGCGAGGGCATCGAGGCCTTTTTCGATCTGAACTTCGCGTGGCTCTAGCTCTGTATCTTTCATTTGTCCTTGTCGTCCGACCCGATTCGCCTTCTACACGACGCGCAGTTGTTCGGCTTTCAATACTAGAGTACTCAGCGTTACTCCATCGTCATCGCAGAACTCAACAAGAAAAACGCCCGGTGCGAGGATCTCAACTATCGTTCCCTCATCGCCTTTGTCAATTCCTTCTTCAGGCAAATCAATCGTCGTCGCGACGAGATCCAGCATCTCCATTCTATGCGCCTCCGCGATCTTGAACGCTACGTCTGTACCCTACAGGCCGCGTGCCCTTCGATAACATCGCCTTCTTTTAATGGAGACGGCGTCGGATTCCATCCGTTACCAACTCGGTATTCCAATAGCTCATCCGCGGTCGGATGCTTGTCCCAGACGGCGACCGCCGTCACGGCTCCGAGTCAGGTAGTGTCGTAAACGAGAAATACATCGCGATACGGCACGATCACATCATGCGTATATTCGTCCTGCGTGATCACCTCGGCGACGGTCTGCGGATGCACTTCGCCTTTCGGCTTAGTCGCCGCCCACGCTAACACATCCCGAAGGCCCCGGTGAGAATCCACCTCACGCTCAATCTGCGCAAGCTCTTTAGCCGAAAGGTTCGAACGATTCTCCGCCATACTTCAATAGATCGCGGAGTACGAAACAAGGTTCCAATCTGAAGTGTTCCGACTAAAATAAAATCGAACTTCTTCTTCCCAGTCGTAGTTCTCACGCTTCACCCAGTACATAAGGTTGAGTTCGTCACCATTCTGAGTCCATTCACCAATTCGCCAGGATTTGACTCGGTACTTCGACTCATTTTCCAAAATGTGATCCATATTATCCTGTTCTAAATGCTCGAAGAATGGGATAAGAATCTGCGTTTGGCCATACTTTAGTTTAAGAAGTACTTCCTCGGCCTTTTCTTCCGCGATATAGTATCGAAAGGGATTCAAGATACACCGAGTACGAGACCGAATATTATTATCGGGATCGTAGCAGGCAATCACTGGCCGTGTTTCGCGGACTACAAACAAGTAAGCTGCCGTCGCAGTACAGGCCGCAACGACCGAGAGGATTGCCAATAAAAGTATCCGCTTCATATTTGCGCCTCCGCGTCTCTGCGGTACCCTAACGCCCGACGATCCGCACGCTCAAGATCTTATCCCCTCTCACGATATTATCTACTACCTTCATCCCCGTTTCGTTAACTTTGCCGAAGACAGTGTATCCACCATCGAGGTGCGGTTGGGGCGAATGCGTTACGAACCACTGCGAGCCGCCGGTGTCTTTGCCCGACAGGGCCATGCCAACGGCACCGCGTTCGTAGGGCACCATGTTCACTTCGCAGCGGATCGACCAGCCGGGGCCGCCGCTGCCGTTGCCGAGCGGATCCCCATCCTGCATTACAAAATTCGACACGACGCGATGTACTTCAAGCCCGTCAAAATATCGCGATCGGGCGAGTTTTACAAAATTATCGACCGTTAGCGGTGCATTTTCGGGCAAAAGGTCGATCGTGAATGTTCCTTTCTGCGTGGTAAAGACAGCTCGGACCGTGCCGTTCTTTCGCGACAGCGCACGGCGATAATCGACATCTTTATTCAACACCTGGCCGAGCTTTGTTTGTGATTTTACGTCATAGGTCCACACAACGGCCTTTCCGACCCTGGCGATCTCTTGCGTTTTAGCAAGCTCCGCCGGAGGTACGTCCTTCCAGGCATCGCGATCTTTCAATTGATCCAGGGCTTTTTTCCGCACGTTAAAATCCGGCGAGATCAGCGCCGTGTTCAACGCCGAAAGCGTAGCGCTCTTGTCGAGCTTGTACAAAGCGTCAAGAATGGCAAGCTGAGCGTCGTTCTCTTTAAGGTCCTTCAGAAACGCTTCTCTAAATGCAGACTTTAATGCATCGACGTTTTCTATTGACGAAGGAAGATCGGACAAAACTCTCGCCGCGGTTGCTCGCATATAAACATCTTTGTTCCGAAGTGCGGTCCGAGCGATCTCACCTAGATCGGCAGTCTTGAATCGTGCAAATGCCCCGAGCATATCCGGTCCGGCCAGCATACGTTTACCCTCGACGGCCGGATCGGCTTCGGCAAAAGCCTTCGCCAGAGGCCGTAACTTGTCTGGGGCCTCGGCCTTCATCTTTTTTGCCTCTTCGGTTGTCGGTTCGAGGGCTGCAAATTCGCCGGCAAGCTGGGCGAGCGTGCGGTATTGACGCCAGTCGGTCAACTCGGTCGGGCCATCGTCGCCGCGTCCCGGAGCGATCCTGAATCGGGCCAGATATACTTCCGTGGCGTGGCCCTTGTCCAATTGACCGAATTCACGAAAGAGCGACACCGCCCGCTGGTCGTAGGTGTTAGTCAACAACCTTCCGAGCACAGCCGCGATCTCGATAAATTCGCTTTGGCCGTTTGGAATAAAATTTGGCTTTTTTTCCATTTTATAGATCTCGAATAAGGCCCGTGCCCGAATGATAAGTTTCTCCGCCGCCCTTGGGTCGTTCAGCTGCGAGAGCGAGCGTATAGCGGAAACGCGGACACGAAAATCCCTGTCATCAATCGCCGCGCCGAGCAGGAGCTCAAAAGCTTCTTTGTCTTCAGCTGCACCGAGAGCCCGTGCGGCATTCGCCCTGGCGATCGGATCACGGTCGCTGCGGAGCATCGTACGAAGGGCCCCATTCGCGTTTTTCGCGCGGATGCGGCTGAGTGTGTTGGCCGCGTCGGCCCGAATACGGGCGTCCTGGCTGGTCAGGAACCTGGCTACGGTCTTGTCGGTGCCCTCGGGACGGGCCCGTAGGGCGGCTGTTATCGCGAGCAGGACAGTCTCTCGTTCGCGAGTTTGGCCATCGAGAGTCGCAAGGATCGCGGTCCCAAGCGTTTTGTAGCTGGAATCATTCGGGTTTGCGGCTGCTATCTTTCCTGCCGCCTCGACCGCGCGAGAGCGTACCGCACCGGGAGTTTGCCTGTCGCTCAGAGATCTCAATATCGCGTCCGCTCCCTTTACCGATTCGATCTCGCCAATTGCAAAAGCAGCCATCGCTCGGACCTCGATAGATACGTCAGTATCGAGCAGCTTTGCCAGCGTTCCAACCGCCGACTCATCTCCGATACGGCCCGCGGCGAGGGACGCTCGGCTGCGTATTGCCCGAGCTTTATGAAACATCAGGTTCTGAAGTGCGGGCGAATAACGCCGCGAGTCCTCAGCCTTAAGAATCTGCACACTGACATTCAGCGGTACCTGACTATAGATTGAAAAGCAGCCCGTGAGGATCAGAATAGCTATCGTTGATCTTTTCATGTGTTTTTCGATTCTAGGCGAGGAGCTGGATATCAACAAACGAAAACCCGGCCTGTCTAAGCCGGGTTGTCGATTTAAGCTGTTCCTGCAATTTCTGGTTAAGGTAAGTGGCTCCGGCACGCGGAACCGAGGTTAGGCCTTATCAGCCCTCGGCTTCTGAGAATTTACTCATAGCCGTTTCCTCCGCTTCTTTTATTATGGCGAGATTCTTGCTCTCTATCTCGTTAAGCATTTCGTCTTTGAACTCCGGATCTGGCTTATACCAGGCCTGTGATTCAAAGTATTTCTGAAGATTTACGTCCTTAAAGATACGGCCGCGCCGGGCATAGATCTCATTTCGCAGTACGCGTAGATCCTCGGCGAAGAGATATCCGAGGGTCTCCTCCGTCACAAGCTCCGTTGATAGCTTTTCGCGGAGCTTGGCCTCATAGGCCGCAAGCAGTTCGACGTTTTTCTGCTCGATGGCCGTAAGCTTAATGGTTTTCTGATTCTTTGCCGGCTTATACCAGTCTCGCCAGTTAAAATAATCGCGTATGCCGGGCTCATTAAATTTCTTTCCGCGGCGGGCGTAAAATTCTTCCCTGAGTATCCGCAGCTCAAGGATACTCAGGCCGGTGAGTTTGTCTTCGGTCAGCACAACCGTCTGAAAGTTGTCCATATCACCGATGGATATGGCGGTCTTCCTGTTCTTTTCTTTCTCGTTCAGCAGCCGTTCGATGTTTTTCCGCTCGATGCTGGTGAGTATCGTGGGGTCGTATTTCGCGGACCGCCTGTACCAATATCTCTCGTCAAAATACTTCTGCAGCCATTCTTCGCTGAAAGTCTTGCCGTGAAGCGCCTCGATCTCAGCCATCAGGATCGTCAGTTCGGCACCGCTATAGTCACGCAGGTTATCATCGGTAATCAGCCTGGCCCGCCAGATACGCATGTCGCCCGGCTCGACGAAGTTATGCTTCTCGGCCTCAGTGATCCTTACGAGATCAAGATTCGCACGCTCGATGGGCGTTAGGACCGCGTTGCTGAAATTACGGTTGGGTTTATACCACGGTTGCTTTTCCAGATAGTCCTGGATCGACCGCTCCTTAAAGATTCGGCCCCGCTTGCCGAATATCACGCCCCTGAGCAGGGCGAAATCGTCAGCCGTATCGTCCTCTTTCAGCTTTTTCAAACGCGCTTTCGTAAGCCGCGTTTTGGCAAAGTCGACCTTGTCGAAATTATTCCTATTAAATTCACGCCAGCGAGCATTCCTCTCGCTGACATCGACGATTTGGGCGGGGACATAGATCGAAAAGATCAATGAAAGACATAGCACGACCCAAAAACTCTTTCTCATTTCGCACCTCTCTCTTAAGGAACGTTGATGATCTCAAAACTTGTCACGATCTCGGCGGTCGGCGTTACGGTCGCCGCGACCGAGCAATATTTAGTTTCTGATAATTCGATCGCCCGGGCTACCGCAATATCCGAAACGTTCCGCCCATGCACGATATGGTTGATGTGAAACCTGGTGAAGGCCCGCGGATGTTCCTCTTTTCGTTCGCCTGTGATCTCGACATTATAGTGCGTTACATCCTGCCGCTTTTTCAGCAGGATCGAAATAACATCGGCGGCCGTGCACGCAGCTACCGATACGAGGAGCATCTCCATTGGAGTAGGTGCAGCATGTCTATCGCCTTTGCTATCAATGACTTGAGCGTGGCCGCTCGGAGAGGTGCCGATAAAGAATTCGTCACCGGCGTATGTTACGGTTGCTTTCATAGTTTTGCCTGTTTCGAACTGGCGATCATCTAAGTCGGATTTTATCATAGTGGAATGCTCAGAATGCCAAAGTCGGAACAACCAATGGCACGAAAAATGCTTCAAAAAGCGCGGATAGTAGTGTGCCGGGCCCGGTACGGCGGGGAGACAGAAAAGATGAACAGATTTAGGAATACGATCTCGTTATCGTTAGTGGCTTTTTCGTTGCTTTTTGTGTCGGTTGTATCGGCTGATGCTCAGCGTAGAAACGAACGCGACATTAGCGACGCGGTTCGCAGTCTTAACTCGAAGATCGAAGATTTCGAATATAATCTCAGATTTCAAATGCAGAGCAGCTCAGCCGAGCGTACCAGCCTCTCGAGGGCTACGGATGACATAAGAGTTCTCCGCGACAACGTACGCAAGTTTCAGGACAACTACGATCGAAAACGCGAAAATCGCGAAGATGTCAGCGCGATCGTCGATGCCGCCCGCCGTATCGAAGGTTTCTTACAGGCCAATCCCCAAAACCGCCGCGTGCAGGACGAATGGATGGGCGTACGAGCGCAGATCGACCGGTTGAGTTCTAATTATGGCCTAACCAATCGATGGGACGTTGAGGAAGATCCTCAAAACGCCGGTGACTATCCGCCTGCCCCGTCTAACGCGATTATTGTTGGCCTCTCAGGAACGTACGAACTCGATCTCGCTCGAAGCGAGAGCGTCGACGACATAATCGCGGATGCCAGGCTGGGCACAGAACAACGTGAAGACTTAAAAGACAAACTGACAGCTCCCGGACAGCTCGCGATCGACATTCGCGGCGATCAGGTAACCCTGGCTACCTCGAATGCCCCGCCCGTGACCTTCACAGCCGACGGACGTGATAAAACGGAGCGATCGGCTTCCGGCAAGACTATACGGCTTCGGGCGACGCTTAAGGGGCCGGAACTGATCATTTCAAGCCTCGGTGGTGAGACCGATTTTACGATCACATTTACTTCAGTCAGCAACGGCCAGGGCCTGAAAGTGTCGCGGCGAATAACGACCGAATATCTCAGCCAGACCGTTTTTGCCGAGAGTGTTTACACTAAAACCGACTCGGTGGCGCGGCTCGGTATAAATGCAGATGGGTCCGTTGCGGATGCAGGTGGCTCCAATGATCGCGGCTACTCTGATAATGACCAGCCGGCTGGCCGCCGCTCTGGCCAACCTTCCGGCGGCAGTTCGCCCTATCCACGTGCGGCCACGACCAAGCCCGGCAACTACGTTGTACCTAATGGGACCGTCTTAACTGGTGTGATCGAGAATGAGATCAATACCGGCGTTTCGCAAAATAACGATCGTTTCAGGATGACAGTTCAATCGCCGGATGAGTATCGCGGCGCGGTCATCGAGGGGTATATTTCTAATGTGACCCGGTCAGGTAAGGTGACGGGACAGGCAACTGTGACCCTTAATTTTGAAACGATCGCACTCCGTGACGGCAAACGCTATGATCTTGCAGGTTATGTTTCAGACGTGAGGACAGCTAGCGGCAAGACCATCCGTGTTGATAACGAGAGTACGCTTAAAGGAGACAATCAGACAACCAATACCGCCAAACGCGGCGGCATTGGGGCCGGAATTGGAGCTATCATCGGGGCAATTGCAGGCGGCGGCAAGGGAGCCGCGATCGGCGCCATCATCGGTGCAGGAGGCGGTGCAGGCTCAGTTGCGGTGCAGGGCCGCGAGGATGTAGTGCTCCAGGTCGGATCCACGATCAGCGTGATATCCTCATCGCCAATTCAAAGTAACGTGCAGGATCGATAGGTCCGTTTGCACTGGATCTAATGGGGTGGGCCGATTGCTCACCCCTTTTATTTTGTCTATCATCTCGATACGACGTTATGAAAATCCTTCCCCCGGAGATCGAACTTTATCGTGACCGGAAATGGCGACGCGAAGAATCGCTCAAGGTCGATTCCGCCGACGAGGTCGAAGCGATGGTGGAGGATCTCGGCTTTTGCCTCGGTCTGACCGATGCCCGCAAGGCGCTGCCATCGGTGTATATCGCCGTCTGCGGGCGTCGCGATGCCCACCTTCCGCGAAATGTCCAGAAAGATTACGAGGCAAGCAGGGCCTGGGTATTAAAGGATGAGGTCATCGCCCGCGGCAACCTGTATTATGCAAAGCTCCTGAAGGGTAAATCGTGGTTTCTGGCCCCGCGGATGATCCCGGTCTTTAACTCGATCTGGGGCTGTTCGCGTAAGGGCGAGGCTGGAATTCTCTCAAAAAACGCACAATTGGTCCTGAAAGTGCTTCGTAAGGAATGGGAGATGGCTACCGCCGATCTCCGCGAAGAGTGCGGATTCAAGGACAAGAAAGATCTCACAAACGCGATGGACGAACTCCAACGCCGTATGAAGGTCGTTCCTCAAGAGGTGGTCTATGTTCCTAAATTTACCTACATCTGGACCTTAGCCGAGGCCAGATTCCCCGATGAGCTATCGGCAAAAACACCGCGTGACGAAGCGGTCCGCGAGCTGGCGCGCACCTACCTCAAAATGTGCGGAATGACTCTGCTGGGTGACCTGTCGCGGAACTTCGGATTCTACCGGTGGGAGTCAGGCAGGGCCAATCACCAACTCGTCGATGAGGGCTTTGCCGAACGGCTCGCGACCGGGGTCTACCGCGTCAGAGACTGACCACTAGTGCTCGCTATCGTCACCTTCTCCTGGCAGCAGGAATAGCCATAAAATCCACGTCGGTGAGCGTATCGTCGACGATAAGTCCGCGCGATTCAAAAGCATAGCGCTTGGAGGCGACCGTTACCGCGTAGGTCATCCTAACCTTAACATCGTCAAACCGATAGTATCCTAGTGGGCCTGTCACAGCCGTGCGCACCCTGCCGTCAACCGAAATAAGCGTCACAACCGCATTTCTGAGCCCGCCACCGTCGGGGGTACGGACCTGGCCGCTGATCCTGACGCCCGCGGACGTCGTTTCGAGATTGAAACTGCCTTCGGTAGTCGCTATATCGCAGAGCGGCCCGAAAAGCATCGTCGCCCGAGATTGGGTAGTATTGCCTGTTTCATCCACATATTGGCCGCGCGTTCCATTCCCCGATGCGGGTGTCGCGGTAAGCGGAAGGCGTTGGCCCCCGGACGAAGGCGTGGCATTCACGTCATATGTCAGAAATGCGGTACCGCCCGCCGATATGGTTCCCGGATTCCAGACCACGTTACCCGAGCCGCCAATGGCCGGCTGGCTGTCAACCATCCCCTGGCTCACCGTTGTGTTGCCGGCATAGACCACGCCGCTGCCCGGCACGTTGGCGGTTATGCGGTTTGACGGTGACGAGAATGTCACGGGATGCGCCGTCGGGTTGATGAAGGCCACACGAATGCGCATCGTTCCCGTCTGACCGGCCGGAACCGGATTCGGACCGCCAACCTGGGTGAAGGTCTGCATAAGATAGGGTTTCAGCGGCGCCGTTCCTGCATCGGTTGGAATATAGGTCCGGAATGTATTTGCCGATGAATTAGTTGTTGGCGGGTTAGCGGCCGCGGCAAAGCTCGATAGATACAGATCTACATAATTGCCGTTGGGCAGGCCGCCCGCGATATATGAACCTACGATCACGTCTGCCGTCCAGATGCCATACTCACCTGTTCCAGTATCGGACGTCCAGCCAGTGACATTATTTCTTGTCCAAACGTCGTTACCCGAAAGCGCGGCACTCGCTAAATTCTGCGAAAATCCGCCCGACGGGCTGGTAAAGTTCATTGATCCGACATTTCCGCTGTTGCTGTCGTAATCAAAATCGTTCGCCGCGTATGTGCAGCCGGACGTGACGTAGGGGTAAAGAGTATAA
>JBGTBC010000393.1:0-5432 GCA_041749555.1 Pyrinomonadaceae bacterium | reverse complement strand
CAGTTTTGCTTTGGAAGATGATTCCAGGAAAATAAACATTTGCGGTGGATAGTCTTTGTTAGATTTGCAAGTTGCGAAAATGACGGAGATGCTCGGGGCGGTTACTCCAAAGTCCTTTAAGGAAAGTCCATACCGAGCCAGATCCTTATCAGCAATGGGCTTAAAGTCAAGCTCGGCGTTAACACAATTCGAACTTCCTATAAATAAATATGACGGCTTAATCTGGATAGCACTTCCTACCAGATCTCGTAGGCTTCTCGGATCTTCATCAGAAGGGCCCTCGCCTGATGCATATCGATAAGTAAGCACCTTCCAAGAGCCAAAGGGGGCTAGCTTGGATATCGCGCCATAAAAGCGATAACTCGACCCACCCATTCTCCTCTTCCAGATTCCCTCTTTGGCGGAACTCTCATAGATGCTACGGCCGGACGAATCCCTAAAAGAACTCTTGGCGAGGCGATACTGTGGCTCCGCGATCTTGAACTCGATCGAGTCGATCCGGGACGCATATTGTTGGGTTGATCCTTGACCTATTGGCTCGGGTTTTGAGTAAGACGATCTAAAATCGGCACTTACAATCCCACCAGGCTTAAGAACAAGGCTGTTTTTATCAACGTCAACGACTAAGTCATCTCCGGTCAAAATTCGCAGCCATGGATCAGCGGCTCCCTGCCCAAAAGACAAACTCGCGATGAGGGTCAAAAAGGTAAATGCTGCTGTAGCCTTTAGCATAAAGAACCCGATGTAAGTAAATTCACTCAGATAGTATTACAGACGGAGAAAGCCCGCAAGGCTTATGCTAACCTCAGATTGTGTCAAGCAACCGCCCCATATACGCCATCACAGGTCCAACTGCTTCCGGAAAAACCGATCTTTCGGTCGAGCTTGCGCTCAAAATCGGCGGTGAGGTTGTCAATTTCGATTCGGTCCAGATCTACCGCGGGATACACATAGCCACAGCCAAGCCGACCGTGGAAGAAATGCGGGGTGTGCCGCATCACCTGATCAATTACGTCGATCCGCATGTAAATTACACCGCGGCCGATTGGGCGAGGGATGCAACTCGGATTATCGTCGAGATAGAGAAGGGTGGTCGGGTACCAATACTGGTTGGGGGTACTGGATTCTACCTTCGGACCCTGCGAGAGCCGCTGTTCGATAGTCCCCCGACCGATACACACCTGCGTGAGAGGCTACGAATTATCCACCAGAAAAAAGGCTCTGAACATCTGCATGGAGTATTAGCGCGGCTCGACCCCGCCGCTGCTGAAAAGCTGAATCCCAATGATTATGTCCGGACGATCCGTGCAATTGAGGTTTTTATTCAAACGGGCAAGCGGATCTCGTCCCTGCAGCCGGATCGCGGAGAGCCGCCGCCTTTCGCCGACCGCATACAACTATTCGTTCTCGACCCGCCGCGAGATGTGCTTTACGAAAAGATAAACCGGCGAACCGAGGAGCATTTTTCTGCTGGCCTGGTGGAAGAAGTAACTAATCTACTATCTGCGGGCGTAAGTGACCGAACGAATGCACTGGGTGCTCATGCATATCGCCGCGTATGCGAGTTTCTGCGTGGCGAGCGTGACCTTGCGTCCGCCATAGACAAATCAAAACAAGACGTCCGCAATTACGCCAAGCGTCAGCTGACGTGGTTTCGACGAGAGCCGAACGCGGTCTGGCTCCAGGGGTTTGGTTCTGATAAAGCCGTGCTCAGCGACTTGCTTCAAATTATCAGGACCCCTGGGGATCAATTGTCTTGTCCAGACGCCTAAATTTGTTATAATCATTGTTTAGGCTCATAGCTTTGTTTATTTTGAATCGAGGAGTGTTATGGAAAAGCAGGCCGCTCAGAACATCCAGGACGCCTTTTTGAACTCGGCCAGGCGGGAAAGAATCACCGTGGTCGTTCACCTTTTGCCCGGGGCGACGGTATCCGGCCGTATCAAAAGTTTTGATAAATTTTCCGTTTTGCTCGATGTTGGGGGCCCGGATGTATTGATCTTTAAGCACGCTATTTCCTCCATCTCACAGGAGCGCCGGCCGGTGCCATCGCAGCAAGCTTGAACGGAAAATTTATAACTTTCGAGGGAATAGACGGCAGCGGAAAATCAACGCAGTTGAAAATGCTGGCCGCCTATCTACGTTCGCATGGTGTTGAGCTTGTTACCACGCGTGAACCAGGCGGAACACCGCTAGGTGAAAAGTTTCGCGAAGCTTTTCTGGAGACGAATGAAACAATCTCCCCAATGGCCGAGTTATTGGCTTTCGCGGCGGATCGCGCCCAGCACGTCGAGTATTTGATCCGGCCTTCGCTGGAAAAGGGACTTGTCGTTATCTCCGATCGGTTTGCTGACGCCACCTACGCTTATCAGGGAGCGGGCCGGGGCTTTCCGGAAGACAAAGTTCTCCATGTGATCGATCTCGCCACCAGCGGCCTTAAGCCTGACCTGACGATCTTTCTTGATATCCCGGTCGATACTGCGACTAGAAGGATGGCTTCGCGGGACGAATCGATCGCCGTCAAGAACCGGATGGATGAGGAAAGCTCTGGATTCTATACCCGCGTTAGAGAAGCCTATTTGGGCATCGCAGAGCGAGAACCACAAAGATTCGTTGTCATTGACGCCACGGGATCGGTTGATGAGATTCACGAAAAGGTCGTCGAAAAAGTACGGGAAGTTATAGAAATATAGGCGGGGCCCGCGCTTATTGGCGGCCACACCCGGATCGAATTTATGTTTTCAAGATTGATCGGCAATGAGAATGTAAAGGTCACGCTTCGGCGCTTAATGGCAAAAGGGCGGATGCCTAACTCAATGCTTTTGAGTGGGGATGAGGGAGTCGGTAAACGCCAGTTTGCGATCGAGATCGCGAAGTCATTCGTGTGTACGGACCCAACGAACGACGAAGCTGGCGATATTTGTGCCGCCTGTCGGAGGGCCGAGAAATTCACCTTTCCTAAACCTGACGAGAAGGAGGACCATGAACGCGTAGTATTCAGCGATCATCCCGATGTCGGGACGGTCGTTCCCTATAACCGCAACATCCTTATCAAAGCCATACGACATCTGGAATCGGAGGCAAACTACCGGCCCTATGAGGCGGAGGCCCGGATATTCATAATTGATGACGCCGACAAAATGAATGATCCGTCGGCAAATGCGTTGCTCAAAACCCTCGAAGAGCCTACGGCGAACACGTATATTTTTCTTGTAACATCGCGTCCGGATAAATTGCTGCCGACGATCCGATCTCGGTGCCAATCTCTAAGGTTTTCACCTGTCACAGCCGAAAAGATCGAGAAATTCTTGATCAATGATCGGGCCTATACACATGATGAGGCACGATTGGCGGCCCGGTTGGCCCGGGGAAGTATCGGCAGGGCCGTCACTGTTAATGTAGAGGAGTTCAGAAAGCGACGCGAGACAATGATGGGCATAGTAATAAACGCCATTCAGAACGGCGGCTTTGCGGCTTTGCTGAAAACTGCAGAGGAGATGAACGATGTTAAGGACAAGAGCGTTTTCGAGGAAAACTTGAATGTACTTCAGTCGATCATTCACGATGTATGGACGTTCTCGGTGACGGGCGACTATGCTCGCATGGTAAACACTGACTTCGCCGATGAAATTAGTAAGCTCGCAAGGAATTCGGGGCAAGCCAACCTGCCGGGCTGGATGAGTTTGATCGATGAAGTCCGAGAGAATCTTAAAATAAATATAAATCGAAAGATCGCCGCTGACGCCTTGTTTGTCTCGATGGCTTATGTGTAGGATGAGCGATGAAGATAAGATCTCCCTTCTAGATAATGACACCGTCGAACTTCATAAAGGAACAGTCATCAGCGTCGACACGAGGATCGTTTCCGCCTCTATCTAAACGCGCCCTCGCAGCGGCTGGCGTGGGAGCGATGGGTATAGGAGCGGCCTTTGCTTTCCTTTTCGATCCCGCCAAATCTAATCTACTTCCAGTATGCCCTTTGTTTAGTCTAACCGGTTTTGCATGCCCTGGGTGTGGCCTTACCCGTGGCTTTCACTCGCTGTTTAACGGCGATATTATTCCGGCGATAGATTTTAACGCTCTTATTCCTGTCTGGGCTGTTATCTTTACGTGGATATTTTTGTCACTCGCTCTGACGGTTGTCCGGGGAAAAGGGCTGCCGATGTGGCCGACTTATCCGAAGTTCCTGTGGGTATTTCTGATCGTTCTGATGGGATTTGGAGTGCTGCGAAATGTGCCCGTGTGGCCGTTAACTATCCTATTTCCGTGATCAGGTTATCTGAACCAGCGGTTTGTTATCGAGAAGCGAAGTTGCCGATGCCCCTTCTTTTCGAAGCAATTCAACTTCCTTTACAAACTCCTCGACAATATCGGCACCTGACACGCGCCGCATCGGCACGCCATCCTTAAAGATCATGCCAACATTCCGACCGAATGTGATCCCGAGCTGCGAATCGTGAGCTTCGCCCGGGCCGTTGACTGCACAGCCCATGATCGAAAGGTGCAGCGGTTCCTCAACGTGAGCGAGACGGCGTTCTACCTCGGTGACGATCTCGACAAAATTATCGATGTCGAGCCGACCGCAGGTCGGACAAGCTACCACAGTTACACCGCGTTTTCGCAATTCCAACGATTTCAAGATCTCCCAGGCCACGCGGACCTCTTCGTGAGGCTCGGCCGCCAGTGAAACACGTATCGTGTCGCCGATGCCCTCATGAAGCAAAATACCTAATCCCATTGCCGATTTTATTGTTCCGCCAAAAGGTGTGCCTGCCTCGGTTACTCCAAGATGCAGAGGATAATCGACTTGAGCGGCCATAAGTCGATATGCAGCGACCATTCGATTCACGTCCGAAGCTTTGAGTGAAATGATCGTGTTGCTGAAGCCAAGATCTTCGAGGATCCTGATATGCCTTAGACCGGATTCCACGATCGCTTCGGGAGTGGCGGTGCCATATTTCTTCAGAAGGTCTTTTTCGAGAGATCCGCCATTGACCCCGATGCGGATCGGGACCTTTTGGGCCTCAGCCGCCCGGACAACTTCGCGGACGCGGTCGATATGGCCGATATTTCCGGGATTGATGCGAAGCTTATCGATGCCGGCATCAAGGGCCTTCAGGGCAAGTTTATAGTGAAAGTGGATGTCAGCTACGATCGGCACTTTTGTCCGTTTACGGATCTCGTACATTGCCGCAGCGGCATCATCGTCAGGAACGGCAATGCGTACGATCTCGCAACCGGCCTCGACCATCTCCTCTACCTGCCGGATCGTAGCATCGACGTCGGTTGTATCGGTCTTGGTCATCGACTGCACGACCACTGGTGCTCCACCGCCGATCTGAATGTCGCGGATCATTACCGCTTTTGTTTGTCGTTTCATAAAACGATGCCTTGAGTCCCGCCTTTAGGCGGCTTTCCGTCAATGACGAAGC
>JBGTBC010000392.1:0-6030 GCA_041749555.1 Pyrinomonadaceae bacterium | reverse complement strand
GGTGAAAAGAAATCGTTTGACACTCTCGCGTTCAACACTGTATTATTATGTCTAAACGATGTTCATCATCGTTTTTTGACCACTCTTTCAGTTTGACCTACAGCTAATCTGCTCACAGTTTCGGCGGGTCGCGCTTTATCCTAGGGCTCACGTATAAATAATGTCAGCAAAACTTGGGGAAATTCTTGTCCGCGAAAATCTGATAACGCCGCAGCAACTGCGCGAGACATTGGATTATCAGCGGGCTCACGGCGGCCGCCTTGGCTCTAATCTAGTCCGGCTGGGTTACGTTTCGGATGACGTAGTGACGGCCGTTTTGTCGCGGCAATACGGCGTGCCTTCGATCAACCTGGATCTTTTCCAGATCGAGAACGATGTTATCAAGCTGATCTCTGAGGACGTTGCCAACAAATATTCTGTCCTTCCTATCTCGAAAGTCGGTGCCACGCTTACCCTGGCGATGGCCGACCCCACCAATGTTTTCGCCATGGACGATATCAAGTTCATGACGGGGCTGAACGTCGAACCGGTCATTGCATCAGAAACCTCTATCCAGCTGGCGATCGCAAAATACTACAGCGGTTCGAATGAGATCGACATTTTCGACTCGGCGTTTGCGGGCGAGACAGAAAAGGCCGGATATTCAAATGGCAGAAATGGCGGCCCTAAATTGGGTTCGCGGGGCGTTCCCGCTCTTGACGAAAGGATCACCGCATCCGATCTCGACGTTTCACTTGATCGATTCGAATTCGGTGCTCACGAAGGCGAAGAACTCGAGATCATCGAGGACAATGATGAGATCGATCTTGCCGCACTCGCCCGGGCCAGCGAAGACGCTCCGGTTGTAAGGCTGGTAAACGTCTTGATGGTCGACTCGCTCAGACGCGGTGCTTCGGATATCCACGTTGAACCATACGAACGCGATTTTCGCATCCGGTTTCGTATTGATGGCGTCCTCTATGATGTGATGCATCCGCCGATGAAGATCCGCGATCCGCTCATTTCGCGGCTCAAGATCATGGCGAAGCTCGATATTTCAGAAAAGCGGCTTCCCCAGGACGGACGCATCAAGATCAAGGTCAAGGTCGACAATCGCTCGCGCGAATTGGATTTCCGCGTGTCGACGCTGCCGACGCTATTCGGTGAAAAGGTCGTGCTTCGTCTTCTTGACAAAGATAAGTTGATGCTCGACATGACCAAGTTGGGATTTGAGCCTCAGAGCCTTGAGAAGTTTAAGCGGGCGATCGCTAATCCTTACGGAATGGTACTGGTGACCGGGCCGACCGGTTCGGGTAAGACGAACACGCTCTACTCGGCATTGCAGACGCTAAATACGACCGAAACCAACATTATGACGGCCGAGGACCCGGTCGAATTTAATCTGCAGGGTATCAATCAGGTGCAGATGAAGGAGCAGATCGGGCTGAACTTCGCCGCGGCCCTTCGATCCTTTCTCAGGCAGGATCCGAATATCGTTCTCGTTGGTGAGATCCGCGATTTTGAAACGGCGGAGATCGCGATCAAGGCCGCACTAACAGGCCATCTGGTGCTTTCAACGCTTCATACAAACGATGCACCTTCGACGGTGTCGCGACTCGTGAATATGGGTATCGAGCCATTTCTCGTGGCAACGAGCGTCAATATTATCCAGGCGCAGCGGCTGATCCGCCGAATATGCAGCGAGTGTAAAGAAGAGATCCAGTTACCGCAGGAAGGCTTGATCGAGGTGGGCTTTTCAAAGGAAGAGGCTGCCGACCTGAAGCTATACAAAGGCCGCGGCTGCATTGTCTGCAACAATACGGGATTCAAAGGCCGCGTCGGACTGTACGAGGTAATGGAGATCACCGACGAACTTAGAGAATTGATAATTATCGGCGCCAGCGCAATGGAATTAAGGAAGAAAGCGATCGATCTGGGAATGGTGACCTTACGAGAATCAGGGTTGTGCAAGATCAGAGAGGGCATCACCACCATCGAAGAAGTTGTAAAGGAAACGGTGGTATAGGAATTTGGAGGACACATGGTATTAAGGGCAATAGCATTATCATTGGCATTACTTGTAGGCATCGGGACCATAATTCCCGTAGCGACCGAATTCGCAGAGGCCGGTCCGCGGTCGGCAAAAAAGACCAAGAAGAAGAAACGCTACTGGCGCGGTGTAAAGAAATATTCGAAACGCTGGTGGCAGTTATACCGTGCGCAGGAACGCCGTAAAAAGGCAGTAGCCAAACGCAAACGAACGCTTCGGTTGCGCCAGATCCGTTTGGCAAAGGCCCGAGCCGCCAGATCAAGAACTCCGGTTAAGACAGCGCAAAGGACTTCCACGCCGGTCACACGCCAGCAGACGGTAGAACGTGCCGGAGCAACTGTTCTGCCCTCGGGCGATCCCGCACCGCAGGGTTGGCGCCAGGCCCAGTCGACACCTTCAGAGCTGCAATTTCGAGTCGATAACTCCGCCGGCGACCAGGTGGGTTCTGCTTCGATCACCGTTGTGGGCCCTGCAGTTCCACACAACGCTAACGCTCGGAAGACGCTTGGCGGTGTCTCAACCTCTTCGCTTCGCCGCGAGGTGATCGACCGTATGATCCGCGAGAATGGCTGGGTCGTTAACGACTATCAAAAAGACGTTGCTGGTCAGCCGGTTTTCGTCGTGGTCGCACAATCCCAGGCAAAAAACGGAGCACTCCAGTCGCGGATGTTCTATTTCACCGAAGTTGACGGAAAGATATACAACGTTGCGACGAATTCACCTGTGCAAGAGGCCGAAAGACTTGCCGATGAATCCGAAAAGGTGATCAATTCATTGAAAAGCCGGGTTCGCCCTGTCCAGCGGGCGGCGACAAAATAATAATCCGTTTTCTCCCACAACATATAAAATGAGCTACGAACAAACCTCAACAGAGTCATCCGTAACCCTGCCCGATCTGCTCAGAAAAATGACGGATCTGGGCGGGTCGGACCTGCACCTTTCGACCAATTCCATGCCGCAGGTACGCGTCCACGGACACCTCGCACCTTTGCCTGGATATTTGGCCCTCACCCCTTCGGATACCAAGCGGCTTGCATATTCGGTCCTGACCGATTCTCAGAAACACAGGTTCGAAGAGAACCTGGAGTTGGATTTTTCGTTCGGCCTAAAAGGAATGTCGCGATTCCGTGCCAATCTGTTTAACCAGAAAGGTGCGGTCGGAGCCGTCTTTCGTGCGATCCCTTATGAGATCAAATCCTTCGACGCCCTGGGGCTGCCGACCGTCGTTTCCCACATGTGCAAGAAGCCTCGCGGCCTGATCCTTGTCACAGGGCCGACGGGCTCGGGTAAATCGACCACTCTCGCGTCGATGGTCGACAAGATCAACATCGATCGTCACGATCACATTCTCACTATCGAAGACCCGATCGAGTTCCTTCATAACCATAAGAACTGCGTCGTCAATCAGCGGGAGGTTGCGGCTGACACTCATTCATTCGGAGCCGCTCTCAGAACCGCCCTTCGTCAGGATCCGGACGTGGTCCTAGTCGGCGAAATGCGCGATCTGGAAACGATCGAGATGGCCCTTCGTATCGCCGAGACAGGCCATTTGACCTTTGCGACCCTGCACACCAATTCGGCCTATTCGACGATCAATCGTATTATCGACGTATTCCCCGCGGAGCAGCAATCACAGGTGCGAACGCAACTATCGCTCGTACTTGAAGGCATTCTCTGTCAATCACTGCTTCCCAAGGCAAGCGGCGACGGGCGTGTGATGGCGCTGGAAGTTCTAGTGCCGAATGCGGCTATCCGAAACCTTATTCGCGAGGACAAGATCCACCAGATCTACTCGATGATGCAGACGGGCCAGGACAAATACGGAATGCAGACATTTAACCAGGCTCTCGCTTCGCTGCATCACAAGCGGCTGATCACGCTGGATGTAGCTATGCAGCGGTCGTCAAATGCCGAGGAACTGAAGGAACTGATCGATCGCGGTTCAGGGCTGAACGAGTCCTACGGCGGAGGCGGAGTCGGCGGACGACCGGCCACCCGACCAGCAAACGGAAGCCCTTATTCTCAAGCCAGAAACATCGGCGAACGGCCGAGATAGGATGTAATTGAAAGCCCAACTCGATATTCCACTGCCCATTTTCCTCTTTTCATTTTCTATCGGAGTTACTAATGCCAACATTTGTATTTAAGGGAAGAAATCGCTTGAACGAATTGATCGCCGGAGAGCGGGAAGCCGCCACCCAGGATGAACTTCGGTCTTTGCTGCGGCGCGAACAGATCATTTTGACTCAGGCCTCGGAAAAGGGCCGCGAGATCTCGATACCGAAGATCGGCCGGCGTAAGAAGGTCAAAGCGAAGGAACTCGCTGTCTTTACGCGGCAGTTCTCAGTAATGATCGATGCGGGCCTTCCGCTGGTTCAATGTATCGACATTCTTGGCGAACAGCAGCAAAATGCATTCTTTAAAGACGTCCTGCGACAGGTCCGGCAGCACGTCGAAGAGGGCTCAACGCTATTTGCGGCGCTCGAAAAGCACCCAAAGGTTTTCGATAGTCTTTACACCCACATGGTCGAGGCCGGTGAGACGGGCGGTGTTCTCGATCTGATCCTGCAGCGGCTCGCGACCCTTATCGAAAAGGTCGTCAAGCTTAAACGCAGCATTGTGTCGGCATCGATCTATCCCGCGGCGGTTATTCTTGTGGCTATTGGTGCGATCGCCCTGATCATGATCGTCGTCATACCGCAGTTTGAGCAGATCTTTCTCGGGCTCCTCGGGCCGGGCGAAGCTCTTCCGCTTCCGACCCGCATCGTAATGGGCATAAGCGGATTTCTTGCGGGCTGGGGCGGCCTGGCCCTGCTGGTGATCATCGTGCTGGGCTCGGTGGCGACAAGCTACTATTACAAGACACCTAAAGGCCGTTGGCAGATCGATTCGCTGTTATTGAAGATGCCTATTTTTGGCGGCATTCTTCAGAAAGTAGCGGTCGCGCGTTTCGCCCGGATACTCTCAACACTACTCTCGTCGGGTGTTCCCATTCTGCAGTCGCTGGATATCACCGCAAAAACCGCGGGTAATGTGATCATCGAGGATGCCATATTGAAGGTTCGTGCCGGAGTGGAGCGCGGTGAGAATTTCGTCGATCCGCTCAAGGCCACAAAGGTCTTTCCTCACATGGTCGGGCAGATGATCGGCGTTGGTGAGCAAACTGGTGCACTCGACGCGATGCTCGGCAAAATAGCTGATTTTTACGAAGAAGAAGTAGATTCGGCGATCGGGGATCTTCTTGCCATGATGGAGCCGGTACTCATAGCATTTTTAGGCATAACCATCGGATCGATCGTCATATCAATGTATCTGCCGCTATTCTCGCTGATCGGGAAGCTTGCGGGCGGACCAAAGTAAATTATGAATACAATGGATCCTAGTGCAATGATCGTGACCTACAATTTCCTTGTTGGTGTCCTGGTGATGCTCTCCAGCGAAAAAGTAGCGTCCTACGCCGGTTATCTTAACAAGTCATATCAGGAAAAGATCGTGAGGGTCACGTTTGTTTCCGCCTTCGCTTTCGGAACCTGCCTCGCTGTCTTTTCAGGATTGATCTATGTGGTGTTTCACCTGCTCAGAATCACGGTGTAACTTGTATTTCAGTTTCGATACGAGACTCTTGGGCCCGAGGATGCATCATTCGTTCGACATATTTGGCGATAACGTCAACTTCCATATTGACAGCGTTTCCGGACTCCAAGGTCGAAAGGTTGGTCATCTCCCATGTTTTCGGGATCACCGCGATGTCGAATGACTTTTCGTGAAGAGATGCGATGGTCAGGCTGATACCTTCGATCGCCACCGAACCTTTCTCGACAAAATAACGTGAAAGGCCCTCGGGAAATCCGATAGAGACAGTCCAGAAATCCCCATCTGACACAGCTCCAATAAACTCTCCGCGCCCGTCCACGTGGCCCTGAACGATATGGCCGCCGAGCCGGGCTGTGGGCAGCATTGCGCGCTCCAGGTTGACCCGGGACGTTGGATTCAGATCGCCC
>JBGTBC010000391.1:0-6194 GCA_041749555.1 Pyrinomonadaceae bacterium | reverse complement strand
AGCAGACCACCTGCAAAATTTCCCGAAGGTCGAGATGCGCATTAACACCGTTCAAGGTGCTGAACAGGTACTGACGGAAGTCTATCTGATCGGACACACCGCTGAGCTTTCTTTGGACGAGATGCGTGCTTTTCCGGGCGTCGAACATGCGGTTCGCGTATCTGAAGAATATCGGATCCTTGGCCGGCACAAGGAGGATAACCGCCCGTCGTCTTTCACCTACAATGGAGTCGTATTCAGTCAGGATAACCTGAATGTTTTTGCCGGGTTATGTGCGGTCGATTCGCCCGCAAATGTCGAAACTATGATGAGGTCATTGAAAGAGAATGGCCAGGTGTGTACCCGAATGGGCGTTTATAAACCCCGGACAAGCCCCTATTCCTTCCAGGGACTTGGGGCCGAATGTTTGCCGTTCGTTTTTGAGCTCGCAGGGAAGTACGGCATCAAGGTAATCGCGATGGAGATAACTCATGAATCGCACATCGCGGAGATCCGCGACGCCTTGGAGAGAACCGGAGAACCGACCGGCGTCATGCTTCAGATCGGGACCCGCAATACGCAGAATTTCGAACTCCTCAAGAGTGCGGGCCGGCAGAAGAATTTCCCGGTATTGCTAAAACGCGGTTTTGGGATCACGCTTGACGAATCTCTTCATGCCGCGGAGTATCTGGCGAGTGAAGGGAATCAAAAGGTCATTTTTGCACTCCGGGGAATGAAGACCAATATCGGTGATCCGCACCGCAATATGGTCGATTTCGCGCATGTTCCGGCCGTTAAGCGACTTACGCGTATGCCCGTCTGTATCGACCCTTCACACTCTGTCGGCAGCCGGCATCGCAGCTCAGACAACATACTCGACGTAATGCACGTCACTGCGCAAGGTGTGATCGCGGGTGCCAATATGGTCCTCGTGGACTTTCACCCGGATCCAAGCTCGGCACTTGTCGACGGCCCTCAGGCGTTGCGGCTCGAAGAACTTCCGATCTTCCTTGAGGATGTTCGCATTTGCCGGGAAGCATACGAGAAACGTAAAGCAAACGCTGTCAATTCGGCCTGACCTGTTGCCCCGACACCGCAGAGCTAACTAAAACTGGGCATTAGCCGCCGAAACTACCTTGGCAGCCGCGTCCTGCATTCCTTCCGCCGTCAGGATATTGATATCCGATTCCCGCAGTACACGCCGCCCTTCTTCGACATTTGTTCCCTCGAGCCGGGCAACGATCGGGATCGCAACGCCGAGGTTCTTTGCCGCGGCCACGACGCCGTTGGCAACCATGTCACAGCGGACGATGCCGCCAAATATGTTTATCAGAACAGCCTTTACATGCGGATCGGCAAGCAGGATCTTGAACGCCTGTTCTACACGCTCCTGCGATGCGCCGCCGCCTACGTCCAAGAAGTTAGCCGGTTCGCCGCCCGCGAGTTTGATGATGTCCATCGTGGCCATGGCGAGTCCGGCACCATTGACCATGCAGCCGATGTTTCCGTCGAGCTTTATATAGCTTAGGTCGTGCTTAGAAGCCTCGATCTCGAGCGGTTCCTCTTCATTTAGGTCGCGAAGTTCATCAAAATCCTTGTGGCGATACATTGCATTGTCATCGAACGTTACCTTAGCGTCGAGAGCGATCAGGCGGTTGTCTTTGGTCAACAGGAACGGATTGATCTCGACCAGGGAAGCGTCGATCTTTTCGTACGCGTCGTAGAGAGAGAGCATGAATTTCGAAGCCTGTCCGATCAATTCGGCGGGGATACCGAGGCCAAAAGCGAGTTTGCGGGCCTGAAAGCCGCGAAGTCCGACCGAGGGATCGATAGTTTCTTTCAGGATCAGCTCCGGCGTTTCCTCGGCGACCTTCTCGATGTCCATTCCGCCGGCGGACGACGCCATGAAGACATTGCGTCCGGTCACGCGGTCGAGCGTGATCCCAAGATAAAATTCCTTATCGATGGGCAGGCCTTCCTCTATCAGGAGCGTCTTGACCTCTCGGCCTTCGGGGCCGGTCTGGTGTGTAACGAGCTGCATTCCGAGGATCTGCGAAGCGATCGCTTTCGCCTCGGCGGGCGATTTGGCGAGCTTAACTCCGCCTCCTTTTCCGCGTCCCCCAGCATGAATTTGGGCCTTGACGACGACAATTTCGGTCCCCAGTTCGCGGGCTGCGGCTTCTGCTTCTTCCGGCGTTCGGGCAACGATGCCGCGAGGTACTGGTACACCAAATTCTTTAAGGATCGCCTTGCCTTGATATTCGTGGATCTTCATAAGGCTATTTGCCGGTTTTGATATTGATGCCTATCAACTTCCAGGTACCGTCGTCAATCACGTATTTGAGTTCAAAATTTGCTTGTTGGGGCTTGGTCGGATAATAGCCCTTGACCACGAGAGCATCGAGCCCTCTGATCTTTTCGATCGCAGGAGCAGGTGTAAAGGTGGCATCGAGAGGCGAGACCGCTTTTTTGAAATCGTAATCTTCCTTATTATCGACAAAGACCTGGAAAGCCTTCAGCATTTGCTCCGGAGAAAACTCATCCCGCCACACTGACGCTGATTTCTTGTGGAAGTCAGAAAAATCGCTGGATTGCACTGCATCGCCGAAATCAAGAAACGTTGTTTTTACGAGTGTTTGCAGCTTTTCTTCACTCGGGATCTCGGGCTTCTCATTGCTCGACTTTGTATCCGAACCGCCGCCACTCTTCTTGAAAACAACCCCATCCAGCGTCATCTCGTTACCCGACGGAGCCTTATCTATCTTGAATGTCGGCCCGAGTCCCGCGAGCGATATCTTGAGCGTTTTCGCCGCTTCGTCGACCACGGCACTACCGCCGCTCACCGATGAACTGCCGGATTTGTAATCAGCGGAGCCATCGTTACGGATCGTGATGCTGGTGCCATCATTACTCGTCCAGGCTCCAACATATTCAGGCGGAGGCGGCGTTTTCGAACCGCAAGCAAGCCCGACGATCAATAATGCTGAGAGAGCGAAGATCAAGTTGGCTTTGTTGGTCATAATTGGCTTACGCATCACGGTTTTCTCCTGTTTACGGAATATTGATGACAAGTTTTAGCAGTTTCCAATCACCACTGCGCATTACGTATTCGTAGTCAAAACGGACGTTATACGGTTTTGTCGGAAACTTTCCGTTAGCCACGAGGATGCTAAGCCCCTTTTCGGACCTGATCGTCGGAGGTGTAGGAAATTCGGCTTCTGAGGCCGCGACCTTTTTGAGGATCGGTACGACTATCTTTTTCTTGTCTGTGTAAGATTTGAAAGCGGCCGTCATTTCTTCGACAGTGTAGGTGCTTTGGAAATCGCTAGACGCATTGGCGTGGATCTCTGAGAAGTCGCCTGAATTTACGGCGTCGGCAAACTCAGCAGTAGTTTCCTTAACAAGGGACTCAACCTCAGAGTCTGAGGGCACATCATCCGACGAGGTATCGTCGTCACTAGAAACGATCTCGGAATTACGATTGTTGCTGGTGCTATTACTATTGCCGACGAGATTTGAAAAGTTAAAATCCTTTCCACAGCTGCACCCAAGGGCAATAAGGCCAACGATTGCCAAGGCGATCAATCCGCTAACTCGGGCGTTCGTGCCAAAAAGTATTTCGTTTACAAGCTTTTTCATTTCACATCTCCTCGGAGTATGGCCCGGCGGAACCAGCTATGCCTTTTCTATAAGATTTACAAGCGTGCGAATAGCTACGCCGGTGGGGCCTTTCGCCTGGTGAGGCTTCACGTTATCAGCCCAGGCTGTACCGGCAATGTCGAGATGTGCCCATTTGGCTTTATCGACAAATTCCTGAATAAACACAGCTCCCATGATCGTTCCGGCCTTGCCGCGCGGGCCGATATTTTTGATATCGGCGATGTCGGACTTGATCATCTTGCTGTACTCCGGGCTGACCGGTAACGGCCAGAAGCCTTCTCCAACATCTTTTCCGCATGACACGATCTCATCGATCAGGCCCTGATCGTTACCCATGATACCGGTGTTAAGGTCGCCGAGGGCGATGATCACGGCTCCGGTGAGGGTCGCCATATCTATGATCCGCGTTGCACCCTCGCTTTCGGCATATGCAACAGCATCTGCCAGCACAAGACGGCCTTCGGCATCGGTATTCAGGATCTCGATAGTCTTGCCGTTCATGGCTGTGACAACGTCACTCGGACGCGAAGCCCGGCCGTCGGGCATATTCTCGACCGCACCGATAACGCCGATCACCGGGACGGATGGTTTGAGGAGCGCGATCGACCGCATGGCTCCCATTACCGTTGCTCCGCCGGACATGTCGTACTTCATCGCGTCCATGCCTTCGCCGGGCTTGAGCGAAATGCCGCCGGTATCGAATGTAACGGCCTTGCCCACGAGTGCAATAGTTTCAGCCTTTTTTGCCGCTGCCTTCGCCGGGGTGTAACGCAGAACGATCATTTTTGCCGGCTGCTCTGAGCCAAGGGACACGCTAAGGATCGAACCCATCCCCAGCTTTTTCATCTTGGCTTCGTCGAGGATCTCACATTTCAGGCCGACCTCTTTTGCCATCGCCTGGGCACGTTTTGCCATCTCGGTCGGATGAAGTATATTCGGCGGCTCATTGGCCATATCGCGCGTGAAATTCATCGAATCGCCGATCGCCTGGCCTCGGGCAATGCCATTCTTGAGTTGGGCCGCATTCGCCCCATCGATGCAGACCACAGCGGAAGTTACAGCTTTGTTATGCTTGTCCTTGGTCTTATACTTGTCCAGCTCAAACTGGCTCGTGATACAGCCCTGCACCGCATATTGGGCTACATCGGTCGTATCACCGCTGGCGCGAGGCAGGATTGCCATGCGTTTGATGTTTCGCTTACTCAAGAATCGAACAGCGGTTCCGGCAAAATGGGCAACAGAATGAAGCTCATATTCCGACCGGTCTCCCATCCCGATCAGGACCATCCGACTGGCCTTTACGGACCCTTTAGGTGTGAAACGCAATAGTGCCGTTTCGCCCGATTCGCCTTTGAATTCCTCGGCCTTCATGACCGAAGCGATCAGGCCGCCGGAAATTTTATCCAGTTCCTTGAGCTCGCTGCTCGAGGCTTTCTCGCCTTTAAAAACGGGGATCGCCAACGCATCTGCATCAGCCTCAGCAAAATTTCCGGTAATTCCCTGGAACTTCATTAACACCTCTTTAATTTTTGTACTTTGATTTGAAAAAATCTCTTTAATATCTATAACTTATCTAAGCTTCTCTTTCAACTGAGCCCGGGTTTCTTTTTCGATGGTTTTCCGCATTTCGGTCTCACGTTTATCGTATAGCTTCTTACCCTTGGCAACGCCGATCTCGAACTTTATCCGGCCGTTTTTCCAGTAAATGCGGGTTATGACGAGAGTCATCCCCTTTTGAGTGGTTTCCTTCTCTAATTTTTCGATCTCCTTACGATGGAGCAGCAGCTTACGCGATCGCAAAGGTTCGTGGTTGTTGATGTTCCCATGCGAATACTGCGAAATGTGGGCACCCATCAGCCAGACTTCGCCATCCTTTATCGAAACGTACGACTCTTTCAACTGAATACGGCCGACCATGATGCTCTTTACCTCGGTACCGACCAGGACAGCCCCCGCCTCGAATTTATCAAGAATAAAATACTCGTGATAGGCTTGCCGATTATTGAGGATGTCTTTGTCAACGGACATAAACTACTATATTGCCAACCGCCCCGCTGATTGGCAAAGTGGTTTGACAATCCGGAACGGGGACACGTAAATTATTAATAACGCTGGGAGATCGTCTAATGGTAGGACTGCAGTCTCTGGATCTGCCTATCGGGGTTCGAATCCCTGTCTCCCAGCCAATTCCTTTTCAACCCCTCCAAGGTCCAAAGTCCAAAGTCCAAAGTCCAAAGTTCGGAGAGCAAGGTCTAGAGTCCGCGCCTAATTTCCTTACATTTATCAGAAAAGCGCTGTTTTTGTCCCGAGCCGGGACAAGAAAATCGCCGTAACTATCCTGTTATGGGTTATTTACAGACGTGTACCTTGTACCACCTGTTTTGTGGAGAGTGTGGGTGTAATACATTGTATGGCAGTCGGCGGCGGCAGTTTTCGGTGGATGAAAGAGTGACAGGTGACCGGAAGCTTGCATTCAATATCTACCATTCTCCATTCTCCACTCTCCATTTTCGATTTTCCACTTTGCGCACCCCCTGTTTTTGTACCACGGCTGG
>JBGTBC010000390.1:0-1783 GCA_041749555.1 Pyrinomonadaceae bacterium | reverse complement strand
GCCGTCGCTATCGATCCCTGGCTCGCAGTCCCGATTCAGAGATTCGGTCGCTGCTCTGTTTCGCCCCGGCCTGGCCTCGTAACGGTCGGCGATTCCGCAACTTTCATCGACCCTTTCACAGGAAGCGGCATTTTGCTTGCGCTTCAGAGCAGCAGGATACTTGCCGATGTGGTCGAGCGGCATTGGCAGAACGGCGTGAGCAGAATTGGCGCTGAGTTTCAGCTTTCTTATTCTGCGGCTTTCGACAGGCGTTTGAGATGGTGCTCGATGCTTCGGCATGCCGCCTTTAATCATTTTGCCGCGGAATTGATGGTCGCCGGTCTCGGTTTGAATACCTCGGTTCGACGACGCATCGCACGGTTGACCCGGCTCAACGCCGAGAATATTTAGCTCAGCGGCCTTGCCAGCCGCCGCCATGTCATGGGAGAACGGCGGGCAAGCCCGCCTCTGAACTATGAAAGCAAGATACGATGCGACCCACGAGAATGCAGCGACCACGAACTCGCGGCATTTTCGCGAACCTGATCTGATCTTTGCGATGATGCGAAGAACTCTCACGCATTCGAAGTTAGCAAAGGACAGTGCCGGTGGAAATACCATTTGGCGTGAATTGTATGATTTGGCGTGAATTGTATGATTTGGCGTAAAACGTGAATTATCGGACGTGAGAAAGCATAAACCTAAAAGGATGTAGCGGTGGGGAGCTTCGGTTTAGTCTCGATTGGTAAGGCCTCGAAGATTGTCTGACTGCTATTCCGGAACGGCATATCGTCACTCGGTCGAAGGAACAATTAATGGGTGCACTCGTGTGTAGTCCCCTCAAAAAAATGAAAAACAGATACGGAATACCGGAGATTGCATTAACAAGGATTAGGAAGCGCGATACTCACTGCGTATATTGCGGCGTCTTCATGCCCGATAGAGCTGGTAAGGCGAATACCAAAAGTTTTGCGAGCATTGAGCATCTTTATCCGCCAGGCAGCGACCCGGCTTGGGTGTGCTTTTGTTGCAACGAATGCAACGCTGCTCATAGAATGCCCTTACCCGAGTGGTTCAAAACAGAGTATTGCCTTACTCGAAATATTAATGAAAAAACAGTCGCAGAACTCGTTAAGCGATTCCTAAAAAGCGGTCTGAAAGAATATGATCAAATGTGGGTTGATGGATCTACACACGATTTTATCTTGCGCGCTGACTGGAAAACGTCAGCCACTGACACAGGGATCGCGTTTTTGAAACGATCGACACTCTGCGAGTCTGAAAAGAAGTGTTTTGATAAAATAGCTGATGAAATTCGGGATCCTGAATTCATTCGCTGGAATCCGAGCCGAGATCCTAAACTTAGCCGTTACAATGGCTACGAGTATTGGATTGAGGGTGAGATTATCTACCGCAGAGAATTCAAATCAAAATGCGGTGTCGTGGAGTAAGCTCAAAAAGAGTGTGGCCGCGACGGACAAAAGCTGCGGCATAACAAAACTGAATGGCAAAGCTCAATGCTGCCAGCGGCAGCTGCGTGTTGTCTCAGCAGATCCAGATGAGCTTACCGCTTGTCATCAAGGGCCGCGACGCCCGGCAGTTCATCGCCGGCGAGGAATTCGAGGGTTGCTCCGCCGCCGGTCGAGATGTGGGAAATTCTGTCGTCGAGTCCGGATTGGTTAATTGCTGAAACGGAATCGCCTCCGCCGACTATCGATATGGCACCCTTGTCGGTCGCCTCGGCGACGGCTTGGGCGATAGCGACGGTGCCCTCATCAAACGGCTTTTCCTCAAACATTCCCAT
>JBGTBC010000389.1:0-8008 GCA_041749555.1 Pyrinomonadaceae bacterium | reverse complement strand
CGGATCCGCTTTTTGGGTGATGGAGTGGTTCTTCCTTCGGAATCGTCACTCCGCGTTCGCATCCCCACTCTGCACTCCGAACTCGCTACTCCGCACACACTAGACCCCCTGTTTTTGTACCACGGCTGGTACAGCAATTGTGACGTAACTCATGCTTTCACAGGAGGTTACCGACTTGTACCATGTACCAGCTATTTTCCCAGAATCTGTATTACGATGTATTACGCGATCCATGGCAGTTGTCGGTGGTCAGTGGGCCGTGGTCAGTGGTCAGTGGGCAGTGTTCAGTGGGCAGTGGTGGTCAGTCAACAGCAAAAGCCCAAAACCAAATGCTAAACACCTCCAAAAACCTAATACCCAATTTTCTTTTTTCAAAGATCAAAGCTCCAAGATCAAAGATCAAGAAACCCCGCACCGCAACAGGCTAGCGCAATTTCCGAACCGTGGAAATACCATTTGTCGCATTTTGTACCATTTGGCGTGATTTGTATCATTTGGCGTGATTTGTATCATTTGGCGTGGTATAAGAGCGGACGGACGGTGGTACCGTAGCGGGGGTTCATATCTGTTTCGCTGCTTTTAAACTTTCTGTTCTGACTGTACCCCGGAAATGTGAGCGACGGTGATAACCGGGCAGGTGGCCGAACGTAGGATTTTAGAGGTGTTTTCGCCAAAGGTTTTGTCTTCGAACAGCTTGTGTGCCACACCCATGACGATCAGGTCCGAATTCGACTCCTTTGCAGCCTTGAGTATTTCGCCCACGGTGTCGCCGTGCCGTACGATCTCGTGGAGTTTACATGTTTCTCTGGTTTTTTCGGGAACCCACGAACACAGCTCCGAAAGTTTGTCGGCGGGTTGAGCCTTGTCGTCGGTCACGTGGACGACGAACAGCTCCGCGCCGTAGGCACCAGCCAATTCTGCCGCGTAATTCAGGGCGGACTCAGACTCCGGCGAGAGTTCGACCGGGCACATGATCTTGCTAATATTTACCATGCCGGGAGCCGGAACATTAGGGTTGACCGTCAAGACCGGGGCCTTGCTTTCGCGCAAGACGTTCTCTGCGACCGAACCGAACTGCAATCTCTCCATGCCGCTCCGGCCCTGAGTGCCCAGTGCGATCAGGATCGTATCCGCTTTCAACGACTGTTCAAGGATCGCCGCGGACGGTGAATCGTCCACTACTGTCGGCTCGGCTTTGGATCCGCTACCAAGATGCTCCGAGATAAACTGGTTCAAAGTTTCGGCATCAGCGGCCTCGGACCGGGTGAGATCGGATGAAAGATCATCCATTTGCGAACTGGTGAAATATGGGGGCACGTCGGACTCGTGTGCATACAGGACCTGGAGCTTTGCACCGAGGACGTCGGCGATCGATCCTGCATATTTGAGAGCGACGGCAGATTGCGGCCCGAGATCGGTCGCACATAAAACCGTTCTTTCGGTCGATCGTATATCCTCGCCTTGATGAGCTTTGCGCTCGCTCAAATAAAACAGCACAGGTACGGCCATTCTGGATAGAAGCAGAGACGCGACTTCACCGGCCATCAACGAGATGGCCAGCCCCTGGAATATCGGATCGAAAAGCATTACCGACGAACCTACAATAACGGCGGCGGCGGTCAATAGCATTGGGCGAAAGCGAACTGCGCCGGCATCGATCACTGCGTCGATCAGCGACATTCCATGCCGCAGGCGCAACTCGACAAAATCGACGAGAATGATCGAGTTTCTTACTACGATCCCGGCGCCGGCGATAAAACCGATCATCGAGGTTGCGGTGAAAAATGCACCCATCAGAGCATGTGCCGGCAGAATGCCGACCAGCGAGAAGGGGATGGCTGCCATTATCGTGAGTGGCGTCTTGAACGACTGGAACCAACCGACGACGAGGATATAGATCAGCACCATCACCGCCGCGAAAGCTATGCCCATGTCACGAAAAACCTCGTAGGTGATATGCCATTCGCCATCCCATTTCATCGAGTATTTATCGGTGAGAAACGGCTGAGTGGCGACATAGCGCTCAAGGGCATAGCCCTCCGGCAGCATCATCGCGTCGATCTTTTCGTTGAGATCGAGGATGGCGTAAACAGGACTCTCGATGGCACCCGCAACGTCCGCCGTGACGTATACGACCGGCATCAGGTTTTTGTGATAGATGCTCTTGTCGTTACTCAGTTCCTGGACCCGGACGAGTTCCGAAACCGGAACCATATTTCCGCTGCTTCCGGTGACCTTAATGTTCTGTATGTCGGCGATGCTAGATCGTGCGGCCTTTGGAAGCCGCAGGTTTATATAGATGTCCTCTTTCTCACTCGGAACGTGCAGGAGGCCCACGTTCATGCCGTCGACCGCTACCCGCATCGTGTCTGTGATCTGCTGTGCCGTAATGCCGTTCAAGGCGGCCTTCGCCTTGTCGATCTCGAGCCTGTATTTGGCCTGGTTGTCCTCGACGTACCAGTCAACGTCCACCACGCCGTCGGTTTGTTCAAGGATGTTTCGGATGTCGCGAGCGATCTCAGTCTGACGGTCGTACGAGGGGCCGTAGACCTCGGCAACTATCGTTTGCAGGACAGGCGGGCCGGGTGGAACCTCGGCGATCTTGACGTTGGCCCCGTATTTACGCGCGATCTCCTGCAAAGGACCGCGGACCCGTTTCGCAATGTCATGACTCTGCAGGGACCGCTCGTCTTTGGGAAGGAGGTTGACCTGGATGTCAGCGACATTAGAACCCCGACGCAGAAAATAATGCCGGACGAGCCCGTTGAAATTGTAGGGTGCCGCTGTTCCGACATACATCTGGTAGTCGGTGACCTCGGGCATTGTGCTGACATAAAGGGCAAGCTCCCGCGTTACAGCCGCGGTCAGTTCCAGCGTGGAGCCCTCAGGTGTGTCGATGATCACCTGAAACTCGCTCTTGTTGTCGAAGGGAAGCATCTTCACCTTAACGAACTTAAGAAAGACCAGCGAGATAGATCCCAGCAGCAATAGGACCACACCGCCGAGAAAGGCGTACCGCCATAGAGGTCTGACGATGATCTTGGTCATCACCCTGCGATAGAGGCGCGTCGTGAAGCCCTCTTTTCCGTGTTCGTGTTTAACGTTGCGTTTCAGCAGCTTGATGCTGGCCCAGGGCGTGACCACGAACGCTACCAACATCGAAAACACCATCGCCGCCGACGCCCCGACCGGGATCGGCCGCATATACGGGCCCATCAGCCCGCTAACAAAAGCCATCGGAAGTATCGCCGCGATCACCGCAAAGGTTGCGAGGATCGTCGGATTTCCGACCTCATCGACAGCTTCGATGGCTATCTCTACTAGAGGGCGGTTCTGATTCTCAGGGAGCGCATAATGTCGCGTGATATTCTCGACCACCACTATGGCGTCATCCACGAGGATGCCTATGGAAAATATCAAGGCAAAGAGGGTGATCCGATTGAGCGTGTACCCGTAAAAATAAAAGACTGCGAGCGTCAGGGCCAGCGTCACCGGGATGGCGATCGCAACGATGCCCGATTCGCGGATGCCCAGCGCCAGCATGATCAGCACTGACACCGATGCGATCGCAATGAGCATATGCAGCAGCAGCTCGTTCGATTTTTCGGCAGCGGTCTCGCCGTAGTTGCGCGTGGTCGAAACGCGGACGTCATGGGGAATAAAACTTCCTTTTAGAGCCTCAACCTTTTCGAGGACTTTTTCGGAGATCTCGATGGCGTTGGTACCTTTTCGTTTCGATATGGCCAGGGTTACGGCCGGCTCGATGCCTGTATTGGGCGACCCGGCTGCCGCTTCGCCGTGTTCACCCGATACCACATGGCCGTACATCACGTAATCCGCCGGCTCCTCAGGGCCGTCGACGATCGCTGCGATCTCGCGTAGAAAAACGGGCCTGTCGCCGAAAACGCCTACCGCTACGTTCGCGACATCTTCAGCCGTGGCAAAAAAGTTACCGGTCTCAACGAGGACTTCGCGGTTCTGGGTTGTCAGCGTTCCAGAAGCACGCTGCTGGTTGGATTGCTGCAATATCGGGATGATCGAAGCGGGCGAAATATTCCGCGACGCCATTTTTCCATCATCCAGCAGCACGCGAACCTGCCGCCGCTGGCCGCCAATGATCTTGACGTCGGAGACATTGGTGACCTCTTTTATCTGGTCGGAGATCTGGGCCGCCAGGCGGCGCAGTGTGAAATGATCGTAACGCGAGCTCGACAGTGTCAGGGCGAGAATCGGAACGTCGTCGATCGACCGTGGTTTGATGAGCGGTTGAGAGGCACCCTGTGGTATCAGATCAAAATTCGCTAAAAGCTTCTGGTTGAGGCGGACGATAGCATCTTCCTCATTCTGCCCGACCTGGAATCGAACAATAGCGATCGACGAACCCGGTGACGAAGTTGAATAGATGTATTCGACGCCCGGGATCTCCCAGAGGAGCTTTTCCATAGGCCGAGTGACGCGCTCCTCAACCTCTCTTGGTGAGGCCCCTGGCATCTCGACCATGACATCTATCATCGGGACAATGATCTGCGGCTCTTCTTCACGCGGGAGCATAACGATCGCCCCGATTCCCAGCAGGACGGACGCCGCAATTATAAGCGGTGTGAGCTTAGATCTAATAAATGATCCGGCGAGCCGGCCGGCGATGCCCGCGTGTTTCATGGTTTATCTGACCTTTATTCCGTCGCTCAAGCGATCGTCATTTGACGCGACTACGTCCTCCCCTTCCGACAAGCCCGAAAGGATCTCGACCGTCCCTTCCGAAGTTTTGCCCGTGGTTACGATCCTGAAATGGGCTATGCCGTCGCTGCCGACAACAAATACACCACTCATTTGCCCTCGCTGCGTTAAGGCGCTTGCCGGGACCGTGATCGCCTCCTTTTGCGCGATCGGAAACCGAGCGAGGCCGTAAAGGCCTGTCTTTAATCGCGGGTCTGCCGGGAGGTCGATCTTTACAATGTAGCTGCGGCTGGCCGAGTCTGCCGTCGGAAGGATCTCTGCTATCGAACCCAGGAACTCAGCTTCGCCTATAGCGTCAATACGAACGTTTACCCTATTGCCCACACGGATAGATCCCGACCGTGATTCGTCAACACTGGCCTCCAGCCGGTATTGCGAATTATCCTCGATCGACAACAACGGTGCCCCGGGCGTAGCGGTTGCGCCGGATTCGGCAAATTTCTTGACGACAATTCCTGAGATGGGAGCTGCGATCCGTGAATAACCCTGAGAGACACGCGTGTTAGCGATCTCAGCCTCGGCCTGTTCGATACGTGCGTTGATCTGCCTGTTTTTTGAGAGGATGGCCTGCTCGTTTGCCCGTGCGCGTTCAACCTCGGCTTTTGCAGAGCTAAACCTGGACTGTGCTTCGTCGAACTCCTGAGCGCTTGCGGACTTGCGTTCAAAAAGCTCCTTATATCTGCCAAATGTCACCTCAGCGAGCTGCTTGTTTGCCTCGGCAACGCGGACTCCCGCTGCGGCACTCTCTGCCGATCGTGCGACCTCGATCAGAGAGGCACGAGCCTCTTTCAGCACACCTTGAGCCCTGAGCATCTGAGCTTTGCTTTCGCTGTTGTCGATCTCGACAATTACCTGGCCCCGTGTCACCGTGTCGCCCTCGGCCACTGGGAACGAAACTATGCGCCCCATCATATTGGCCGAAACCTGAGTAGTAGTTTTCGCCTTGACCGTGCCCGTCGCTTCGTAGAAGTCCTCGATGGATGAGACAGCTACTTTTATGATCTGTACATCGTTTAACTCTACGGCCGATGTGGAAGCGGCGTCCGGCAGCGGGGTCTTGCCGCAGTTGATCGTAAAAACCGCCAGGGTTATTGTCGTTGTGATCAACAAAATGGTCTTGTTCATTTCGATCTCCTAGTCAAAGAAACTCACGTCCGTGAGGCGCCCAGTTGCATGCAGAACCGATGCATAACTGACGTAGTAGTCGTAGCGCGCGGCCAACAGGTCGTGTTTTGCCCTCACCAGGGCGGTCTCGCTGCGAATCACCTCGGTAAACGTCGTCAGGCCAAACTTATAACGGTCCTGTACGATCCTGACCGCCTCGTCCGCATGGGTAATGCTTTTGATCGATACCTGGATCTTTTCTTTTGCAGTTTTATATTTCTGAAATGCCTGCACCACCTCGAACGTGATCTGATTGGCGAGGATCCGTTTTTCCGCTTCAGCGGCCGTTTCGGCTTCTGCGGCTTGCTCTACTCGTGCCTTTCGTCCCGCGTCAAAGAGTGTGTACTTCAGGCCCACACCGACCGTATAATCCGTGCTCCCATTCGCGATATAGGGCGAACTGTGCCCAAAATTCCCGAAAGCATCGACCCGGGGCAGCTTCATGTCACGAACGGCTCGCGTCCGGCTTTGGCTGATCTGTGACTGCAACTGGGCAATGAGGTATTCAGGACGATTTTCTAACGCGATGCGGATGAGACTTTTCTGATCGTCGATAGGAAAGTACTTTTCGCTAAGATCACCAACGAGGTCGCGCTCAACTTCCGGTTCTTCGGTCAACAGCAAGTTTAGGGAGGCCATCGTTATGAAAAATGCACTCTCGGCTTCGAGGCTCTGCTGCATCGCCCGTGCGAGTTCCACATCCGCAGCCAGAAAGTCGGCGTCGGTAGTCATCCCGACGTCGACCATGTCCTTTGTTTTCTTACGATTCGCCTCGGCTGATCCGACGGCCTGCTTGTTAACGGCAAGCATCTCTTTCCCCAGGATCGAGCCGTAGAAGGCTCGTATGACCTCGTACCTGATCTTCTGCCGAACTGCGTCAGCCCGCAATTCGGCCTGCCGTATCGCGATCTCAGCTTGGTCCACGCGCGATCTTGTCTGATGCTGATCGAAAAGGGGGACCTGGACGTTTATAGCGGCACGAAAATTCGAAATCGCTCCCGGGTTGTTGAGAGAGTCGATCGCAAAATTTGAAGCGGAGAATCGCCCTTGCTCTAGCAGGGAACCAAATACGAACACCGGATTGTTGCTTCTTGTAAACGATTGGCTAAAGTCAACGACCGGCTTTTTGCCCGTCTTTGCCTCTCTCATCTTTGCTTCCGCGGCCCTTACATTCGAAGCCGTCAGATCGATCTGAGGATTCTTCGACAGGGCCTTTTCGACAGCGGATTCGAGGTTAAGGCGGGCGGCAAAAGAGCCCTGTCCCAAGACCGGCAAAGCTAGAAGCAACAGGACCAATGAAATGCGAAATACGTCCAGAGGCCTCTCAGAGAAACAGTTAGCGGTATACATAAACCTCGCCCCACAGCGATCGGCATTGCCGTTCAGGCGTCCTTAAAACCGGCTGCACGAAGAATGGACATCATCGGACACCACCCTGAAAAAGCCGCTTGCACCAGATTAAGGCCCACAAATGCGGTGAAATATAGAAAGTATGGACTTACAAACACGGCAAGGACCACACTCACAAAGACAAAAGTTCCGGCGATCAAGTGAAGCATTCTATCTGCTGTCATGGTTTACCTCCCACGGCAATACTATATGACCATATAGGCATATAATCAAGTACACATTTTATAATCCCTTCGCATGCAGGATTGCCATTATTAGAACTTGGCACATAGGCGTCAAATTTAGCTGTGACGTTTGTCACCGAGGAAGAATTTAACGCAAGTGGATCAGGTGGCCGCCCTCGATCGCGATCCGGGGTTGTCGTGGCATAATAGCTAGGGTGTAAAAAGCAAAAAACCGCCCACGCTAACCACAAATCCCACTTAGCGTAGGCGCAATCTGTTCTTCTATTAATCTCCTTCTATAAAAATCCTTGGGTCTAACAAATTTTCATCGTAAGATTGTCTTTGGACATCCGAGGTCATATGCCATCACATCTCCTATCTCTAGTGTTTATCGCGTTATTTGCCGTTATTGCTGCTTCGCAGACTCCGATCACTCAGGCTGAGTACAGCGAGATCTCGCGGATCGAGGGTCTTCGACAGGCGGGAAAGTCGGTCGAGGAAGTACGTACCGCGGTTTATGAAGCGCTTGTCAA
>JBGTBC010000388.1:0-3072 GCA_041749555.1 Pyrinomonadaceae bacterium | reverse complement strand
TTGCTTTATTCGCCAAGGGCGACGGGCTCATAACGCTACGTGAAGTGGTGTTGCGCTCGTCCCTCTTCAACGACAACAATTTGGTGGGTATTCCGAATATGGCAGAGTTTGCCAACCATGAAGACACGGATTTCTTTATTGTTTACTATCCAGACTGGAAGGATCATTTCGACGAGATTTTGGTCGCAAAAAAGGATCAATTCCCACTGTTGGTTTATTGCCCGTCAGGAGCAGATCGAATAGATCAAACGACCATGGAGAAAATTGACTTGCTGCGGAACACCGCTGTTTCAAACTTCCGCGGACGACTCCTCAATGACATCTTTACTGCGATGATCACCACAAATTATGAAAAATGAAGCATTAAGAAAATATTCGCACGAACAGTTAACCCCCACCGAGGGGCAGAGGCGGCTTATTACTGAGATATACTCCTCCGTTTGTTCTTTGCTTGGCGAGCATCGATGTCGCCAAATTGGCTCCTATCCACGGTATACGGCCATCCGTCCTCCTCACGATCTCGACGTGCTCTTTCGGGCTGGCTTTTCGCGCGAGCTATCGCCTGATCCCTCAGCCGCGATTGGCGAGATTGCGAAGTTATTAGATGAAAACTTTGTCGCACCTGACGGTCTCACAAGTAGGATTCGAATTCAGTCACATTCCGTATCAATCACCCTGTTTCGGGAAACGGAAGAGGAATTTTCTGTCGATATCGTGCCGGCTTGGGAAACTGGCGTCAAAAATGAGTTCGACGATGACATCTTTCGAGTGCCTGAGCTGATTCTTAAAGGGCATCTGGGTAGGCAGCGAGAATACAAACGCGTGGCGGACGGAATCGGGTCAATCTCGTTCATACTCTCTGATCCCATTGGTTACATTCATGTGGCGAAAGTTGTTAATGATGAGAACGAGGACTTCCGACGCAGTACGAAGTGCGTGAAGAAATCGAAACATGTGGCAAGCGAATCGAACGAGCATTTCAAGTTAAAGTCATTTCACCTCGAATTAATCATGACCGGCTATTTCCGAACAAACCCCGGTTTAGAAATTTACGACGCCCTCATGAAAATCTTCGAAGAGCTCCCGAATTGGATATCACATAGCCAGATACCGGACCGTGCCGATCCAGAAAGAATGATAGACGCGTACGTTGATGACTTTTCGGATATGGAACGATCTGCAATTCTTGCTTGGAGAAAAGAAATGCTCGAACGGCTTCGGAAGTTTGACGGTTCGGATGACGTTTCGGCTCTTTTCGAGAGGAAAGAACGCTCGCATTCGGCGGCGTCTGGTGTTGGAGGAAAAGCTCCTGCAATTATAACGTCAAGCGTGTCCCCGCGTGCACCCTACGGAGAGTAGATTGAACGCGCGAACCTTTGGGAAGATCGAAGAAGTTGCATTGCACTTTCCAGAGCTTGAGCTTTCAAAAAGTCGGGATCACGGTGAAACCGTCTGGGAAGGCTGGTTGAAACCCATTGTTTCGCAACCCGACTATGGGGCATTACTCGACGATCTCGATATGGACCGACACGTCGAAGTTTGTACCGGGCCTGTGGTAGGTATTCGGCATTCCCCCACGTGCACGGTCGAACACGGTGACAGCCTTTTAGCCGCAAAAATTGGCAACCCGTTTCGACTTTTCCGGATACGCGTTACTGACTTTAATGATAGCAAAATGCCCCTCTGTCAGGTGATCGAACCGGAGATCACGCACCGTACGAGAAATCACACCCGCGGATCCGATGGTATGTGTCTCTATCCGCCTTGGAGATTTCCATGGACAGAACGTTCTTCAATCGTGGAACTTCTGAAACACGCCATGATTTGGCTAATTAAGTGGGATGTATTCGACAGAGGGGGACGATGGATTGGTTCGGAAACGCCGCACAGCTTCGACTATTTATTGGCAAATGTTAGCCCGTCTGATTCGTGTACTTGCTTTTCAGGTAAAGAATATGGGCAATGTTGTAGATACTTCCATATAACTGCTGAGATCATTGCCAAACATCGGCGGAATGAATTCCTGAGAATATATCCTCTCTATCTAAATCCATTTCCACATGCACTCTCGCGATTCCTGGTATGCTAACTACCCGGAGATTTCGAAAGATAATTCGGCAAGTTCACCAGACGCTATATTCTGGGGCAAAATGCTCCACTTCACGCCAAATCATACAAATCACGCCAAATCATACAAAATACGCCAAATCAGACAAATCACGCCAAATGGTATTGCATCTGTGCGACGTGATTGCATAGTCTGGATACTGGCTCCGGCCTTTGTATCCTGCTATGCGACCAACCGAAGAATACCTTCAGAAACGCCTCGAAACCTGCCGCAGGCTCTTCTTCCAGTACGAAGGCCGTGAGCATTCACGCATCGAGCGTGAGATGCGAAGTATGGGGTTTGCCGATTTCAACCGTCGATGTTTGTATCCGCGAGGAATAAGATCCGGCTGGATCGAGCGATATGGATGGGACCGCAAACTCCTTTCAAAGGAACCGGCCGCAGACAATAGTAAAGATTCGATTAATGAATTTCACGAATGGATCAAACGCGTCTCGCCGCCGATGTTCCATTGGGACGCACCGCATCTCAAACTGCTGATCAAGACGCTTCAGCTTGTGACCGAAGGCAAGATCAAGCGTTTAATGATCTTCATGCCGCCGCGTCACGGCAAGAGCGAGCTTGTCACCATCCGCTACACAGCCTGGCGCCTGATGAAGAACCCTTCGCTAAAGGTCATTCTGGCCAGCTATGCGCAAGGCCTCGCGAATCGATTCTCACGAGCCGTCAGAAATACACTCGCAGAACATTTTGCCTTGGAACGCGATGATCGCCCCAACGAACAACAGGAAGAACCGAGTAAGAGCGAAAATGCTTCTCGGTCGAATAATTCTGCTCGAAAAGTGCGAAACCGAGAGAATACCGAAGGCGACGAAGAAAACACCACGCTTCAAAATCCGTTTCGTGCTGGAATCATCAACTCCGCCGCCGAATGGGAAACGGGCAAGGGCGGGGGTGTTAAGGCTGTCGGCGTCGGCGGAGGCATCACTGGTTATGGAGCCGGC
>JBGTBC010000387.1:0-10142 GCA_041749555.1 Pyrinomonadaceae bacterium | reverse complement strand
AACTCCAAACGGTAACCGCCGTCGACAAGCGAAACGACCGGTTGCGTCTCGCGATTTGCCTGATCATCGAGACCGGCAACCTCGCCGCTGGCGTCATCATTTGAGGCGTCCGATTGGTCCGGCCGAGGTATTTCGGCGGGCGGCTCTTCATCCACGACAACCGCTTCCATCCATACGGAACTAGTTAGATTAGAGATCCCCCAGAGCCCCAGGGCAAATATCACTAACGCACCCACGGCCACAGCCGTCCTGACCGTCAATGCGGCTGCTATCTTGTCCCAAAAACTTATTTGCGTGGCGGATGACGGCACAGTACCCACCCGTTGGCCCCTGATAATTTCTTTTAGTTCCCTAAGATCGTTGAGCTGGTCCAGACACGACGAGCACTCCGCCGTATGGACATCGACGATCTCTCGGGCCACATCGTCATTCGTACCATCGACGTGCGCCTCCATTTGGTCATAGCTCAGGTGAAGGTCGACTTCCCCATCCGATTCACATGCCTTTGATAAGATTGCTGCTGCTTTCTGCATCGGTTTTAGCTCGCATAAACGGCCACGACACTCGCCACACGCCTGTAAGTGCCGGTCGGCGCTTAAGAGGTCGTCCGGATCCAGCGTCCTCTTCACATATCCTTTCAGGGCCTCAGTTGTTAAATGCTCCGACGACATAATTTATAGACGAAAAAAAGTATCCGAGATTGCCGATCCCCAGATTAGTTTCTTAAAGTTCCTTTATCCTCCGTTTCAGCATTGATCGGGCCGATTGCCGCAGGTTAATGACCTGCTGGCGGGTCAGCCGCAGGTATTCTGCAATGGCATTATCGTCCCACGGCAGGTCACCCCAGATCCTCGCGAGCTCACCCTCGCTCATTTCCAGGCATCGGGCGATGTCGCGGATCGACGCCACCCGCGTCATAGGCAAAAATGTTATCAGCCCTTCCCCGTCAGGCGCTCTTAAATTGAGCAAAAGAGCACAGCGATGCCTCAGCGGCATCTCATTGATTGCCGACCATATCTCGCCGAGGACGGCAGCGTGTTCGAGCTTGTCATGGGTCCGCCTATGTTCGCCCCTGCTAAGCTTGTAACAATCCTCTTCCGAGACTTCGACCGGTTCGCTTGCACGACGAGCTTCGTAGACGGTCGAAACCAGATCCCCAAAACGCATCGGGGCCCCGTTTGTCGAAAAGACAGTTGCGATTAGGTCGGAAAGGTTCGCCTGCTCAGGCGCCGGTTCGGCCTTTCTCAGTGCCTCATGCTGTCCGGCCCCGAATGCCGTAATCTGCATATCCCGATTTTGCCAACCCGCGAGACCGCAGACCCATTCGCCCCCGAGATCGCTCCATAAGGCAAACCGCTTATCATGGCTCAATACATATCGAAGCTGGTTTTTCAGACGCAGTCGAACCGGGTATTTGCGTCTTAGGTAATGATTGGTTGTGTTGATTATTACGGCCTGAACATATCCGTTAAAGTTCTCGATCCCCGATGGGTTTTGCTCGGTTTTCAGTTTGGCGAGTTTAGCAACTATAAGGGTTTTTACCTCGCCCGCGAGTTCGAGAGCGTCCTGGTTTTCCCGCCGGTCGTCCGTTGGGTTTAGCGTAACGTGCAGCTTCTGGCGGATCAGTGACGTTACCTGCGGCTCAACCAATTGCTCGAGCAGCCGAACGAGGATCTCATCGGCATCCGAGGTATCGGCGGCATTCAGATATGCCTCGATCAGTGGTGCAGCCATCGGGATCCGGGGATCGTTCACAGTCACTCAGCGTATCATAGGTTAACGATCTGAACTCGTTTTTTGATGGGGTCTGATTCGTTGAATCAATGGCCTATTCCAAGACACTTCGCCAAATGTGACTAGGCCGCGGTCTTCGTAGCGCGTGTATTTGCCGTTGGGCCCACTGCGGTTGGTCTGGGCCAGTACCAAACGAGACGCCGCCCGCGTTCGTCCCGTTTTTCACCCAGATCTCCCTGTCGTTTTTGTCGAAGTCCCGCTCCAGCGGCGGGGCCACCGACCACCGTGTTAAGATCGTCGATAGCTCATAAAAAAGGGATTTTCTCGATGAAACTAAACTCCGGAGACATTGTTATCGCTATCCTGCACTCGCCGAGGGAGAAGCTGCTTGCCATCCTTGGAGAGGTACACCCCGCGGGAATCGTTGTCAGATCGATCGATCTTGGATATTTCGACGATTGGTGCCGTTCAATTGCGGCGGGGGAGGAGCACCTGCTGATGAGCGATAATTTTTTCCCAATGTGGCGCGTCGAGCGGATAACAAAAGATGACTCGGTGGGCGAGGGACAGTCGATGGCCGAGCAGTTTGAATCGCGGACCGGCCAGCAGCTAACCGAGCAATAAACCGGCTAGGGTATTTTCGTTATCGCTATACTGCCGTTGTTCGAGGCGAGTCTTATAATAGCGTCGCCGCCTTTGCCGAAGGTGCCTACGATCGTCTTGATGGGCCCGGGGGAGACGTTCTCGGTGGAGATATCGATCGGTATCTCGCTTCTGAAGGCGCCGTAACCGTAAGTAGCCGAGATCTGTGACGAAGAAGCTGCCGGGATCGCCATGCGGATCGAGCCGCGTGACGTGCGGAGGTTATAGGATCCACCTGTGCGGATATTGCCTGAGAATGTCACCGAGCCGGATATCGAATTGACCTCTACCTGGCGATGGCTGAGACCTTGCAGCGAGATCGTCCCGCCGTTTGTCTTGGCCTTGAACCAGTCGGCGATCTCACTCGGTCCCGCTTCGAAAACGAGGATGTTACCCGTCGTGCTTTCCAGCGAAATTGAACCCTGTGATGATTCGACCGTTATATCGCCCTGGCCGGAATAGGCACCGACGCCGTTTGTGATATTTCGCAGCGAAATGTTGCCGCCGACGACCTTTACCTCGGCCTTGCGGATCGAATCTATCCGAGCCGTTATCTCATTCCCTTTTAAGTTGACTGAGGCATTTACGGGTACATCGATCTCAATGTCCTCGCCCCAGATACATTCGCTGACCGGTCCGGACCGGCCCTTTGGCTGAACACCCGAGACCTTGATCCAGACCGGAGCCCCCGAACTCGGGCTCTTCTCCTGCACGGTGAAATTGAATGTATTGCCGCCGTCGACAAAAACGCGAACCTCATCTCGGTTCCATCCTGTGACCTTGACCGAACCCCGACTCACACACGGCAGCCAGACATTGACATTAGGATCTACTTTTATCGATTTTTCAGAGACTTCGCCCTTTATTGCCGAGGGCCAGGTAGGATGACGTTCGACCTTGACCTTTGGAGCCGGTGCCGGCACAGGGGGGCGCGGGTTTTTTTCCGGGGCTGTCTGGGCAAGCAGCGACATCGACGCAGTCAAAGCGATGACGGCTATCACGAGCCCTCTATTTGTAATTTCAATGAACTTATACATCGGTCGGGAGGAAGCCTATCTGTTGAGGCTAGCCACCAATTCCTCTTTTTGCGAGACCGAATTCAGAAGATCGATCTTGTTCTGATATGACGAATACAGCACTTGCCTGGCCGTTTCGTTCTTTGGATTCCGTTTTATTTCCTGACGCATTCTGGCTATCGTATCTTCGACGAAGGCCATGTCGCTTTCGAATGCCACTCGCTCAGATGGGCGGAGAACCGCATCTTTTTGTTCTTCGACAGTGCGTGCCAGGCTGGAGATCGTTCTTACGTAACTCTCTTCTCCCTCCATGTAGCCATTTGACAAATTCGGAGCGGTGCCTTTGACGGCTGAAGCCGGGGCTTTCGACACAGCTCTTGGATGATAAACGGCACGTTCGAACTGCGGGCCCGGATCGACCACGGTATCGCCCGTCGAATGAACGGTGATCGGTTCTTTGACCTTCACCGGTTCGATGGCAGGATCCGCAGCCTGCGGTACTGACACGCCAGGTCGGGAAGCAGTGAAATCGGTCGGCACAGGGTCGTTGTTCAATAGCACCAGTGAAAATGCACCGACAGCGATCAAAAGGCCGGCTGCCCCGACCAAAGACGGGCTGGCAAACGCTGTCGCCAAAAATGCCTGGGCTTTTCGCCAAAACGGCCTGCTATCATTCTCCGTCTCTATCGATTCGTTGATCCTGTTCCAAAGCCGCTGAGTAGGTACCAGCGTATTAAACTCACGGTCGAGGGCCGAAAACACAACGGCCGCCTCATCCTCGGCCTGGCCGAGCATGTAAGCACAACTGTGGCACCCCTCGAGGTGATCGGAGACACGGGCTATCTGGTCGTGGGAAAGCTCCCCATCCATAAACGCCTGAACCATTCCGATGTCCAAACAGTTTTCCTTCATAATGTTTCCTTCCCGATCTTGCCGTAGTACCGGGTAAATTCCTGCCGGGCACGAGCAATAAAAGTGCCAATACTGCCTTCATTCAGCTCCAGGCTGCCGGCGATCTCTTTGTAAGACAGTCCCTGCTGTTTGAGCATAAGGCAACTTCGGAGCGGCTCCTTTATCTTGTTAAGGGCCCGATAGATCTCATTGACACCGGCGTATTCTTCGTAATCGATCTCAACCGATGGAACCGACGTATCACCTGTCTCTTTGACGTAATTCTCGTCCCGCGTGTTCGCCCTTATATTACCCCGGATCGTGTTCTTGGCGACGTTTATCGCTACCCTAATGAGCCACGGGCGTAGCATTTCGTTATCGGTGATCGAATCCTGATTCTTGTACAGCCTTAGGAACGTTTCCTGGGTGACATCCTCAGCGAGAGCGGGGTCGTGCACGACTGACCGTGCCGCCCTGAAGACAGTACGGTGGTGAAGCGCGAATGCCTCATCAAACCCGATCCTGCCTTTCGCTGCCGCCGTCGATGTATGTTCGGACATTATGTCCACAAGAATGTCGGTACTCTCGTTCATTGTCAGCATCGAAATGCTCTTCGATAGGGATACACCGCAAGAGCCTGATTTATGACAAGAATTTAACCCTAAAACGTAATGATATTCAATCGTTCACGCGATCCGGGTGAAAGCCTGTCATCGTCCAGAGATGTGATCAGACAAATGTCGCTATCTCCCGCTTCGTCAAGAATACGTAGAAGACCGCTCTCGGGTTCTGAAGTATTTGGTTCAGCAGTAAACAACGGTTCGGCCAAGGCGAGCCTTTTCAGCGATTCATACAAATGCTGGCGGCCCATCCCAAAATCTCCCTCATCGTCGCCGACGATCAATCGGAAGTTCGAACTCTCTGCGGCCAAACGTAAAAGGACTGACGCGGCGAGGCTAGCGCCGATTTCAAATTTCTCAGATACGACTACTGCTTTGCCAGCTTGCTCGGCAGCTATTTTTTCCCGGATGCTGAGCCTACTGGCGGCCTCTGAAGGAAGCCGCGTGTCAAAAATGACAGTTACGTTCTTATCTTCATCAGCCGCGAACTCACGAACTATCAGATCGCGAGTTTTCGCGGTGGCCTTCCAGTCGATACTTCGAAGGTCGTCATGCGGACGATACTCACGCAATGCAAGAAGGTCCTGGCCGGCCCCGCGTTTTCCCAATGTTTTTGTACCTGCCTCGGCCGGGACATCGGTTACCGTTCGGTCAAGATCTATAATCTTAGGAAATACTATAAGCTCGGCTTCGCGCGCAGGCAGGCGACGGCGATGGCGAAAAAACCCGAAAGGGAATTTGGTCGACAGCTCAAAATTCTTTATCAGCAGACGTCCGCGAGTCGGAAAGATATGTTCGGTCCTGGCCTCGATCTGACCGTGTGCCGCCACATATTCGAAGTGATCGAGGGTCCTGCTCACCACGGGAGCACGGCTGAAACGCCTCGCGAGCCATCCCGGAAGGATATTATCCAGTTCCGGGGCCGCTATCGATCTCTCCCGCTCTTTGCCGCGGACCTCAACAATAACTGAGAAAGCAGGTACCAACCGCTTTCGATTGGTAACACCTACCAGGAGAGGAGTAGCTTCACCTGCGAATATTGTCTCCGGAAACCGCATCCGGACATCCAGCTTCTTTAGGCAAAGGCTTCCCGCAAAAAATCCCACTACGAGGGCAGCAAGCAGGAACGAGAGGATCAGGAAAAGCAGGTTGTTGCCCGTATTCCAGGCCGAAAAGGCCACGACGAGAATAAGTACGAAGTAGATCGCGCCGCCGGAAGTGAATTCAAACGGCAGATTCAGTTGCGAGGCCTCGCGGCCGGCATTCCGGGCGAGAGGCGGCACAATGAATATGAGGATCAGCAGTACCGAAACGAGCGATAGTCCGGCCAATACCGTGGCCATACGAGCATCCCCCGTTCTATGTACATAGACGGTCAATCCGGAAAGTCCGAGGCCGCCGACGACAACCGCCATCCCCAACACCGCATTTCGGATGTCCCGCGGGCTAATAAGTTGTGATAATGACCGGAGATTCAAGGGGCTAGATCGGGACCGTGACGTTTTGGAGAATTTCGCTCAAGACGTGTTCGGCCTCGCGTGTCCGGCTGCGGAGGACGTTGACCCTTGAATTTACGAGAACGCGATGGGCGAAACAGGGAAGCACGAGCCGCTTGACGTCATCCGCGATACAGTAATCGCGGCCCTCGACGAGTGCAAGGGCCTGAGCAGAACGGAATAAGGCCAGGCTCCCACGAGGGCTGATCCCTATCTCAAGTGATTCCGAACGACGCGTCAAATCCACGATCTCAAGCAAATAGTCCATTAGCGAATCATCGAAACGGACTTTGCTGACCATATTTTGCAGCACGAGGATGTCAGCCTGCGACATTACCGGGTCAAGTGTTTCAAGCGGGTCGCTGTTTTCGCGATCGCGAAGTATCTGGCGTTCGTCTACGAGGCTGGGATAGCCCATATGAAGACGGAGCATAAAACGGTCAAGCTGCGATTCCGGCAAAGGGTATGTTCCGTGGTGTTCCGAGGGATTTTGCGTCGCGACCACCATGAAAGGTGTCGGTAGGCCGCGAGTCCGGCCCTCGATGGTAACCTGCTCCTCTGCCATGGCTTCTAACAAAGCAGATTGCGTTTTTGGCGTTGACCGGTTGATCTCGTCTGCAAGTACAAGGTTAGAAAATATCGGACCAGCTTTCCATTCGAAATCTCCGCTCTTTTGATTAAAAACAGAAAGGCCGATAACGTCCGAGGGCAAAAGGTCGGATGTAAACTGGATCCGCTGAAAAGACAACTCCAGAGTACGCGCGAGAGCATTCGCAAGGGTCGTTTTACCAATGCCGGGAATGTCCTCGATAAGCAAATGCCCTTTCGCGAGGAGGGTGATGAGGGCGAGCTTAACCGTTTCGGACTTTCCGCGTATCACGCGCTCGATAGCTGCCTGCACTTCGGCGACCCTGGCAGCCGGATCGAATTCCAGAACGATATTATCAGTGCCCGGGTTTGTCTCGGTGACGATCCAATCTCTCATTTTTAACAATCGCGGCTATGCCGCTCGTAATACATTCTACCTGATTACAAACCGCGGCCGCATGAAAAAGTTGCGTTAAAATGCGTGCTGAGCTTTTAGGCCGCCAATTGAATTTCAAGGCAAAACAAACTAAACTTTTGAAACTTAAGGCATCCGCCTTCGTGAACGACCTGGAAGAGGTAATGGATCTATGAATAATATTAAGAGTCGGATAAGGGGTCAACGAGGTTTTAACCTGATCGAGCTGATGATCGTCATCGCTATCATCGGGCTTCTGATCGGTGTAGGTAGCGTTGCATGGCAGGCCGTGATCAGATCGGGAAACGAAACCACCGCGGCACAATCGGTCGATAACATCCGAAAATTCCAAGCTCAGTACGCCTCGCGGAACAAGGGCAACTTTGCGACGTTTGACGAGCTGATCGAAAGGGTAAGCCTTGATGAGAAGTTTGCGGGGGAGCGCCCGGTTGTCAACGGTTACATCTTCACGATGAATGTCATCCCCGGCTCTGCAGCGAATCCGCCATCATATTCCATCAATGCCGATCCGCAGGTATCTGAAGGTGTCTCCGCAACTGGAACAAGGCACTTCTACACGGATTCGTCTCTAAGTTCGATCAAGGGCACCGACGAAAACCGTCCCGCCAAGGCTGACGATCCCGCGATCTGATCGCAGCCAGATGCCGTCTTAGCTCAGCGGTAGAGCACTCGCTTCACACGCGATAGGTCAGAAGTTCAAATCTTCTAGACGGCACCAATGAATTCGGGTTCAGTTCGTTGGACCAGCAGATAAAAAAAGAGGGCAGATCCGTCGGGTCTGCCCTCTTCTTTTTAATTGGCTATTAATTGATCAAACCTCATCGCGACCAGTTCATAAGCCGGCTTTTTCGGCTTTTTCGGGTCGTCCTTTGGTGGAGGATTCTTCGGCTGCGGCGTTACGACCGGCGGCTTTTCCTTTGGCGGCGGTTTTTTAGGGTCTTCCCGCTGCGCAGATGCCGTCATAGCGAGAGCGACCGTTACGCCAACCAAAAATATGATCTTCTGTAAAAATTTCATGGTACTTTTCATCCCCTATTGATATCAGACACCGCGGGGAAAGTGGGAAGATGTGTCCACTTTTATTACTTGCAATTAGGGTGCCATATGCCTATGACTGTATATATACAGGGAATATACCATATTTGGCCCTTATAAATTTACAAAACTTTACGTTTTCAGCGCAGTTGATACCAAATAGTGAAATTGCCCCGCACAGCGCCATCTTTCAAACAAAAAGTGTAATAATCGATAAATGACCAACATCCACTCGGCTGATCGGATGCGTTCGATACTGGTTTTAGTTGCAACAATTGCGACTATAGTCTACAACGGCCTCGCTGCGACGGGATACGTTAACGATGTGACGCCCGATGCGGTCTCGGACCGATATCCGACGATCTTGACTCCTGCCGGATACGCATTTTCGATATGGACCTTGATCTATATTGGGATCATCGCTTTCAGTATCTACCAGCTTTTGCCGCGAAACCTCGCGCGGTTTCGGCCAGTTCGCTCGCTTTATGTCGTCTCGTGCGTCCTAAACTGTGCGTGGATCTATTTCTGGCATCACGATCAGATCGCAATTTGCCTGCTCGTAATCTTGGCCCTGCTCTTTACGCTGATATTGATCGTGAGACAATTTTCATTGGATGCTGAATCTGGCGGGGCTCTATTTACAAAAATTCCCTTCGGGATATACGCAGGATGGGTTACCGCCGCCACGCTCGTCAATTTCGTCGTGTTTTTAAACTATTTGGGAGTTTCGTTCGGCAGCCAGACGTGGAATGCGATCGGCGTCGCCCTTATTCTGCTTGCTGCAGTAGTTGCGGCTGCCGTGAGATGGAAGCTGAAGAATTATATCTTTCCAATGTCAATCGCTTGGGCAGCGACCGCTATAGCGGTCAAGCAGAGCGGAAATACGGCGATAGTCGTTGCCGCCGCTGTTTGTGTGATCATCTGTCTGATCCTCACCCTTAGTTTCGTGATGGACCAAAAGACCTTTGACTATGAAAATCGGTAAGGTTTGCGCCTCGGTCAGTGCAGAAACGAGTGCAGACGCGGTATTAAAGATACGGGAAGCGTCAAAAGTCGCCGATCTCATCGAGGTCAGATTTGATCATCTACACAATGAGGAACTGCACGTGCTGCTCGAATATTTGCGATGTAACGGTGCCGCGAAGCCGCTGATCGCTACTTTCCGAGCACCCGATCAAGGCGGCCGCGGCCCTGCTTCGGCTCAAACTCGAAGGGACTTTTGGGAGAGGCTGGGAGAGGGGTTTTGGGCCGTCGATCTCGAAGAGGATGTCTTTGATATTCGCGGCGAATGGCCCAACCGCATACTTTCTTTTCACGATTTCGACTCCACGGGCGATAATGCCGAGCAAGTCTTTGACAGGCTGAGGGTTCGCCAGCCCGCGGTCATCAAATATGCCTGTTTTGCCGATGACATAGTAGATACTCTGCCTGTTTGGAGGTTGCTGCGGAATGCTGGAGAAATTTCTCAGCCGATCATAGCTATCGCAATGGGAGAGGCCGGGAAGATCACGCGCGTCCTCGGCCCGGTGTACGGGTCGCTGTGGTCCTATGGTTCGATCGGCACCGAAACGGCTCCGGGGCAGATCTCGGCGAAGGATCTTACAAACCTCTACCGCGTGCCTCACCTCACCCGGGAAACGCGTGTCTATGGGGTTATCGGCGACCCCGTTTCACGATCGCTATC
>JBGTBC010000386.1:0-4339 GCA_041749555.1 Pyrinomonadaceae bacterium | reverse complement strand
GCGAGCGGCAAGCTGGTTGCGCACTTCCTGGGTCAGCCGGTTAACGTCGATATCGCGATAGGTAGATTTTTCGGCGTCGCGTGTCAAATCGCTCCAATTATCCTCGCCATCGGTGAGTGCCAGGATCACTCGCCGGCTGCGGATCGGGGCATTTTTCTGGAGATACTGGGCGGCCGTCGAAACCGTGTCGTAAAATGCCGTGAACTTTCCTGAAGGGACGATGGTCCTGACGCGAGCAGCCGCCTGGACCGCATTTTCCCTGACGGCCAATGTGATCGGTTTGTCGCCGATGAGGAATATTGTTGCCCGATCATCGGGTTTCATTACCGATTCGAGGAACTGGGCCGCAGTCTTGATCTCAAAATCGAAGAGAGGATTGACGCTACCGGAGACATCGATGAGAAGGGCGATCTCGAGCGGGGTATTTTCCGCATCGGTGACCTGGTCGATCTCCTGCACGCGGCCTTCTTCCTGTATACGAAAGTTCTGGGCGGTCAATCCGGGCACGGGCTGGCCATTTGAATCAGTAACCGAAACCGGTACGACAACGAGGCGTGACTGTACTTTGATCACCTCATCACTGTCAATCGGCGTAGGCGTTGGCCTTTGTCCGGAAACAATAGACCCCATGCCAATAACGGCCATCAGAAAAAATGCCGTACCTGATAACCTGCTGAATCGCATAATTTCTCGCTGAGTGTGACGGGAGTAGGCATAGAAAAGGCATCGAACGAAGTGTAATTTGATCACTCCTGGGTTCGATGCCTTATTGATCGTGATTATTCGTCGTTCGTCTGCGACCTTACCTCGACATTCTGGTTGATGCCGCGGCTGACCAGCAGCTTGACCTCAACACGTCGATTTTGCTCGCGTCCTTCTCGTGTGGAATTGTCCGCGACCGCATGCATCACTCCGAATCCGTACGAATCCGTAAACCGACGCAGCGGAACGTTGTGGGTTTCGATCAGGTATTCCCTTACAGCCTTTGCGCGGCGTTCGCTCAGAGCCTTGTTGGCCTTCGCATTACCTTCCGCCGAAGCGAACCCTGTCAACTCGATCATGAACCCTTTGAGCGTCGTAGCAGCAGATGCAACCTCATCAAGCGATGCTTTTGCCTCAGGCGAAAGAACCGCACTGTTAACCTTGAAATTCACGGTGGCGGTGGTCTGGACAACATAATCGTCCAGATCGGTAATACGCTTGTTAGTAGCATTAACTCCGGCAACCGCGGCATCGGCGGTATCCTGAGCGGCCTTTGCTCCGCCTTTGGCGGCATTCGAAATAGCCATCAGCTCATCGATCTGCCCTGAGACTCGCTCAGCGTTCTGTTCCGCGGCGGACAGCCTTTCTTCAGCCGGAGTGACACGTGAATCGATCGACTGTGCTGTCTGCAAATTGCTCTTGTCAAAACGAACCTTATTAACGGTCACGTTTCCAGAAGCATCCCCAACGCCCTCAATTTCCATATTGAGGCCGCGAACCAGAGAGGTTACGGGGAATTTGTCACCACCCCAAAAGCTATTATTCTTGATGCTAGCGTTCGGAGCGACCACGATCCGCGTATCAACGCCGACCGAATCCCGAACTACAAATGTGTTTGTATCGTCTTTAGCGACGACGATCCCCTTGATCTTGTACTTTTGACCCGCAACAGCAGTGCGTAACTGGGCATTTTGTGCATAAACACCGATCGCCCCGATTACCAGGGATAACAATAAAACCGAGAATTTCTTAAACATATTCTTCCTCCAAAATTTTTGTGCGGTTTGCAAAACTACGTGTCCATAGACGCTTTCCGGGGAGTAAGGGTTGTACAAAATACCCTGAAAGATAAATTAAGGTGCCTTCCTGATACACCGATCCAGACCTCAAAGTGAGAATACAGTATAGAACGGGGGATTTCTATAGTTTTTTTCGAAGTTTATCAATATTCGAAGTCCGTGTTCTCCAGGTACGATTTGAGATATGACAGGAATTTCTCGCCGTCAGAGCCGTCGACGACCCGATGGTCATAGGTAAGGGCAAAATATGCCATTTGCCGTATTGCGATGTAATCATCACCATCTGACGACGTCAGGACCTTTGTCCGTTTTTCTATCGTGCCAACGCAAAGAATTGCGACCTGCGGCTGATTGATGATAGGCGTGCCGTAAAGGCCGCCAAACACGCCCGGGTTTGTGATGGTGAATGTTCCGCCCTGAACCTCATCGGGCTTAAGTTTCTTGGTTCGAGCACGGTCGGCGAGATCGTTTGCGGCGGTAGCGAGCTGCGAGAGCGAGAGTGTGTCCGCATTTCGTATAACCGGAACGATCAGTCCCCAATCCAGAGCCACAGCCATTCCCAGATTGATGTCACCCTTGTAAATGATCTGGTCGCCGTCAACCTGCGAGTTCACGATGCGGAATTCGCGAATCGCCGCTGTAACTGCCTCAAAAATAAACGGCATGTACGTCAGCTTCGTGCCAAATTTCGCCTGAAAGTCCGCCTGGTGCTTTGCACGGAATTTCGCGACGTTGGTCATGTCGATCTCGTAAACGCTCGTCACGTGGGCAGATGTCTGCTTGGAAAATGTCATGTGCTCGGCGATCTTCTTTCGCATCACAGACATTTTTTCTACCCTGTCTTCCGTTGCCACGGTTGTTGCCCGTGCAGGAGTAGACTTCGGGACCTCCGGTACCGGGGCAAGTTTCGGAGCGCCCTTGACGAGCAGATCCTCGGGCCGAAGCGCGGCACCGGTCTCGATGAATGACATAATGTCATTTTTGGTGACCCGGCCGCTCAATCCACTTCCCGGAATGCGGGAGATGTCGATGCTATGTTCGCGGGCGATATTCCGCACAAGTGGGCTGGATCTGGTGCGGCGCAGATCGTCAATGGTAGCGTCACTCTTACCGCCGCCGTTTGTGGGGGCTGTCGAAACCGGGGCCGCTGTATAAGCGGTGGGTGCCGCAGGCGCCGCATCTGTTTTGACGGGCTCGGCCTCGGGTTTAGGTTCGCTCGCTGCTGATCCCTCTGCTCCGACCAGCGCTAGAACGGCCCCGACCTCTACGGTCTCACCCTCCTGCACGTTGATCGCGAGCAATGTGCCCGCTGCCGGCGACGGCACTTCAGCATCTACTTTATCGGTCGAGATCTCGAGAAGAGCTTCGTCCTTATCGACCTTGTCGCCAACGGACTTTAACCATTTTGAAACGGTCCCTTCGGTGATCGATTCGCCCATTTGCGGCATCACGATCTCGGTGGCATCGCTGCTGGCCGCGGATGCAGGTTTTGCCGCGGGCATCGGCTGTTCTTCAGCATCAGATGGTTGTGATGGCGTTTCTACGGTTTTCGGGGTTTCGGATTTCACATCAAGCTGGGTATCGACAACTGGTTCTTCTGCAGGGGCTACCGCCTCTTCCACCTCCGGCGGAGGAACGGGGGCCTTAACGCCTGCCTCGCCTTCTTCGCCGACGATCGCGACTACGGTTCCGACTTCGACGGTCTCGCCTTCCGCGGTCCTAATCTCAAGCAAGATACCGGCCCCGGGGCTGGGGACCTCGGCGTCAACCTTGTCTGTTGATATTTCGAGTATCGGCTCATCTTTATCGACTCGGTCGCCGACATTCTTCAGCCATTTGGAAACGGTACCTTCGGTGATGGACTCGCCCATCTGAGGCATTACGACTTCAGTGCTCATATGATCGCTCCGCAAAAGCGTTAACTACATAGAATACTAGAAATTTGTTCGTAGGAAAAAGTGGGGCCGGCCGCATGCTCGTGAGGTTGCGATTAAATTGGGGTCGACGATACGCATTGAATGGTATCAGCCGGCCGACCTTCCGACAAAACTAACCTTCTGCCGTAGTGGGATCGATGATTGTTTTGACTTCGGCGATGCTGTTTGCCGGAAAGCCGCCGCGCTTGGCGTGTTCCCTGATCATTTCCTCGCTAGGAGCGATATATACGCAATATATCTTGTCTCCGGTTACGTAGCTTTGGACCCATTGTATTTGCGGGCCGAGTTCCTGAAGTACACTACAGGACGTTTGGGATACTGCTTTTAAAGCGTCTGCCGGCGAACCGCCGACACCTGGTATCTCACGTTCGATCACATATTTAGGCATAGGTTTTTATTCGTAGCAAAGATTTTGGTTTCACTATATTACCAGAAAAAGCTGTCCAATCGTGACAAACACCGCGTTTGGGATAAAATAGTTAAGACTCGCTTTGATTTCAAAAATACACGCACTTTAGGAAATGAAATGAAAAGAATCTCGTTCGTTTTTGTCCTCATCCTGTCGTCTCTCTCGGTTATGGGACAGCAGCCCGCGTTTACTGCTGCCGACTATGCCCGCGC
>JBGTBC010000385.1:0-6479 GCA_041749555.1 Pyrinomonadaceae bacterium | reverse complement strand
GAAGAAACGAGTCATATATTCAATCTTAAATTAAGGGGCTTATATACTTAACTCCACTAACGGCTAACTGAAACGTTCTTTTTTGAAGTAAAGACGACAGATATTTTCCGGCTTAACTCTGAATTTCGTACCGTGATTTCGTAGTCCTACGCTTCCAGCCTTCGCTTCTCGAACGTCAAAATCTATTGCAACCGTTCCGTTAATCAATTCAGACACAAAAAGGCTTAGATGGAAGTTCTCGTAACAGTCGGCTCGAACGAACCGGACCTTTTGACCGTCCCTTTCACCTTTGACTGTAATTAAACGCCTAAGTTTTGCACAAGCGTTCAATAGTGCATCATGCGTCCAAGTGGGAACCGGCCCGTTGCCTCGTAATGGCCTAATGATGACGTTTCCGGCGTCATCAGCGACATAGAACATTTCAGAGCGGCCATGAATCGTATGCCGTAAACCCTTGCGGCCTTGATCGTCTAACCAGCCGAACCGACTAACCATATACCGCATGATGCCGTATGGCCCTGCCTCTTTGTGAAACAGCGTTATGAGATTCGTTTTCGGCGTGTAGTATTTCACTTCCCAACCTAGCACGTCCGCGATGTCCTGATTTCCGGCCTTGAGTCCGATTAAATCTTCAAGGAAGTTTCCGGGTCCGCCCGTGCCATTGTATCGGGCTACGCCTCGCGGCATTTCCTGCCAACCGAGCGCAAGGATTTCCCGCAAGCGGGTGTATAGAGCGGCCTTGTTGATCGGAACGGGATTATTGAGTAATTCGGATAGATCGTCAGGCATGTTTTCTGAAAAGACCTCTCGCGGCGTTTATGCGTTCTTTTGCGAGTTTACAGTAGTCTTTTGAGATGTCAATGCCGATCCAGTCGCGTCCTAAAGCCTCACAAGCTATCGCGGTTGAACCGCTACCCATAAAGGGATCGAGGATGATTTGAGCGGTCGTAGAGGCGATACAGCGTTGCGCCAATTCTACTGGGAACGGGGCCGGATGCGGGTTGTCGCGTTCCTGTGGAATTTCCCAAACGTCGCCCTGTGCGTTTGCACCCGGAGCCAACTTAAAGCCGGGTTTGCAGATTAGATAAATGACCTCGTATGTCGGCAGAAAATATCCGGGATTGAAATTAAAACCGCCCTTTCGTTGCCAGATGATACATTGCCGGACGGGAAAGCCATCAAGAATATCATGCCGATCCTGTAAGAGTCCGGCTTGGACGCGGGTCTTGTGATTGTAAAAGATCGCACCGTCATTCTTTAGAACACGCATCATGGCCGTTAAGCATTTTCTCTGCCATGCGACATATTCATCATGCGGCATCGTATCCTTATGATCTGTATAGCCGTTTTGTAGCGGGTTGTTTTTCCACTTACCCGTTTTCGTGCCTTCCTTCATTCCGTTGCCGGTTGAATTTTTCAGGTTGTACGGCGGGCTAGTTACAATGCACCCAATGGATTCAGCGGGCATCTTATTTAGCATTTCTACCACGTCGCCGCAGTGAACCTTATTGAGCCAAAGTTCCAACTGTGAGCGCGGAACGGTATTGACCGCTTTAGCCAATAGGTCCTCAAAACTCATATCGACATGAACGGGTGTATCTGGTGTTATTTCGTGCATGTCAGACATTAAGCAATTAACCTCTCGTAAGTGAGCCTCATTCCGGGAGCTGATTCTAGCATCATGTCCAGACGTTCGCCGCCCTTTAGATCAACCATGTTCCAACGGGTTTCAAACTCTGCCAAGTATCGGTGCAAGTGCTTTACGCTGATATGGTGAAAGGTTCCATAGTGTCCGCGTTTCAGTAATGCCCAAAAGGATTCGATGCCGTTTGTGTGAGCCTTGCCCCGTACATATTCCCCAACGGAGTGATTCACGGCCTCATGTTTGTAGTTTGTCAACCCCTGATACGAACGATGATAGTCAGTATATAGAACGGAGTCAAAAGTCACGTTTTTCTTAACAAATTCGTGAAAAATCTCTTGGCTTGTGCCTGTGATATGTTCGGTTTTTACACGTCCGCCGCGTTCGACGCATCCGATCACAGCCGCTTTACCTACACCGCCGCGTCCGGCATGGAGTTTCTTGTTGTTGTGCTTATTCTTTTCCTTTCCGCCGATATAGGTTTCGTCTGTTTCAACCGTTCCACCAATCGGGCCGCCGAAACTTCCCATGACCGCCGCGACCTCTCGCAAACGTCCGAGCATAAACCATGCCGTTTTTTGCGTTACGCCGATCTCTCTAGCCAACTGGCAACTGCTAATACCTTTCCGGTTCGCAGTGATAAGCCAAGCGGCCATAAACCACTTACGGAGCGGCAAACGGCTTTCCTCAAAGATCGTGCCCTTACGAACGGAAAATTCGTTTTTGCAATCGGCACATTTGAAATTGAGACCGCGTGTTAGTTTGTAGATTTTGCGTGAGCTACCACAAAGCGGACAAATGACGCCTGTCGGCCACCGGAGTTTTGCAAGATGATCGACGCATTTCCTTTCGTCTTTGAACGCTTCCATCACTGCAAATAAGCTATTATATGTCATGGTTGTTATCGGTTATTAAACCTAATACAACCATTATACATTAAATTGTAGTGGTGTCAAGTATATAAGCCCCTAAATTAAGATCAAGTTCGCTGAGGTTATGGCCCACATTTTCCGTTCTTTGCAATAAACCAGGGTGAATTGCATTGACATGTAGGTGGATTCCCCGGGCGCTGATTTTTCACACATGCCGGAAGCGGCGTGGGTGATGGAGTTGGTGTCGGGGTCGGAGTCGCTAGAGGCGTACCCATAGGTGTAGGTGTAGGTGTAGGTGTCGGAGTTGGAAATGCTGTAGGACTAGGACTAGGACTAGGACTTGGAATCGGACTGATCGATGGGCTCGGAAGTGGCACTCCTGTAGGACTGGGAGTCGGTGTCAAGCCCGGAACTCCAGGGTTCCAGACCATGACATCGGGATTGATCCCTTGCGTAGACGATACGGTGGTCACATCAGGATCTGGTACTGATGAAATCGAATCACTACCACCCATCATCGCAACCGTTCCGGTGGCCGAAATAATTATCTGATTCGAATTCGAGTTGTTGGAAGTTGAAAACGAGCAGGCACTGCCGCAAAAGATGAATTTGCTTGTAGGATTTCCGGAGCCGTCTACTATTGTAGCGTGACCACGGCGATCAAAATAGATCGTCACAGGATATGTAATTCCCGAATCGACCAAAAGCCTAATGCCATTTCGGTCTGGGAACGAAGCAGTGCGAAATTCATTTGTTCCAATCACACCATCTTGATTTACATCGGTAGTAACAATGAACTTTGTTTCATTGATTATCTTCACATTTGCCATGGCAGTCGGACCTGACGTGCTGGTGGCCCGGCGCTTAACAGAATCGAATCTTGCCCTTTCGAGCGACACTTTGAAATGCCGTGCAAGATTCTGCCGATCCATATTTTCATTCGCTCGGCCAAGCGAAGTAAGTGCAAAGGCCGCGAGGATCGACGCGATCACTAAAACCAGAAGGAGTTCTAATATGGAAAATCCGCAGTCAAGATCAATGTGTTTTTTCTTCATGACGAGTGTGCGATCACCGCTTTTAAACAGCGAAAGGACGGCTTCCGAATTACATCTGGGTCTGGTCATCAATAGGGCAGCTATAGCATCGAATAAATGAGGGGCGGGATGACGCTAATGCTACGTACCATAAGAAATCTACCACGGAAAATGCAACATTGTCAATGAATGTTAATCATTGTTTAACATTTTAGAAGACCATAAATCTTAACGGGCGTTCTCGAAGGTCTTCGGATGGTTAATGGGTTAGTCGCAGCAGCTTGCAAACTTGAAGGACTTCACCACCGGTACTCAAGGTATTTGTGTGCGGCTGCTACCTCCGGCACATCAATATCAGCTTTAGACCATGAATCGAGAAAGATCGAGTAGTTTCTACGGGCCTCATCGGCCATTCCCTTAGAACGGTAGGCCTCGCCAAGCCGAAAGCGTACAAGCGGATAATTGGGATTAATCTGTAAAATACGCTCAAATTCGGCGATCGCTTCGTCGAAACGCCCAAGTCTCAAAAATGCGAGCCCGAGACAGTCTTCATAATCCTCGTGATGCCATGTCGGAGGGGGATGCGTGAGCGTTTCTCTAAAATGTTCGATCGCCTCGTCATTCTTACCGTTATTTAAAGCGATCATACCTCGAAAATATGGCTCGAATCTCTGATTCGCCCTCGTGCCCCGATCGACAAAGGCTGTTTCAGCCAGAATCGTGCGTTCCAGCCGTTTCGCCTTGGCTCTGTCTCCCAGTTTCCATGAAATCAGATATTCGTAAGAGAAAATATCATTTCTGATCACAGTGGATCGGGCCGATACTTCTGCCGCAGAAGACAGGTCACCCTTATTCAAATAAACATACGCGATGCCGTTAAGCCCTCGCGTCTTATCCACTTCATTCGGCACGGTATCAATATATCGAGAGAAAGTTTCGACCGCTCTCGCGTATTGGCCCATTCTAACCCAAGTATTTGCCAAATGTATGATAGCGATCTCGAAGTGGGGATCCAATTTGAGCGCCTGATCATAATTTTCGACGGCCTTAAGGAGGTCTCCGGCCCATTGATAAGAAAGCCCGAGGCTATCATAGGCATTCGGTTCATTCGGAGCGAGAGCGACATACCGCTCATGAGCCGCTATGGCCCCAGGATGATCCCCTTTATAAGACAGGACCGTACCCATGGTGTTATAGAGGTCTTTGGATTCAGGATCAACCACCATCCCCTGCCGTAAAACTTCGATAGCTTCATCAAATCTTTCCTCACCGGCTAAAAGCCGGCCAAGGCGAAAATAAGCCTCCATCTCGAAAGGAGATCTCTGAATTATTTGCCGATACGAAGTGACCGCCAGCTCAAAATCTTTATTTGCTATCGCGTACCAAGCGGCGATGTTCATCCGGTCTTTCTCGGTCAGTCTTGATGAGAGTTGAAACGCCCTTTCCAGATACGGCTTGCCCTCCTCGAGCTTTCCGGCCGTGACCGCATACGCATACCCGATACGGGCATGAGCCATCGCAAATTCAGGATCGCGCGCGACGGCCTTCTGCAGCAATTCCACGGCATCGACGGTCTTAAGAGCGTGAGCTTTTTCGACTGCGATCGAATAATATCTGTACGCCTCCAGGTCGTTGGTCATTAGGCTTGCAATGTCCCGAGAGTCGTTCGGGGCAGCTCTTAATCGATTCGATAGTTTTAGGGATAAAAGATCGATCTCGCTTAGCAGGCGCTCGGCCTTATCGACGGTGAGCGATTCCGTGGCTAGTAAAACATCCGCTTTTACTTCGTACAACCGAATGTCAACCCTGATACTCTCGCCGATCTGCGCAAAACTTCCGGATACAACATAATCAGCCTTGCTCTGACGGGCGACGTTCATAACATTTTCATCTGAGACAGTCATGTTAGCCGTTTTGCCTCTTTCCATCAGCGCATGGAGTCGATCGCGGCTCAGCACGTTTACTCGATCGGATCGGGACAACCCGGCATTCAGCATGTCGGCCAGCCCTTCACGCATCCAATCAAATTCGACACTGTTTGACTGGTTCTCGAAGTACATCACGGCCACCGTAGTTCGGCCATCCATAATCAGAACCCCTGCGTTCCCTGAATTTTTCGGCCAGGCGAAGTAGAAGATCGCTCCAAGCAAAACTATCGCGGATCCAATCGCAACATATCGATTCACGAAGTTGAAAATGGAAAGAGATCGCAGATCGGATCTCGAAGAACTCTGAATCTCTTCCTCGATCTCAAATTCGACGTGCGTGATCTCTTCTGTGTAAGATCCGTTCGAACCTCCTTTGACCTCGCCGATAAAACGGTAGCCGGATTTCGGAATGGTTTTAATAAACCGGGGGCGATGAGGGTCGTCACCAATCGCCCGGCGAATCTCGGTCACACACTGCACAAGAACATCGTCCGTCACGGCCGTGTTGTTCCATACGCTGTCAAATAGTTCGGCTTTTGAAACCAGACGTTCCCGACGGTCGAGCAAGTAAACGAGGACCTGAAATGCCTGTTGACGCAAGTGCCGCTCTTCACCGTTACGAACCAGGCAGCCGCGCGCCACATCTACTTCGATGTCTTCGAATCGGTAATTTTGTGCTTCCGGGTAATGCATTGGCAAAACAGGCAAAATTTCGGAAAAATTTCGTTTTTTTTTCGTTACACGAATCTCTCTGTTCGGTTAGTTTCGCAGTATATACGAATCGTTTCCGAAATTCTATGAAAAATTCTACAACGGTCATAGTAACAAAGCGTCGCGTTCGACTATCCGTTACGTCAATCAAGCGCACGTTAGTTGGAGACGATCCTGTTGATCCGAATATAGGCCCCGCAGTTGGCGAATGTGAAGATGACCATGGCCCGACCATTTCGGTACCGGCACGATCGATTGAGCTGAGTGATTGGGAAGACAGCCTAAAGCGTCG
>JBGTBC010000384.1:0-2005 GCA_041749555.1 Pyrinomonadaceae bacterium | reverse complement strand
GGGCGGCACCTGGTTTGCGGGCCTTCAGCCCGCCGGTTGCGCCCGGCGATCTTACCAGAAGCTTCGCATCTGGCTAATGTCTTGAAGCCGCTCCGCGGCTAAACCGACTTTTCAGACATCCTCCAATTGAAAATGAACTTTTCAGACATCTCCCAATTGAAAACGGACTTTTAAACATATAAAAGGGGCGGCCCGAAGGCCGCCCCTGGTCCTAAGTTAATGTTTCAGCCGGTTCTTATTCGACGCCGGTGAAATCAATGTTAGCCAGTGACGAGCTCAGATCGACGCTGCGAGCGCTGAACCTGTAGCGTCTCGATGAAACGCCTACGGTGTAGGTCTCATTCGGCAGTCCGTCGAATGAGTAGTAACCCATCGAGCTGGTCGGTACCGTCATCTTCGTGCCATCCGCTTTGGTTAGGATGACCTGAGCATTACGGAGTCCGCCGCCGTCTGGCGCCATTACTCGTCCCGACAGGGTGAACCCTGTCGATACAGGGGCTCCGGCCGAATTCACGAATAGCAGCTCGTTATAACCGCCCGGAGTCACCATGGTCAAAAACGCCCGGCGGTTAACTGGGTCGACTATCGGCGTGCCCGTTGGAGATGTTATCGTCACAGTTCCGCCTGTTCCTCCTTCAGTGACCGCGACTATCGATCCGACGTCAAACGTTCCGAAAGCCGGAATTGCGTTAGGCTCGGCCGATTCATACGGGCCATTGACGATGACGCAGTTACCCTGGGCACTGATGGCAGGATCGCCAGCAGGAATATTCACAGGTGCAACATCGATCGGCTCGTTAGTCTGACCGGGTACTAATCCGTTCTCGTTGTCGATCGAGAAGGTGAAGTTAAAGATCGTACCAACAGGTACTCCGAGTCCCGCTACCTTACAGATCTTAAGGTTTGTCGGACGGAAAAGGCGGTTGACGTATGTTACCACCGTCTCACTGCGGTTCACCCTGAAGATCGCGGACCGTCTAAGAGCGATGGCTACCGCGGACTGATCCGACCAAAGGTTCGGGTTTGTATTGCCTGCATTTGTGCCAGGGTTTCCAAGGGTAATTCCGTTCGCCGTGCCGGGGCTCGGGAAATTCGCCGCCGCGGTCGAACCGTTAATAGTGATCCTCGATACGCGTACCTCGCTTGGCGGAACCGTTGTCGGACCGTCATTGGCATCCGGTGCTGCGTTCGTGTCGCCAAATCCGCCGTTTTGAACGCCGGCTACGTCATCGAGAACTGCAGCCTCTCGGACAAAAGCCAATGTGCCAACGATGAAGCGTGTCGCGGGGCCGCCCTCCGGCAGATTTCCAATCGGGTCAGTGACGATCCGGCAGAAACCACCCTGGTCTGCAGGTCCGGCAGGAACTTCTACCGTTCTTTCGACATCGACGCCCGGAAGGATCGGGCCGCCGGCAGCACCAGCTTCTCTTCCTTCGACGACAAACTGAAACCTTGTACCGATGGGAACACCGCGGCCTGCGATCTTGCAGATCTTGATGATCCCCGGGTTGTTCCGGTTAAAGAAGTTGAAGATCGTCTGGTCTTGAGGTGTTGAGGCCTCATAAACGCGTCCACCCTGATTCCCGCCACCGACATTAGAGAAGAGGCAGCTTTGCCCAGGCAAGAAATTCGGAAATAGGGTCGCGCACGCATCATTGTTCGAGACTCCTTTGTTAAAACCGAAATCGAATCCCCCGCGGTTAGCAGGAGACGTATTCATAGCCTCAAGAGTGAAGCCTGCCTCCGCCAACTCCGTAACATATACGGTCGCAAAGGCGGTTGTTCCGGGTCCTGCCCAAGGAGTTGCTGGCGGATCCTGCGGGATCGCAGCTACCAATACTTGTATCGGGCCCGTGCATACTCCGACAGGGATCGTGTAGACAACACCCACATTTGTGTGAACCGTGAAATCGAAGAATCCTTCGGTGGTTGCGTCGTCTATCGGTACTGACGGCGTTCCGCCAGTCTGGCCGCCTCCCAGCAGGTTCGCAGAATACTTACATAT
>JBGTBC010000383.1:0-5496 GCA_041749555.1 Pyrinomonadaceae bacterium | reverse complement strand
GGGACATTTTCGGCGATGCGGCAAATGTTTAATGACGCACGCCGTCTGCACGAGATTAGAAACCTTTATGCGCAGGATCCTCGCGGAATGAAACGCCCCGAGGCCGATCCTTCGCTGGAGGCCCTTCTACCGGTCGTTAATCGACAGATGCCGGTTGTGATCAATGCTAACCGCGAGATCGATATCATCAGGGCTCTGGATTTTATAAAGGAATTCAATCTGATCGGAATCATTGCGGGCGGACAGGAAGCGGGGAAGGTCACGGATCGCTTGAAAGCCCAGAACGTTCCGGTTCTGCTTTCGCTTAATTTTCCAAAACGCACGACTGCCGCATCGCCGGATGCTGACGGCGAATTACTCGACATTCTCAGGTTTCGGGCCGAAACGCCAAAAACAGCCGCTAAACTTGCGCAGGCTGGAATCAAATTCGCGTTTCAATCCGGCGGGGCGACATCGATGAATGATGTTTTTGCAAGCGCCGGAAAATCGGTTGAGAACGGGCTTTCACGCGATGCCGCGATTCGAGCAATGACATTAGGCGCGGCCGAGATCCTTGGCATTGCTGACCGAACGGGATCGATCGAGGCGGGAAAGATCGCTAACCTTGTCGTGATCAAAGGAGACATTTTTGGCACCGACCGCTTTGCTCCGCATATTTTTGTCGACGGCAAGCATTTTGAACAGAAAGAGACGCCGAGGCCAGCGGGCGGACGCGGGCCGGGTGGCCCGGGTGGACCTGGTGCAGGTGCTGCAAACATAGGCGGATCCTATGCGATCACGATCGATGTTCCCGGCCAACCGGTAGCCGCGACGTTGACATTGACACAACAAGGGCCCGCATTATCGGGCACTATGGCATTTGACGCCGGAACCTCTCAGCTTAGAAATGGACGGGTTACAGGCAGCGGCTTTAGTTTTGTCACGACGGTTCCGTTTGAAGGTGCTCAGATCGACATTACGGTAACCGGAACCATCAGCGGCGGCCAGGTCAGCGGCTCGGTAGATTCGCCGATGGGAACGGTCTCTTTTTCAGGAACCAGGAATCCGTAACCGCCAATTGGTATAAGTTAGAAAAGGATATACAGGAAAATAGATGAAAAAGGTAATTATTTTAGCTCTTCTAATTACAGCATCGATGGTCTTGCCGGCAGTAGTCGCAGGACAATCATCGGGTGAGGTTCTTATCAAGAATGCGACCGTAATGACAGCCTCGAGCGGGACTTTACAGGGCACTGACATTCTTATCCGCGACGGTAAGATATCCCGTATAGGGAAGGGGTTATCGGCCGGTGCGAATGCAAAGGTGATCGATGCTACGGGAAAATACGTGATCCCCGGCATCATCGACGCCCATTCACACGCGATGGTCAGCGCTATTAATGAAGGCTCGCTCGCAGTTTCATCAATGACGAGGATCCGTGACGTGCTGAACCCGAATGATGTCTCGATCTATCGGGCATTGGCCGGCGGCGTGACCGGAGCATTGCTGCTCCATGGTTCTGCGAATCCGATCGGCGGGCAAAGCTCGACGGTAAAATTCAAGTATGGCAAGCCTGTTGAGGCGTTTCTCGTCGAAGGTGCTCCCGAAGGGATCAAATTTGCTTTGGGTGAGAACGTAAAACGATCGAGTTCTCAGATCCAGCCGGGCCAAACGCCGCGGTATCCACGGACCCGAATGGGTGCGATGGAGGTGATCCGCGATGCCTTCATCCGGGCACGGGAATACAAGCAATCCTGGGACGATTATCGAGCAAAGAAGACACGAACGCCTCCGCGGATCGATGAGGAACTTGCTCCGATCGTTGAGATCCTCGAAGGTAAGCGTCTAGTTCACGCTCACGGGTATCGTTCAGACGAGCAACTGAATTTGCTTAGGATCGCTGAAGAGTTCGGCTTCAAGATCGGGACCCTGCAGCACGGTCTCGAAGCTTATAAATTTGCACCTGAGATCGCCAAACACGGTGCTGGCGTATCGATCTTTGCCGATAGCTGGAGCTATAAGCTCGAAGCTTACGATTCGATCCCATACAACGCTTATATTCTGTGGAAGAACGGCGTCAATGTGTCGATAAATTCAGACTCGGCCGAACGTATTCGCCGCCTTAATCTTGATGCCGCCAAAGCGATGAAGTACGGCGGTGTCCCGGAGCAGGATGCACTGAAGATGATCACGCTCAATCCCGCGATCCAGCTCGGAATCGGCCGGCGGACGGGTTCGATCGAGGTCGGCAAGGATGGTGATGTGGTGATCTGGTCCGGACATCCTTTCAGTCCGTATTCGGTTCCCGAGGTAACGATGATCGAGGGCGAGGTCTATTTTGACCGGGCCAACGACAAGAGTCTTCGAGCAGAACTTCAGCGAGAGCGTGAAGCTCTCGAAAAGCTCGATGTTAACCGTGCCCCAAGTTCAGGCGGAACGCCGCCGAGAGCTCCTTCTGAACGCAATAGCGGCGAGGTCGAGGATCATGACGGGGGCCATCAGAAATGAAGAAAGAAGCAAAAATGAAAAATTCGCGAATTGTACAATACGTCGGCATTTTGGCAATGTTGTTGGCCTCATTTGAGTTGGTTTCAGCTCAGAGCGACGGAGCTCAGCAGAATAGGACCGGGCGGGCGGGAACCTTTGCGATCGTAAATGCACGTATCGTTCCTGTTTCCGGACCGGTGATCCCGAATGGAACCGTCGTAATTCAAAACGGCAAGATCACAGCGGTCGGTGCCGGTGCGTCGGTGCCTTCAGGGGCCGAGAGGATCGATGGCCGAGGGCTTTCGGTTTATCCCGGTATGATCGATGCGGCAACCAATTTGGGGCTTATCGAGATCGGCCAGGGAGCAAACGCGACGGTAGACGTTCAGGAGGTCGGCTCGAATAATGCCAATGCAAAGGCGATCACCGGTATAAATCCGCACACGTCGCACGTAAATGTTACCCGCGTAAACGGTATAACTACCGTGCATTCGGGCCCTCGCGGCGGCATCGTTTCGGGACAGAGTGCGATCATCAACCTTAATGGCTCTACCCAGGCAGATATGGCGGTCGTGGCCGAGGCCGGACTTATACTTAACTTTCCGCGAGTTGTAGCCGGCGGAGGCTTCGGTGGTTTTGGGGGCGGAGGCGGCGGCGGCCAGGTTGATTTTAACGAGCTTATTCGCCGCCGCGATGCAGCGGTCGAAGAATTGAAAAAGACCTTTCGCGATGTTTTGGCTTACGCACGGGCGACAGAGGCTCATGCGAAGGACAAGACTCTGCCGGCTCCGACGACGGATCTCAAGTTGGCAGCAATGATCCCGTATGTCCGCGGCGAGCGGCCGATCTACTTTATGGTCGAGCGTGAGCGCGACATTCGTGCCGTGGCAAAGTTTGTCGGTGAAATGAAGGTCAAGGGCGTGATCATTGGAGGACAGGATGCCTGGAAGGCCGCTGACGACCTGAAAAAGAATGACATCGCCGTGATCTACACAAATATCTACAGCCTGCCGGTTCAGCAGGACGATCCTTATGATTATTTGTTCGAAGCCCCTTCGCTGATGCAGAAAGCAGGGATCAAATTCGCCGTTTCGACCGGTAATGACGGTTCCGAAGCCCGTGACCTGCCCTATCACGCCGGCCTCGCAGGTGCCTATGGCCTGGGACCGGAGGAAGCTCTTAAGTCGGTGACGATCTATCCGGCCCAGATACTCGGTGTTGCGGACAGAATGGGTTCGCTTGAGGTTGGTAAAATGGCTAACGTTGTCGTCACGGACGGCGATATCCTCGACCCGCGAACCAATATCAAGCATATGTTCATCGGCGGAAGGCTGATACCCTTGACCAGCCGGCACACGGATCTTTTTGATAGCTTTAAGGACCGGAAGTAGGCTCGAAGAGTAGAGGAGTTAGGGAAGCGGGGAATCGGGGAGAGATCATTCTGCTTCGATTCTCCGATTTCTTTGTCCGGACGGCAGTACCCAACGGCTGGGGCTGTTTATCATCGAGACAATCATGGCGAGTATTTCGTCGTATGCAACAAATAGTTCCTTTGCTTTATCCCTGTCGAGGTAGCAGCTTTTTACGGAAAATTCGATCCATGTTTGAGTTTCGGCAGCTTCGCCTTCTGAGTCCGAGAGTTTGGCAATAAATGCCGCTTCATACCGTCTTTTTCGCCACGCTTCGGCTAGATTTGCACAAACCGAACGAGACGGCGGCGCATTGATCTATTAGCCAATAGGTCTCTTCTTTGGGGAAGCTCTTCGTTGACTCAAAAATCGCCATTGCAGCGTCAAAGGCCTTTTTGTAAACCTCCAAATCCTAATGTCTTGTTATAAGCATGTTGTTTTAGCCATAAAAGCAACTTCTCCCCTATTCTCCAACTCCTCAATTCCCCTATTACTTCTGCGGGATGTCTTTGCCATCTTCGAAAAATTCGAGCGAGGCGGAATTTAGGCAATATCGTTGGCCGGTCGGCGGTGGGCCGTCGGGAAAGACGTGGCCCTGGTGGCCGCCGCAGCGGGCACAGCGGATCTCGACCCGACGCATTCCGTAGCTGTTGTCCTCGATATTAGTTAGATGGTCTTTGTCGAACGGCCTGTAAAACGACGGCCAGCCGGTGCCCGATTCGAACTTATGGCTCGAGCTGAAAAGTGGCAGGCCGCATAAGCGGCAGGCGTATGTGCCATCGAGTTTGTTGTCGAGCAGGGTACCGCAAAAGGCGGGTTCTGTACCGTGGTTGAGTAGAATTCGCCGTTCTTCGTCGTTGAGGTCTTGGGCGAGGCGTTCGATGGTTTCATCATCGAGGGGTGTTATCTCGTAGCCTGAGGCTGATAGTTTTTGATCGCTCATATTTGGTGCATATCCTTTATTTTTCTCAGCGAACTGGCCGCCCGCTTATGCTGGCGGTTCTGACCCGAAAACCTGCTTTTCAAGTTTTCGCAATCGGGCTGCCAGTTCACCGAGCTTTCGGTAGGCAGCTGTGGATCGGAGCCAGTCGCGATTATCGAACGCGGGGATTCCGGAGATGATCCTGCCGGGCTCGACGTCGTGTGAGGTTGCGGATTTTGCCGTGATGACCGCGTCGTCACCTACTTTGAGGTGCCCGGCGATGCCGACCTGTCCGGCGAGAACCACTCGTTTTCCGATAAATGATGTTCCGGCGAGGCCTGTCTGGGCACAGATCAGGGCATCTTCATCGACAGTGCATGAGTGCCCGATCTGAACGAGGTTGTCGATCTTGGCTCCGCGTTTAATGCGAGTCTCACCGACTGAGGCGCAGTCGATTGCGGTGTTTGCACCAATCTCGACATCGTCTTCCAGTACTACACGACCAGTCTGCGGGATCTTGATCCAGCGCTTTTCCTCGTCCTTAGCATAACCAAACCCATCGCAGCCAATCGTCGAATTATTGTGAATAGTGCAGTTACGGCCTATCTCGCAATTTCCTCGCACAGAAACGCCTGAGTGAAGGGTCGTGCCTTCGCCGATCGTGACATGGTCGTATATGGTCACGTTCGGCATGATGC
>JBGTBC010000382.1:0-7607 GCA_041749555.1 Pyrinomonadaceae bacterium | reverse complement strand
CCATCTATCTTGGACTTGGAGACAAAGAGAAGACTTTCGAATGGCTTGAAAAAGCCTGCGAGGAGCATTCCTACGCAATGGTCTTCCTAAAGGTAGGTATTGAGTACGATCCGCTCCGCTCCGATCCGCGCTTCGATGTTTTGCTGCGATGTGCCGGCCTCTCGCCGTAAACGGGTTCAACTAACTTCCTCGGGGCATTATCACCAATTCCGGTTTCATCGCTTCTATCGAAATTTGGCGCGCGACCTCCTCGGCTACTTTGTCGAAGGCAAGGGATTGCGGAGATTCGGGGAATGACACGACGACTGGAATGCCCTTGTCGCCGCCTTCGCGCACTTCCATCCCCATCGGCACCTCGCCGAGGAAATTCAGCCCATATTCATCGCATAGTTTTTGTCCGCCGCCGCGGCCGAATATTTCATACTTGTTGCCCGTGTCGGGGGCGATACGACATATTCTCGATCACGCCCACGACGGTTCTAAATGTAGCTGGTCTAATCATTGCTTCGGATCAGCACCGATCCGCTGGCGATACTGTTCCTTTTCTTTTTCCCGCTGCAGATACGGAATTCCTTTCTTCATCCACTCCGGTGCGGGCGCTCCTTTAAGATTGTGATCGAAAAATTCCTTCATCCGTCGGGTATAGTCCTTCTGATTCTGCCGTTTGCGTAGGCCGTGAAACTCGCCGTTGTAGTTTAGGAAATAGACTTCTTTGCCCAAACGCCTGAGCGATAGGTAAAACTCGATACCCTGATACCACGGCACGGCATCGTCGTTGTCATTGTGGATCATCAGGATCGGCGTTTGAACCTTTTCGACATAAAATAACGGAGAGTTTTCCATGAATTTTTCCGTTGCATTCCATATCGTCCCGCCGATGCGACTCTGGGTGCGTTCGTACTGGAACTGCCGAGGCAGTCCGGTGCCCCAGCGTATCCCGTTATAAGCACTAAACATATTTGAGACGATCGCTCCCGGAGCTGCTGCTCTGAATTTATTGGTCTGCGTTACCATGTAGGCGATCTGATAGCCGCCCCAACTGTGACCTTGAATACCGATCGCTTTCTCATCGACGAAGCCCATTTTTACTATCGACTCGACGCCCGGCATGATGCATTTCATTGCACTTTTTCCCGGATAACCGGTCTGGTAGATAATGTCGGGCAGGAATATCACGTAATCGTTGCTCGCGTAATAGCTTAAATTGACCGAGGTTCCAGGCCCGGGATTTCGGAAATCATGCACCGTGTCCGAGAGTTTTTCGTATAGATACACGATCATCGGATACTTTTTCTTCGGGTCGAAATTGTCCGGCTTGATCAAAACGCCTTGAAGCGGGACTCCGTCCCCGCTTCTGTATCGAATGAGTTCCGATCTTCCCCAGTTGAACTGTGCCCGCTGCTCGTCGCCATTGCTGACCTTCCTGAGGGATTTGAGATCACTGGGAGTAACCCAGATGTCGGGAAAAGTGTCGAATCGCGATGCCGAAAGCATTAGCACATCTGCATCTCTGGCTTTTACCGGATTACCGAAGTTCTTTGCATCCATTACCAGTTTCTCGGGCGTGCCATCGAGTTTTACACGATAAAATCCAGAATCGCGAGTTTCTTCGCTCTCGGCACGGAGCAACATGATCTGACCTGGTCCGACAAATCGTTCTTCGGGATCCAATCGAACGTACCGCATCGCTGTCTTCTCTCGACGCCCGATGCCGCCAGTCAGCGGTTTTCCGCCGCTTCCGTCGGCTGCAACTTGCCATATATCAAAGCGGTCGTTAATCAGTACTTCCTTGTCGTCCTTCGTCCAACCGGCGATGCCGTAGGACGGGGCCGGGCTTGGGGAGTCGTGGTCCTCGCGGACAAAAGTCGTTTTTAACTTTGCGGTTAAGTTTGTTACCTTGCCGTCCGGGATCGAGATCGAATTCCAATCCTTACCGTCAAAAAACACAACATAGCGACCATCCGGTGACCAACTCATACCGAATCGCACTGCCTTTCTGAGGAGCGTTCGGGTTCCGTCGGCCGTATTTACGAGATAATAATCGGTATAACCGGGATCGTAATTGCTCTGACGACGATAGGCACGATCGTCCGTTCCGAGCGCGTAGAGGCCGTTCGAACTTGGGTTGACGTTCTCCATCGATGTATCCGCAAGCTGAACGAATTTCTTGTCTGCGATGTGCCAGACGGCCCGATAGGAACGGTCACGGTCGGCGATCATTCGGACCTTTTGCTGCGGCTGGACATAATCGTCCTTCCAATGCCAAAGGTCGACGACGACTTTTTCTTCGTCCGGGACAGCGGCATTTGGATCCGGCTCAGGATCCGGGGGCGGGGAACTGCTGATGAATAGACGACTTGCGTCATAGGAAAATGCCAACGAACCCTTTTCGCTGACCACAAAATCAGGACGGAAACCCGCGGTCTTGACGGAAACTACTTCGGTCGCGGCAGGGGCTGAGCGGAGCCAATGGTAAACCTTGAATTTAGGCTGTTTAGCAGCCGCATCGTCTTTGTCACTGATGAAGGCAACCTGAGTTTGTTTTTCGTCCCAGGTAAATTTTGTATATTTTCCTGCACCAGACAGCAGAGTGACCGGACCGGAATCGGACTGTGGCGTGATCACAAAAGCTCCGTTCGTTTCTTCTTTGCGTGACGAAACAGCATAGATGAGCGTCCTGGCATCTTTCGCGAAACTGTAATCCAGAACATCGGCGAATGTGCGTTCTTTTCCATCAGCCAGATCTCTCAGGATCAGCGTCGAACCATACTCTTTTCGGCGTGCTGAGGCTGGGGCAGGCGTGCTGGCGGGACGCGGTTGTGCGTTCGAATTTGCGGCGGCCGCATTTCCCGCTGGAGTTGCGCGCGGTTCGGGTACAGGGCCCTTAAGGATAGCGACGAAACCCAAACCGTCTTCCGGAACCTGATATGATTTCACATCTTCGATGCGAGTGACCTTTCCGGTCGAGAGGTCCATGATTCCAAGTGCATTCTTTGGAAACTCGTCAGGCCTTTTCTTGTCTTTTCTTGCTTTAAGTATATCGGCTTTGTTCGGCTCGATATTAAAGAATAGGAAGCGGCTGTCTGCGGAAAAAAGCGGTCGAAGCAAACGTCCCTGAGCCTGAAATGCCATTGTTGCTGCTGGATCCGATGCGTCGGGCGGCGGAGTCGGCGGCCGATAACCGCGAGGCACGCGGTATTCAGTCGCAGCCGAGGTCGACCTGACATAAAGCTCGCCATCGCCGTCCTGCGGCTGCATAACATAGGCGACAAACTTTCCGTCTCGCGATATCTGCGCCCCTTGCAGGCTTCGCCACGAATCGAAATCATTTGGCGAAAGCGGGCGCCTTGCTGTCTGAGCCATTAACCCAAGAGTCAAAAGACTCAACAAGACGACCGTCCAAACCGCTGTTCTAAATACGATGAGACGTGACGAAAGGTGGCGTGAAAAGGCCATAGTTCTCCTCAGATTGCTTGTAGAAATTAGATCGAATGTTAGAAAAGTAGCGCCTTAGGCGAGATTTCACAACAGGCTAGAGTTAATTACTTACTAATAGACCTTCTGTGATAGCAAGACCGAGCAAATTGAGGAAACCGAACGCTACCGATGCCACCCAGATTCGGATCTTTCGTGTCGAATTTTCTTGGTCTGCAAAGGCCGACATAACCTCATTGCTTTCGGTCCGATTCTCAAGATCCGGAAATTTTAGACGAAATATTGAGTACGTTAGCCACATTCCGATCCCAAAAATGCTGGTGAGTACCAAGAAAACGATTTTATTATTTATCTCCGCAACTTTATTGAACGCCGTCAGCACATCGTACGGCCTCAGCAAAACGGAAGCCCAGAAAAGTAGATTTACTCCGCTGAGCAGATAGACATATTTTTTCAGCGTAGGACGGTGCGACATCGCCTCGACATTGCTGGAGACCGAGCGGGCGAGGTTTTCATCACGCCTTTCTTGTCGATTTTCATAGGCGTCGAGTCCTTTTCTTAGTAGATCTCTCACTTTGCCTGGGTACTACGCCCGACTCACTATCACCAATTCCGGCTTCATCGCCTCGATCGAAATTTGCCGCGCGACCTCCTCGGCTACTTTATCGAAGGCCAGGGATTGCGGAGATTCGGGGAACGAAACGACGACCGGAATGCCTTTGTCCCCGCCTTCGCGCACTTCCATACCCATCGGCACTTCGCCGAGGAAATTGAGGCCATATTCGTCGCAGAGTTTCTGCCCGCCGCCGCGGCCGAATATCTCGTATTTATTGCCCGTGTCTGGCGCGATAAAATACGACATGTTCTCGATCACGCCCAGGACGGGTACATTCACCTGCTCGAACATTTTCACAGCTCGCCGAACGTCCGATAGCGAGACTTCCTGCGGAGTTGTGACAAGCACGGCACCCTGGACCGGTACGAGCTGGGCTAGGCTGAGCTGGACATCGCCGGTACCGGGCGGCATGTCGACGATCAGGTAATCAAGCTCACCCCAATTCACGTCGGTCAAAAATTGCCTGACCACGCCATGCAGCATAGGGCCGCGCAGGATCATGGGCTTGTCGGGCGGAACGAGCACGGCCATCGAGATCATCTTTACACCGTGGGCCTCGATCGGGACGAGCTTGCCTTCAAATATCTCCGGCTGGTCATAACCGGTTCCGAGCATCATCGGCACGTTAGGCCCATAGACGTCTGCGTCCATTATGCCGACTTTGGCACCGTCTTTTGCCAGTGAAACCGCCAGGTTGACGGCAACGGTCGACTTACCGACACCGCCTTTGCCTGAAGAGATCGCGATAATGTTTCGCACTCCGGGAATGGCAATATTGTTCTTGATCCCGCGGCCCTGCGGCACCTCGGCATCCATCGTAACCTTGACGTTCGTCACGCCTTCGAGGCCGCTAACGATCTCGATCGCCTGAGCTTCCATCTGCTCCTTGACCGGACAAGCCGGTGTCGTGAGCATGATCGTAAATGAGATGTCGCCGCCCGATATCTCAAGATTGTGAATAAACCCGAGTGTGACAATATCCTTTCGCAGATCCGGGTCGATGATCTGACTAAGTGCCTCTAGAACGCCTGCTTCTGTAATTGTATTCATTTGAGTTGTTGAAATTAGATTGTAACAAAAACGCTGCGGCAACACTCAAGTCGCGTCTGTGGCACTATCGTTTTAGGCTGAATGGGTGACAATCCTACTGCGAGGAATTAGGCTGTAAATAATGAGTGAGAACGGATACGAACATATCAGGTCAGGCGGAAGTGGTTTTTATGAGCAGAAACGCGGCCTGATCGCCGTTTGGGGCAAAGAGGCTGTTCAGTTTCTCGACGGACTTATCTCTAACAACGTGAAGGCCCTATCGGATGGCGAACAAATGATGGCGGCTTTTCCAAACGCACAGGGCCGTCTTCTGGCGGTTGTCCGCGTTCTTAGGCACGGCGAGAGATTCTTGTTTGAAACCGAAGCCGCGACTCGGGAAAAGGTCTTTCAAAACCTTTTTCGGTTCACGTTCGCGGGCGATTTTTTCGTCGACGACATATCCGAAAGTTATCGTTTTCCAGACATCATCAATTACGGATCTTCCGCGCCCTCGTCGGCATTTCGGTTTACCGCGGGCAGGTTTGAGACGATCGCAGTTCCGGTCGATGAATGGCCCGGTTTCCAAAAGACGCTTGAGGCAAGCGGCTGTGTCGAGATCGACGATGATCTGTATGAGACGCTTCGCATCGAGTCCGGCATTCCAAAATACGGCGTCGACATGGATGAAACGACGATCGTACCCGAGCTAGGGATCGAAGGCCTGATCTCGTACAACAAGGGCTGTTACATCGGCCAGGAAATAATTGCCAGGATCCACTTTCGCGGGCACGTTGCGAAGAGCCTTTCGGGGGTGGTGTCGGAACCGGGAGCGGTAGCGAGCGGGTTCTTAGCCGCGGCAGAGATCCTCACCACCGAAGGCAAAAACGCCGGACGCATCACCTCGCAAACTTACTCACCCAAATTAGGCCGGGCCATAGCCTTGGCTTACGTGCGATACGATTATCTCGCCGATGGCACCGAACTTCTAGCGGGTGAACAGACGGTAACTGTGAAACTCCTGCCGTTTATATAGGTCTGCTCGTGCAAGAATTCCCACGGCGTTCTATATTCGGCAGGCTCTCCTGAGAGATGCTGCTATTTATGCATCTCTCGTCCTTATCGTTTTTGCGGTCTAATGGGCTGGTCGTGGTAAAATCAGCGTTTCATGGAAAACGATATCGACCTGCCAAATGCGAAGCTCGCATACACCATCATCCATTCCCTACTCGACGGCCACGAGGCCCTCAGCGATCTCCTCGTACTGATGTCACACGCTCTCGACGAGGACGTCTTGAAAGCGCTCACAAATACTGGCGAATGGGAGAAATATCTCGAATCAAAACGGAATCTCGAGACCACAAAAGTGCAAATCGAAAAATTTACCGAGGCCTTGCGTCAGCTGGGCTGAGCCGCCTCTAAACATTTTATGAGTGAGGTTTATGATCTCTTGATAATAGGTGCGGGGCCTGCCGGTATCACAGCGGCCTACGGGGCCAAACGGCACGGCCTGAAATACGTCGTGATCGAAAAAGGCCTGCTCGGCAATACGGTGTATAACTATCCCGTTGGCCTCACGGTTTTCTCCACAGTGAACGAACTTGAGATCATCCCCGGCGGTCTAAATCCAGCTCGCGAAAAACCGACTCGCGAGGAACTGCTTTCCTACTATGTCCGATTTGCTCTGGACAATGAATTGAATATCCGCACAGAAGAAACGGTCAAAAAAGTCCATCAAAGCTCCCCTCCTTACGAAGGAGGGGTGGCGGCCGCCTCGGCCGACGGGGTGGTTCTCTCACATAGGTTTGAGGTCCAGACCACAAAAGGGAAGTACCTGGCGAAAAACATCCTCTTCGCCATCGGAGCCATGGATTATCCCCGAAAGCTCAATGTCCCCGGCGAAGACCTGCCGAAGGTCCACGACCATTTTCGCGAAACCTACCCGTGGGTAAAGAAGCGTGCGCTGATCGTCGGCGGCGGCAACTCGGCCGGCGAAGCCGCCCTGTTTCTTGCCGAGGAAGGTGCCGATACGACGCTCGCGATCTTTCGCAGCGATTGGGAAAACGACGACCCGAAACAGGGCTGCATAAAATACTGGGTCAAACAGCCTCTGCAGGAAGAGCTAAAGAATAACTGCCTTAAACTCTTCTTCCTCGGCAAGGTTCTGGCGATCCGCGAGGATGAGGTCCTGATGGAAAGTGAAGACGGCGAGTCGCAATCGATCCCAAATGATGTTGTTTTCGTCCTGATCGGCTCCGACGCTGACCTCACAATGCTGAAAAGCCTGGGTGTCGAAACAGAACCCGGCAAAGGCGGTGAGGTGCCCGTTTACGATCCTGAAACTTTCGAGACCAACGTGCCGGGCATTTACGTCGCCGGCCATTTCACCCACCAGCGTCACATCAAAGGAGCGATCGACGCCGCCAAGCTCCTTGTGCCAAAGCTCGCCGCGAAGATCAAAAAAGTCACGGTCGAGAGTGCTTGAACTCCACAGGCCATCTGTATTAATATCTCAAACAAAATTCATCCC
>JBGTBC010000381.1:0-13400 GCA_041749555.1 Pyrinomonadaceae bacterium | reverse complement strand
CTGCCGTTAGGCAATGCGTATTCACGCATCGTGTAATCGGTCGTTCCCAAAACTTTTTCGACCTGTTCGCCGAATTTTATTTCGTTGCCTCGCTGACGCCACTCGCCAAATTCCACGGGTAATTCCGCAAGGCTCCTGCGGGGCACTTCAACTTCGCCACGGTTGATGAACCATTGGATCAATACGCCGCTGAGGAAAAGTGAGATCACTAGCGGCCAGACCGCCGCCCGGCGGCGAACTTTCTTCGACGGGTCCGCCCCGATCTTGGGCACGTTGCGGGATGGACCGCGAAACAGTTTCGCCAAAAGAAAGTTCGAACCGATAAGTAATGCAAGTGCTACTACATAAACGAGCCATCCCGAGAGATCGTGCCACTTTCCAGCGGTAGCTTGCATTCCGTAGTAATAGGTGAGAACCCCGGTTCCGGCCACACGCGCAGCATTGGTCAGAACAGCTATTGGCACTGCAAGCACCATTAGCAGCATCGTACGGGCAAGATCCTCTTTCCAGAAACCGCCGATCGTGCCATCTTCGTCCCGACGCGTAAAGTATCCGAGCACAAGTGCAAGGGTCACAAGGGTCATAAGCGACCTTATGCCGCTGCATGCCTCCACCACCTCAAGTGATATTGTTTGTGTCGAGCCGCGAGGAAGAATGTCGATAACATTGCCATTTCGGAGCGTCGGAACGTCAAATAACCTGATGCCCCAAACGGCGGCCTGTGAGGCCCACATCTGAAGTGGCAGCGCAATTCGATTAAATATGATCTGCGGGATGGGGATCGCGAGGAGAAATAACGCGAAGGGCACCATTAGCAGATTAAGGACGCGGTCACCAAAAAGATAGATCACGATCCCGAAGAGCATCAGCTCCAGTGAGATCCGTTGGGTGAATAGCTCCGCAGCAAGTGTTCCTGCCAGAAGCAGAAAAAACGCCAGCGCAATGATGGGGCCGGCGATCCAAACAGTCCCCGGGACGGCGATCTCCCTAAGGCGCGGCCATTCTCTCCAGACGATCACCCCTATTATGATCGGGACGAGCAACCCGTGCGAATAATTCTCATCGACCCACCAATCGCGTCCGAGTTTTTCTAGTACCGCAAGGTACGAAAACACTACGGCACCGATCAATGCTGTGATTTTAATTATAGAGATTTGTGTAGAACCGGATTCGGTCATGGGCCAACATCTTAAAAAAGCATAATGCCGCGGGTATTCCGACTTTTAGCCTGTGGATCGAAAGCGGGTCAGTTCGTACGGTCAACGATGAAGCTAGCCAGCCCTTTTAATATCTCGGTATTTTTTTCAACGGGCGCGATGGCCGCGATGGCATCGTCACGTATCTTTACGGCCAGTTCGCGTGTCCTTTCAATGCCAAAATGAGCGGGATATGTAGCCTTGAGGGCACTGATATCTTTACCTGCTGTTTTACCTAGTTCCTTTGTCCCCTGTGTCACATCCAGAAGGTCGTCGGTGATTTGAAACAGAAGCCCCAGTTTGGAAGCATACTCATTTATTGCCTCGACATCACGACCAGACGAATCCGCTATCGTTGCCCCCGATGCTGCTGCGGCCGAGATGAGAGCCCCAGTCTTATGTCGATGAATTAGCTCCACCTCCTCGATCGTGGTAATTCTGCCTTCGGCATCCAGGTCGAGCTGCTGGCCGCCAGCCATACCGGCCGGGGATCCGGAAGCGGTCGCCAGGATCGAAATTATCCGAACGCGACATTCATAAGACAAACGCCCGTCTTCGGCAATTGCTTTGAATGCAAGAGTTTGAAGAACGTCACCAGCTAGAATCGCTGTAGCTTCACCATACTTTCGATGACACGTTGCCTTGCCCCGCCTAAGGTCGTCATTGTCCATCGATGGCAGATCGTCGTGAATAAGCGAGTATGTATGGACCATCTCAATGGCTGCTGCAGTAGCGAGCAGTCGCTTCCGAGTCGCCCCCAGGACTTCACCGACAGCGATGACGATAGCCGGGCGAACCCTTTTGCCTCCGGCGAAAACGCTCCAGCGGATGGCTGAATGGAGATTTTTGGGCTCGTCATTTTCTGTCGGGATCAGTGAGTCGAGCGTTACGTCCACCTCACTCCTAACCTGGTCAAGAAATTCGGCTATTAGGTACATCGCAAAAAATTATCTTTTATTCGCTGAGGATTATCAAAAACCATATTTTTGCGAATTAGCCGGTGATGCTGTAAATTGCTGTTCTATTATGCCTGTTTCTGAAGCCGAATTTCGAAATGCCCTTTCCAGGTTCGCAAGCGGCGTCAGTGTCGTTACGACAAGAGACGGGCGGGACAATTTCTACGGGATCACAGTATCGGCCTTTTGTTCAGTATCCCTTAGCCCTCCGCTCGTTTTGATCTGTATCGAAAAAAGCACAGCAAGTCACTACGCCTTTCTTGAATCTCGTGCCTTTATTGTAAACGTGCTTAAAAATTCCCAGGTGGATCTATCGGAGCGTTTTGCCGCTCCGGCACCGGACAAATTTGAAAATGTGCCCTTTACTTACGGGATCGCCGGAATTCCGCTTCTTGATGGCACGTTAGCCAACCTGGAATGCCGTATTAGCAGAGTTCACGACGCGGGCGACCACTCAGTATTTATCGGCTCGGTCGAGTCCAGCAAGGTTGATGACGGCGATCCCCTGCTGTATTTCCGCGGTCGCTACAGCTCGATGCTCGACACTACAGGCGTCGACGATTAGATCCAGTTTCGAAACGCTGCAGCTTAGGTATCCATTTTAGTCAGCAACTTCAGGTTGTTGTAATGATATGGATCGATACAAGATATTGTACATTTTTTTCTTGACTTTCTTTTTCGTTGAGATTACGATGGGCTAACTCGGATCTGTTTGAATGCTGAGTTTCAAGCTCGCGAACTAACCTTTTAACCCTAAAAATCTTATCTGAATACCTTCGCGGATGTTAGAATAGTATTCATTGAGGAATTGTCAGCTACATCTGTCATGATGCGTGAGGAGCGAACAAATATGAGCACTGTTTTGGAGTCGGCTGTTAGCAGTTTTCTCGATAAAAATGGGGTGGGGACCGCAGCCGGAACAGCCACTTCCAGGGAATTTGCGCCTCTCGGACTGAATGCTCAAAAGATCGTGAGTAAGCGTTACTCGCTGAAAGACGAAAAGGGTGAGCCGCTGGAGACGTGGCCGGACATCGTTCGCCGCGTGGTTGGCCACGTATCGCGAGCCGAAACGGATCCCTTCAAGCGAAAGCTCTTCTATAACGATATGTCGGCGGTCATGCTCGCCCGTGAATTCGTCCCCAATACCCCATGCCTTGTAAATGCCGGCAAGCCGAAAGGCCAGCTTGCCGCGTGTTTTGTGCTCAATGTTCCCGATTCGATCGAGGGGATAATGGAGCACGCTCAAAATGTCGCGATCATCCATCAGACTGGCGGCGGAACGGGAATGACCTATGAATTTCTTCGGCCGGCTGGCTCGATGGTCAATTCAACCCGAGGCGTGGCTTCCGGCCCCGTCAGCTTTATGAATATCGTCAATCAGACGACCGAGGTCGTAAAGCAGGGCGGTGTTCGTCGCGGGGCGAACATGGGCATTCTTGCCGTTTCGCATCCCGACATTTTGCGGTTTATCCACGCGAAGAACGATCAGACGAGCCTGACAAATTTCAATATTTCGGTGACTGTAACCGATGCATTTATGGATGCGGTTGACCGCGGGATATGGTTCCAAACGGAATTCAAAAGCGAACTCTGGACCCAACCCGTATTTGACGCCGTGACGGGGAAAGACTATGTAGTGTACCGCCGATCAGATGGATCGACAGTTACATTTGCCGACAAACTAGCCTTTGAGATCGCCGATCTTTCCGAATGCACCATCGATGAGCCGCCGATGCCGGGAATGGTCTTTGCGCCTGACATCTGGAACCGCATTATTGCGTCCGCTCATAAATACGCGGAACCCGGCATAATTTTTATTGATGAGGTCAATCGTCACAATCACATGATGGCCTCGATGGGCAAGATATTTGCCTGCAATCCCTGCGGCGAGCAAATGCTTCATTTCAATAATTCCTGCAACCTCGGTTCGATCGATGTCGCGAAATTCTTTCACCGCGGACTTGAAGGCGGGGGCATTGTTGAATGGGAAAAGCTGTCACGCGTCACCCAGCTCTGCACACAGTTCCTGGATAATGTCGTTGATGCGGGCCACTTCCCTCTTCCTGAGATCGACGACGTTGTAAAACGCACCCGTCCTGTCGGGCTCGGTATCATGGGATTTGCCGATCTTTGCCTCAATATGGGTATCACCTACGGCAGCGATGAATCGATCCAGTTGATAGAAAAGGTAATGGGATTTGTTCGGAAAGAATCATGGCTTGCTTCGCTGCGGCTCGGGAAAGAAAAAGGTGTTTTTCCGGAATTTGAAGCAAATCGCGAAGCATATACCCGGTTCATTTACGAAGATCTTGGAATCCCGCGTGATATTCCGCTTACTCCTCGCAACTATGAAGTGACGACGATCGCTCCGACCGGAACGATCTCGCTGCTGGCCGAGACCTCATCCGGGATCGAGCCGAACTTTTCCTGGGCCTATGTCCGGCAGGACACCCTCGGAACGCGAACTTATGTTCATCCGCTGGCGGCAGAGGCACTCGGCCAGACCGTCGACCAGATGGACGATTCGTCGATCAAACAGGCTGCTGAGTACGTCGTCGAGCATGAGAGCGAACTTCCGCCGCATTTCATTTCGGCGGTAAATATCAAATCTATCGAGCATGTAAAGGTGCTCGCCGCGGCCCAGAAGCATGTCGATAATTCGATATCAAAAACCTGCAACGGAGCCACCGATGACACCGTCGAATCGGTGAATGAGCTTTATCAGCTCGCCCGCCGGTCAGGCTGCAAGGCTGTCAGCTACTACCGCGACGGCAGCCGCGAAAACCAGGTCCTTAACTCGATGAAGGCCAAAGTTACAGACGACACGGGGACGGAGAGACCCAACGACACAGAGCCGATCCCGGCATCCCCGCTTCCCGCTGTCTCCCCCTTGCTCCACGTCGAGCGGCCGCGTGAGCTTCAGGGTTCGACTTGGCGGATTCCCTTCGAAGGGCAAAACCTGTATGTAACCGTCAACCACGACGGCGAACGCATACTTGAGATCTTCGTTGCGGGTCCGATCAGTGCCGGTGTCGGTTTGCTGACCTCTAAAATGCTCCGAGGTGGTTTCGACGCTCAGGATGTCGCCCGAAGTCTGAACAAGGTTACCTCAACACATGCCGTATGGTTCAACGAGAGGCTTCTCACATCGCCGGAACAGGCGGTTGCCGAATGCATTCTGCTGATCGACCGCCGTTTAAATGGCCAGCCCGAATCAACACGGACCATCGGCAAAACATCTGCGGTCGAAACCACGACAATGTCGTCAATGGTCGGCGAATGCCCGGAATGCCGCGGCCAGCTCGAACACGCGTCGGGCTGCGATACATGCCGGGACTGCGGATATTCGAAGTGTAAATAGGCCGAGCGTCTTGCTTATTAACCACCCGGCGATGATGCATTCTCGCCGGGTTTTGGTTTGAGAATCTATCAGACGCGATCGGGTTAACCATTTCTAACCGTTTGCATCTAAAATGTAACTATGCACCCTTCGAACCGTAGGTATCTCTTGTTAACAGCCGCGATCTTATTGTCCATACCGGCATTTCTGATTTCGGACAACACCATTTTTGCTGCTCCGGGCGAGGCAAATGTATTACAGGCGACTCCGACCCCAACGCCCGTTCCATCGGTCACCGCCACGCCGGTTCCGAGTCCGGTTCAGACCCTTGAGAATCTGCAATCGCAGATACGGCAGCGGCTCTTTCCACCGGCGGTCCGACGCGGACGTGTCGGCATTAAGATCGCGTCGCTCAATACCGGAAAAGTCATCTTCGAACAGGACTCCGAAAGGTATTTCATGCCCGCGTCGAATATGAAAAACTTCACGGTTGCGGCGGCACTCGAACGCCTGACGCCTGACTTCCGGTTCGTTACGAGCGTTTATTCGTCGGCGATGCCCGATGAACAGGGCACCTTGAAAGGCGATCTGCGGATACTGGGTCGTGGTGATATTTCGCTGTCGGGGACCTTCAATAACGGCGACGTTCATAAGGGCATCGACAACCTGGCCGACCGGATAATCGCCGCCGGCGTCAAACGCGTCGAAGGCAGCATTGTCGGCGACGAGAGCTACTTTACTGGCAATGCGATCCCGGCAACCTGGGAATGGGACGACCTGCAATGGTATTACGGGGCCGAGATCTCGGCGTTGCAGGTAAACGATGGCGCGGTCGCCCTTAGTGTCTTACCAGGGCCATCCGGCTATGCCTGTTCGGTCAAAATAGATCCCGGCAACACGCTGATCCAGGTCATCAACCTGTGCACTACCTCGGGCTCGACGAGGAATATTAAGATCAACAAACGCCTTGAACGGAATGTCCTGGAAATAACCGGCACGATGCCTGTCGGCGACACCGGATTCCGCGGGAATGTAACCTTTTCACGACCGGCCGACCTTTTCGTCTCACTGCTCAAACAGCGTTTGGAGTCTAAAGGGGTCACCATCGCGGGCGGCACCCGTCTTCAACCCGCCAAGGTATTGGCCGACCCGAACCAGGTCGAGATCGCAAAGCTCGAATCCCCGCCTTTGTCAGAGATCGCCGCCCGGACCATGAAGCCCAGCCAGAATATGTATACCGAGACGCTGCTCTGGACACTTGGCGAGTATTCCCGCGCTCGAACCGGTTTTCCGACTGTCGGCGGGGTAACGAGTGCAAACGCCACCAGTTCGACCCTGGGCATCGGCGAGGTCAAAGGTTTCCTGAAAGAAATAGGCCTTCCCGAAGATGCGATCGTCCAGCATGACGGCAGCGGCCTTTCGCGGCACAACCTGATCACCCCTGCGGCGGTAACAACGCTCTACACCTATATGGCCCGGCAGAGCAAATATTCCCAGGCATGGCGGGACTCGCTGACCATCGGCGGCGTCGATGGCACTTTGCGGGAACGCTTCAAAGGCACGGCCGCCGCCGGGAATATCCGCGGCAAAACCGGCACGATAGGACAGGTCTCAGCCCTTTCAGGTTATGTTTCTACAGCAGCGGGCGAACAGCTTGTATTCTCGATCCTCGTAAACGGCGTACCCGAAACCCGAAACCGTACATCCCTGATCGACGACATAGTCATCAGCCTGGCCAATTTCAACGGTAAGATCGATCAGTGATCCGAGATCCAAAAGCTGAGCCTGTCTGAAAAGTCCCTGAAAGGGACAAATGTAATAGCGTCGGGAGCATCCCGACGAGAGTAATTAATGTATGCCCGCCGTCCCTGAAAGGGACGAAGGAATTGGGAAGTCGTTTATTTTCAATAGCATCCCTCCCTTTCAGGGAGGATGTTTCATCTTACTTTTGGTCGTCGGGTTTCACCCGACCCTATTAACTTCGTGGCCTTCAGCCACAAGAAAAGACTTTCAGACATCCTCTGGATGCCGCTTCGGCAGACGAGGTGATTCTTTCTGACCGACGAAAGAGCCCGGGATTGGGCCCCGGGCTCTTTTATCTTAACGATTTCTGATCAATTATCGCAGGATCGTCTACCAGCGTTCGCTGCCGCCATAGTTGCTGCTGCCACCGCTGTAAGAATCGCCTCCGCCGCGGCTGCGATAACCGCCGCCGCCGCGATCTTCGCGAGGCCGGGCTTCGTTTACGACCATATTACGGCCGTCATACTCTTGCCCGTTGAATTGAGCGATAGCCGCAGTCGCATCGCCGTCCGAAGCCATTTCCACAAATCCAAAACCCCGCGAACGGCCGGTCTCGCGATCGTAAACTACGTTCGCTGACTCGACAGCCCCGGCGGCGCCAAAATACTCCTGCAGGTCCTCGCTCGTAACGCGGAACGACAGGTTACCGACATATAATTTATTTCCCATTTCCTCTATTTACTGACTTGATCGAAGCAAAAAGGCAGGCAAAACTGGAAAAAAGACCCCCGATCGGGAACCCTTGCAAACCGCGACGCACCCTACACCAAAAACCATGTGCTTCAAATGCCCAAAGAACCAACTCTCAAAACCCGAACCGAAAAGCGCCGCTGTTAGCCGGCCGGACGCATCAACTCTGATACCAGCGAGAGCAAAAACACTGAGAATTATGCCCAAAACAGTAAATTAAGGCAAGAAAAAATTCTACAGCCGTCCCGAGAGGCGTCATCATGCGGCAAAAAGAACATCAAGAGATGCAACCGGCATATGCCAACGGATGAGATAGTGAGCCTTTTTCCCCGCGTCGGCGCCGGTATAGTCTTTTGCGTAAGGAGTGAAGGCTCCCAGCGTCAGGAAAGTGCACTCATTTTCATTGGTCGGCGGTGGAGCGTCGAATTTGGCCTCGGCGCCCATTGCACCGCTTCGTGAGCGACTAACATCACTTCGTCATAGATTTACAACGATTCGCGTGGAATTTCCTAGTTTCGGTGACAACTATGAACGCGTACAAACTCAGTCTTTATTTAACGCCTTAATCAATTCACGATAATTTGCCAAAAGACCGCCGCGATTTCCCCAATTATTGGATTCGTCGTAAACTTCTGGATTAAGAAAGGTGCCAGATTCGGCAATATAGAAATGATTTGTGTCTTGTAGATTGTTGAGACTAACCTCCCAATCATTTTCAAAAACCAACTCAAAACTTTGCAAAAAGTTTGCTAGTTTTTCCTCAATCTTTTGAAGCCTTACGAGCGAATCCAAAAATTTGTCGGTCATAATTTATTTCTCCTTTGACTGGCTTGAGTTATTGAGCCGCCTTTGCTTTAGCGAGGCGTTCCCGTCCCGAAGCCCAAATGACGTTGAGCGCCTCCTGACGGCTAATCCTTCCAACAGTAGAAGATTCCTGCTGTCCATTGCCATCTCGCAGGGGTATCTTGTACGTATTCACGAGTCGATCGATAGCATCGTCGCACCACTGTTTTAGATAGAAGTTCTCAACCTCATTTTTCGAAATTGGCGGCGGTCCCACACAAGCGGCGATCCATTTGTCGGTGTCGAACTCTTTAAGATTGCGGTCAGACAACAGCGAGACTTCCTTCTGCATGTCGGCAATTCGCGTGTCTTTCCTATCCCAGATCGTCTGTGCATCTTTATAGCTTTGCATTGCAAGGAGCAGTTCCTTGCGTAAGTCACCTTCCGGCAGGGTTTCGGTGGCTTCATTAACCTTCGCTTGGGCTTCAAGGAGTAAACGTGAATACTCCGGCCGATTGACACCGACCTGGGTACCGGCGTCCAACTTTCCGAGCGCTGCTAAAGCTTCTTTTACTTGCCCCGATTCTCGTGAAAATAAATTGCAGCCGATTAATGAAAAGATAAGAGCAATCGATATGCCGGCGCAAACGCTAAATGATTTCATAATTAGTCTCGTCCTAAACTGCTATTTTCTCCATTCGATTATAAACCGTATCTCTTTCCACGGCTTGGAAACCGGCACGCTCGATCATTTCGATGATCTCCGGCTTGGTCATCTTTACTTCGCCGCCGTCGTTGAGGCATAAGTCAATGTCGTTGGCGCCGAAGTGGAGGGCGGTCTGGGCGGTGGCTTTGCCGAGCATATGCCACTATAACATGATGGTGAAGAGGCGAGAGAATCTGGGCAGCCTGCGGGGCGCGACCTTTCCATTGATTGTAGGCTCGCATGACAAAGCGAATCTCAAAATCGCTGATTTGATTGCTGTTTATTGCCCGCCGTACGCAAGTCGAATCATTTCGGGTTGCATTAAGTTGTTGTTGCTTAACATGACGCTCGTAGCTTCCGAACTAATGTCAATATCTTGCAACCAGTAGTACTTTTCTTCTTCATCGCCCATACTTCGCCGTCCCTTTGCGAGAATTACATACTTACGGTTTTGCGGAAGCTTGAATGAGAACTTGCCTTCAGAATTCGTGGTTGAGGACTGAGTTTCGGCGGGTAGCTTCAGCATTAAAATTTCCGGCAAGGCTTCGTACTCATCAAAGACACGTTTGCACCTAACCATAACTGATGTCGTGTCCTCAGCAAGCTTTTGCCCCGCCCGAAACTTTTCAATAAGATCGTTGCAATCATTTGCGCTTTTTACACGTTGATGTATGGCGGCTTGAACTTCTTGTTTACGTGACTCAAGAGCCCCATAAAAGATTTGAGACGAGATTGCTTTTACGTCGACGAGCGCAAGTTTCATATTTCCGGCTCCCTTTGTTACGACAAAGACTTCGCCAGTAACAGCACTCACGGGTTGCAACTTTTCCTTAACTCCACATGAAGCAAAGGAGATCATCGATAATACAAGTACTAATATCTTCTTCATAGGTTTTACCGTCTTGTGCAGTCACTTCCGTTTTAGAACGTAAGTACCCTCAAACTGACAAACAACTCCGTGAGAGTCGTCGCAGTTTGTTTCCCTCACCATCACGCGCCGCCCGGAAAACATAAACGTGAGGCGACATCCAGCAGCACTGCTGTCGTATTCAGCAACGGATGAGCTCAGCCACTTTGCTGTACCTCTATGTTCGCCCATGCATGTGCCCCGTTGAGCTCCAGAGATAAGAACATAAAAGCTGAGTCGTCGGGACTTAGCAGATCCCAAGTCCTTGAACGTAACGGTGCCGCGCCCATATTCATCCGAACGATAATAGGTCCCGGAACGACTCTGCGCGTTCATTTCAGAAACGGCTACGACAACTAACATGATCGAAAGGAATGTGATTACCAGTCTTTTCATTTCAGAGTCTCCCACACGCTGTAGCTCTTTTGAGTCTGCGCTTTTTTCTTCGGTGCTTTCTCCACGTGGCTTACCGAGTTCCATGCTGCCGGTTTGTCCGGCGGCGTAACCCTTTGGCTGCGATTCGTGTCTTTCAGTTACGACTAGCGTTTCCCTTTCGCTGAATACGCGATGGCAAGGACTATAAGCATGATGATAAACGGTGCCACGTGATACGCCATTGCGAAGTTCGCTGCCGAAATCTCATCCGCGTTATCATAGCCACAGTTTGGCCTTAGTATGCAATGAACTGGAAGGGGTTTGTTATTGTGGATTGCAATTGCTCCCAAGGCATAAATGCCACTAATTGCGAACAGAACCCACATAATGCCCCTTAGCACCATTCCTGCATCAGTCTGTTCAGGTTTCGGTTCTTCCGTCTCAACGCGAACTACCGCGGGCGTCTGGTTTATTGGATGGCCACACTTTGGACAAGCCGCAGCTTGAGACGAACAGGTATTTTGGCAAACCGGACAAGTTATTGCTTTAGCTTCTTCGCTCATCACTTATCTTTCTCCTGAATCACTCGTGACGCTTTGCCTCTCACGAAAGACTCAAATTCCCCTTCGTTCATCGTGTTGCGCACATCCGCTTCAAAAGTTGCGATCATCGTAAGCTTTCCATCATTAATGTGCACGTGAACGTTCCAAGGAACATCTTCTTCAGGAATCTCTTTTGTGTAGTGCTCATTGACGATTTCCGATTCACTTAACGAAAGGAGATCTTTGTTGATTGTGAACGAATAACCTTTAAACTCCGGCTCCTTCACGAGTTTCGCAAGAACTTCTTTCAAAACGTCTCTAGTTACTTCCATTACAACCACCTCCAGAACGTAATTACCACACTTCACTCAACGCAAAACTGGACGACAAATTTACACTGCCGCGACACGGTTGTAGACCGTATCCCTTCCCACAGCCTCGAAGCGGCGCGTTCGATCATTTCGATGATCTCGTGCATGGTCATTCTTACTTGCCGCCGGTTTCGACGGAGTTCGCCGCCGTCGTTGAGGCGTAAGTCAATGTCGTTGGCGCCGAAGTGGAGGGCGGTCTGGGCGGTGGCTTTGCCGAGCATATGCCACTATAACATGATGGTGACGAGGCGAGAGAATCTGGGCAGCCTGCGGGGCGCGACCTTTCCATTGAAAAGGGATCAGATCGGGCCAATCTTACTCTGTCGTGGCAGATTCTAAGATTCAAGTAATAAGTGCAACAAAACGGTTGTTGAAGACCTCGTCGGGTGTTCTGAAGGCTAGTACCTTTCGGGGTCTGTGGTTGAGGCGATCCGCGACGTCGCGGATCGCCCGGTCGGGCACGACGGCGAAGTCGGTTCGCTTCGGGAAGTACTGCCGCACGAGCCCGTTGGTATTCTCGTTCGTGCCTCGCTGCCACGACGAGTACGGGTCGGCAAAGAAGAAGTCCGCGTCAAGTGTCTTGGCGATGGTCTGGTGGTGCATAAACTCGATCCCATTGTCGCTCGTGATCGTGAGCACCTTATCGCGAACCGGCAGCAGCGACGTGCAGATGGCGTCGGCGACCGTCGCAGCCGATTTGGTCGAGACTTTGCACAGCACGCAGTAACGCGACCGCCGCTCTACCAGTGACAGGATCCCGCCCTTCTGCTCCCGCCCGACGATCGTATCGAACTCCCAGTCGCCGATCCGCGAGCGTTCATCGACAATGGCGGGACGCTCGGCGATGGGCCGCCTGGTGTCCCAGCCCTTGCGGCAGTGGTATTTATGTATGCGCTTACGGTATCTGTGCCGCCGTCTCAAGTTGGTGTAGAGCATTCCGCCTTCCTGTTTGTCACGGTAGATATGAAGATATATCGTCTCGTGGCTCACGCTCGGGTGGCCTTCCACCTTGAGCCTCGTCGTTATCTGCTCGGGACTCCATTCGAGCTCGAGCAATCTCCGGACCCTCGCCCACGTCTGATGATCTATCCGGTGCTTGTTCTTATCCCGATGCCTTTCGCGTGCAAATCGCTCCGCTCGGCTCGGATTGTATTTCCATCTTCCACTCTCGTTTCGCCTGAGTTCTCGCGTGATCGTCGATCGGTGCACCCCTATCTCCCTCGCGATCTCGCTCCTTCTCATACCCATTTTCAGACACGCCCATATCTGGTATCTTTGCTCCGGGGTAAGTTGTCGATAGTTCATTGATGCTCCTTTTGATTTCGCAGTTAAGAGTTTGCATCAAATCTACTTCGACTTACCCTTCCCCGCGAAATTTTCAAAAGTTGCACTTATTATATGAATTCAAGATTTGATGTAGACTATCCCTGCAATTATGTGCTATGATTGCAACGCTCCGGACTGTATCCGGATAGGTCTTTGATAAATAGGTTCTGCTGGTAGATCGTTGATCGTGGATCGTTGGTGGTTTGTTCGTTGATGGTTGATCGTTGATCGTTGGGGGCATTGGCTACTTGCTACGCGCGTTTGTAATACACATTCTGGGAAAATGCGTGGTACATGGTACAAGTGGGTAACTTACTGTGATAGCTAGGGTTACGTCATAATGGCTGTACCAGCCGTGGTACAAAAACAGGGGGTCTAGATAGTGGAAAATGGAGGGTGGAAAAT
>JBGTBC010000380.1:0-1644 GCA_041749555.1 Pyrinomonadaceae bacterium | reverse complement strand
AATACCCCGCTCGATAGCAACACGTAGTCCACGCTTCTCCAACTCATAAGCAAGGGCAACCCGATAAACGGTCTCAAGCAGACCCGGGCCGAGAGTTGTGTGAACCTTAAACGCTGAATCCACAATGGCCTTTGAAATCTCGTTTTCGTGCATAAATGAGGTACCTCTTTCTTTTCTCGACAGTTTCTTCGCTTCAGTCAGAACGTCTCACGCAGAGACGCAAAAACCGCAAAGAAAACGCTAAGGAGCAATCGGATTAGGTACATTCCGTACCTTGTCGAATTTCTAAAATAGTATTCCCTTATTCCACAAAGCCAAAATATCCATTGAGAATGCGACGGTGCAGTGAAGGACGAGGCCGAGCCAGATATTCCCGTTTTTATAGCTCAACCAGCCCAAAAATATCCCCGCGAAGATGGCGGCGAACGTTTCGGCCATTGGCTTTCCGAAGTGGATCATTGTGTACGGCACGGTCATGACGAATATTGAGTACAATCCCAGTGCCGGTTTGAGGCTGTGGAGCAGGAATCCGCGAAAGAAAAATTCCAGGCCGAAGAACTGCGCGAAATAAGCCAATTCCCAGACGAGCAGCGTCCAGCCGATATATGGAGCGTCGTTATAGATCTGCAGGAACGGGTATTTCGTTGAAAAACTGCCGGTCAAAGACATCAGGTAAACCAACGGCAGCATCACGGCCAGACAGACTATTAGCAGTTTCGCAAAACTTTTCTCGATCGCGAAAGACATCCCGATCTCGCTTAATTTCCGCTTTTGCAAGAACTTGACCCAGATCGCCGGCAGCACGAAATAAAAAAATACGGAAACAAACACCCACCACATCAAGGTGGGCAAATTATTGTCGGATGGGAACACCGCGGCCTCGCCAACCTCCGAGAACGGCGTTTCAGCAAGAAGTTTGTTCAGGTAATCGGGATTCTTGAGATAGGAGATGCAAGTCAGTCTGACGGCCGTGTAAACCAGCGCGAAAACCGCCCGGCGGTCGGGCCGCAAAAGGTCGACGCGCATGTTTCGTATGATGTCGAGCATGCGAAGGTTATTTTGCGAGTATCTGCAGGCCGCGGCGGAGCAGCTTTTGAACTGTGATCTCGGTGCCATCCGCGGCGGCCTGGTTTAGGGCCTTCTCGGCAGCATTCTTTTGATAGCCTAAATTAACGAGGGCGGACAGAGCATCTTCGAAAACAGCGTCTTTCGGTAAGATGATTCGCGATGTCGCATAAAGGCCCGAACCCGCATCTGACAATTCGCCGACCTTGTCGCGAAGTTCGATGACCAAACGCTCAGCCGTCTTGAGGCCAACGCCCGGGATCGACTTGAGTCGAGCTAGATCGTTCGAGCGGATAGCCGTGATTATTTCATCGGCGCTCATTCCGCTAAGCATGCTGATACCCGACTTGGCTCCTACGCCCTGGACCGAGATCAGCTTCAAATAGAGATCGCGCTCCCTCCGGGTCTTGAATCCGTATAACTGGATGGCATCTTCGCGGACGTGTGTGTAGATCCTCAGGTTGACGTCCGATCCTACTTCGCCGAGTTCATAGAACGTCGACAGCGGTATCGCGACCTCATACCCGACCCCCGCAACGTCGACGATGGCCGTATTTGCATGCTTTTCCAACAGTTTTC
>JBGTBC010000379.1:0-5188 GCA_041749555.1 Pyrinomonadaceae bacterium | reverse complement strand
TCTTCGGGAGATAGCTCTTCTTCGGCTTCATCTTCAGGCTCTTCTTCAGCTTCCTCGTCTACGTAAACAGGGGCCTCGTCCCCATTCTCGAGGTTATCCCGGGCCCGCTCCATCTCCCACTCGATCTCCTGCTGACGCATCTCTTCTTCGCGACGCTGTAAGACCGCGGGCAAAGTGAATTCTTCGAGCAGCGATTCCTCAAAATCGCTGTAGAGACCGATCACGCCTTCCGACCATAGATAGGTCCCTTCCGGGATCTCCGGCCTTTCGACTGTCTCGGAGGGTTCGGGCGGAACGCCTCCGAAAGGAACTATGAAAAGTTCTGCACCGATATCCGGCCTGAAGCCGCCCTCTATAAACACGATTCGCGATGTGTCCAACCCACGCATTCTCAAATGTGCCGTTGCGTTGGCCGCCATTCGGTCACGGTCCCTGTCGCCGGGTAAGGCGTCCGCCGATCTGTAGGTAATAATATATGCCGTCGCGTCCGCGTAATTCTGGAGCTGTATGTAAAGATTGTCGATCCTGGCGCTAAAATCGCAGTTGCCAACAGCTCCAAATTCATCAACTTTTATTGCAAAAATTGGATTTTCCCCCGCCGTCTCAACTTCCGGCCCACGCGCCTCCTGTGCCCCAACACCGGCCGCTGCCGCTATAAGAATCAACATTGAAACCAGAAATTCATGACGGGTCATATCTGCCTCCGTGAAAGATTTCGCTACAGATCACCTCGACTAAACGCAAATTCCTTGCCACTCCGTCTGCAGCTCAAAAAAAGGGAAGGGTTGCTACATCTAAGGCAGATCAGCGAAAACTGTTGCAAAGCTCCATTTTTCGGTAGCATTTCACTCAAATTGACGCTCCCGCCGCGTCCGGCCACGATTCGGCGAACACATTTTCGGAACATTTGACCCATTCAGGTGTACATTAGATTAAGCAATTTTTCGAAGACCACGTCCGGCTACCCAAAAATATTATGAGTAAGAATCTCGAGTTGAGTTTGAATCGAGAAGAACCAGAGACCCTTGCCCCGAACTCCTTCACGCTCGGGTTTTTCTTGTTTGCGGGTGTTATCTTGCCCACGGCCGCGCTGCTCGTTGAATTGACTTGGCGTATTTGCGCCGAGCACCTTTTCGATCCTATTCCGACCTGGTGGCACATATTACTTGTCGCTTTCGTGCCAGTAACGAATTTCCAGACTTGGTTTGCTTTTCGCAAAGGCTCCGTCGTTCGCCCGTGGTGGATGAGTTTTGCAAACGGTGTGACGATCTTCATTTCCTTGTTCTATGCATTGATATTTGCACCCTTCATTCCGATCGCCGTTATCGCGATTCTTTTCTTTTTTATCGGTCTATTGCCGCTGGCCCCACTGTTGTCCTCGATCTCCACGATTATTATTCGGGTCAAGATGGGGCGTCTATATCCCGTCGGTACCGCAAATTCGCTTCAATGGAAGGCGTTGGCGGCGGCTTTTATGTTTGTAGTTGCAACACTGGGCTTTTCAGAAATGAACTTTACGATCACACGTCTCGGGATCGTCAAAGCAAATTCAAGCGATCTCAGAACACAAGACCAAGGGGTCGCCCTGCTTCGAAAATATGGTGACACTGACTATCTGCTTCGCTTGAGTTACGATGGCTCAGCGGTGGTCTCAACTAATCTGTTTCTGAAGTTGCTCGCCGGGAATGAGATCGGTGAGGACAAGAACAGTTCCCTTTCAAAACAGGCGCAAAAAGCCTACTACCGGTTGACCGGCAAGAGTTACAGGCTGGCACCTACCCCTCGAACTATTAGAAATTGGGAACGCGTCGAGAACTGGGACAATCTTGACCCGACCGGAAATTTTCGAATCAACAAGAATTTATCCCTATCGTACTCGCAGATCGACGGATCGGTCGATGCCGACGCAACACTCGGCTATTTGGAATGGACTTTAGTTTTTAAGAACGATTCGTCTGGTATGCAGGAGGCTATCTCGCAGATCCAACTTCCGCCGGGAGCAGTGGTTTCAAGGCTTACTTTATGGATCAATGGCGAGGAACGCGAAGCTGCATTCGCAAAAAGTGCCAAAGTGATCGAGGCATACAACACTGTTACCGCAAGACGGCTCGATCCGGCTCTTGTGACATTAACCGGTAAAGATCGTATTCAGCTGAAATGTTTCCCTGTTCCGGCTAACGGCGAGATGAAAGTACGCATCGGGATCACAGTTCCATTGATACTGGAAAATGCGACAACCGGGTTTATCGCGATGCCCTATTTTCAAGACCGGAACTATGAGGTTTTGGCTGAGCATTCGGTGTGGGTCGAGTCGAAAGGTAAGTTAGAGATCGGGAATCCGGCGTTCCGGCAAGAGGCAAGGGACGGAATATTTGGAGTGCGCGGCCGCCTTAGCAATGACCAGCTTGTAGAAATTGGATCTCCGATCAAGGTTGAACGTTCTCCGAACGTCACGAGAGTATGGGCAAAAGATCCTCATAATAAAGATATTTCGGTGGTCCAGGAAATTTCCCAGTCTTTTCGGCCCTCCCCCAGCCGATTGATCTTTGTGATCGATCCGTCAATTCAACTAGCGGAATTTCAAACTCAGATCGCTGAGGCAATCAGAAAACTCCCGTCCGAGTTCCCGTCCGCTTTGGTTCTTTCCGGTGGGAATGGGCTGAATTCGGAAATGGTGGCTCCGGCATTTTTCGAGGGAACTTCTGAAGACGTTGCGAACCGAATCGGCGCAGCAAAGTTTGATGGCGGTCCCGACTCGGTTCCCGCTATAGAAGCAGCGTGGGAATTGGCACATTCGGCGCCCGGTAGCCCGATCATTTGGATACACGGCCCCCAACCGATCGAATTTGACTCACCGGCAAGACTTACGCAGCTCTGGACACGGCGGCCGACTGAGGTGCCGATATATTCGCTTCAGATCGGAACCGGCCGAAATACAGTTGAACGAGTGCTAAACGAAAGTGATGCAGTTTCGACCATTCTGAGGTTTGGAAGCCCGGGCGAAGATCTTGGGAGGTTATTCGGTAAACTGTTCGACCACAACGCGTCGTTCGAAGCTATTCGGACTACGACCGATGGCTTGTCGAAGACAGATCTAGGTAGTGCAAAAGAGACTTCTCAACACTTAGTGAGGCTATGGGCAAAAGACGAGTCTTTACGGCTTCTCAAAGCCGGAGATGAGCCAAAGGCGATCGATATCGCGGTAAGAAATCAATTGGTGACCAGAGTAAGCGGAGCTGTTGTGTTGGAAACTAAGGAACAGTACGATCAATTCGGCCTGAAACCTGTCGATCCGAGCACTGTGCCCACGATCCCAGAACCTGAAGAGTATCTGCTTTTTGCCATTGTTTTGCTGATACTGATTTACTTTGTTCGTCGGTACCGGCGAATTCCTCTTCGGACGGCGTAAGGATGGAATCTATTCTAAACCAAGCTCGCCCATTCAACCTAAAAGGTCCTTCAGCTCTGTTTGATGGTGCTGCGCCGTGGTTTCTGCTGTTTCAGATAGCCGCGTTCTGGAACGTCTGGCAATGGATGATCGCGAGATTCGCCTCGTCGGGTGAAGCGATGTGGGAGATTCTTCCGTTGATCGCCGCAGTTTTATTGGCTTGGCGTTCTCGCTCTGTCAATTCACATATAGCTCCAACCGCACTCATATTTGCGGCGGTGTTTTTGGTCGCGTATGGCGCTAGTTTTCTGGTTGCTCCGCCGTTAATACGCAGTGTCTTCGCGCTCATTTCGCTCACGTTCATTTTGAGCTCCTGGCGTTTCGATAAGCTGTTTCATTTTGGAATTTTCGTATTGCTGTTATTGAGCTTGCCCATTGCCGATTCACTGAACTTCTTTCTGGGCTATCCGATGCGTGTCATCGTGGGGGAAGCGGTTCAATTTCTTCTGAATGGCCAAGGGTTGGATGTTTATCGCGAGGGTGTAAGCCTGAACTTCGGTGACAAATTAATTTGGATAGACGCGCCTTGCAGCGGCATCAAGATGCTCTGGTTCGGCACGTTTCTGGCGACGTTTTTATCTTGTTTGTTCAACTTGGGGCCAATAAGAATTTTGGCCGTACTCGGCATGACCTTTGTGGCCGTATTGCTTGGAAACATTATGCGGGCCTCCGCGCTTTTTTATATCGAAGCCGGTTTGATCGAAACATGGGAATGGATGCATTCAGGCATTGGGGTCATGGCCTTTGCGTTCACCTCGTTATTGATAGTTTTCATAGTTAAAAACGTAGCAGAGGATAAATGATAAGAATTGCATTCATATTGTCCTGCGCTTTTGCGGCGATCGCGCCTGCCTTCCTGACTGGCAACATTCCGCCATCAACACCTGGTTTAACGAACAACACCTTTCCGGCCGTTTTCGAAGGGAAACCGTTGATCGATCTGGGATTATCCGATCGAGAACGCCTATTCCTCGAAGATTTTCCGGGTCAGATCGGACGATTCACAGACGGAAACCGCGAGATCATCATCCGTCGGGTAACCCAGGCAACTCGAAGACTCCATCCGGCCGATGATTGCTTTCGGGCAGTTGGCTACACGACCACGCCATTGCCGATAAAGATCGACGACAGAAATGAGAGGTGGGCGTGCTTTTCCGCCGTCAAACAAGAAGAGAGTCTAAATGTTTGTGAAAGGATCGAGGATAACCAGGGCGGGCGATGGACAGACGTATCATCATGGTACTGGTCCGCGTGGGGAAAAGGTCAAAGCGAATGGTGGGCATACACCGTGGCGGAACGACCACGATAGGTAAAACAATTCTTCTGTCTTGCCGCAGGCGTTGCTATTGCCTTTGAAATTCAGGCGTGCCCAGGACGAGGCTGATGACCTTGAAGACCTCGGGATTGCCTGAGGGAGTCAACAAGCGGGCTTGACGCTGTATTGCACCGCCGGGTTGGCCGCCGCGCATGTTGGGTACTTCCATCGCGTCATTTTCGGCCTGGGCTCCTGCTTTTACTTCGGGCAGCGGTTGTTCGAGCTGCTTTATCAGGTTTGACCTCGTTGCGGGCGACACCTCGCCATTGAGGATAATGGCGATCGCTTTATCGAGTGATTTCCCCTTGTCGGCGACGGCAAAACCTTTGAGATCAACGCGCGAGCCGGGAATTCGGTTGCTGGCGATGGCCACGGCGTAATTCAATCTTTCGAGCAAGGCACCTGTGTTCACCCAATCTTCCGCG
>JBGTBC010000378.1:0-8147 GCA_041749555.1 Pyrinomonadaceae bacterium | reverse complement strand
GTTACCAACGTCATTGACTTGGTTTTGGGTATTCTGCAAACACGCTGAAGATCCAAATATTAGGGCCAATAGAATGGATAATGTTTTCATAGCTTGCATTTGTCAGAGCCTGAAATTCGAGGCCGCGGAACCATGTAATGGTACGTTAAATCCAAGATCTGAAAAAGTAAACCCCTTCGAAACGTAAAGAAGACTCGGACCCACTACGTCATCCGCAGCAGTGCTCTCCGGCTGAATACTCCGATTGCTATGACGGTCGCGATAGTTGCTGCTACACCAATTGCGAAAAATGCCGTTTCGCGCGTGTCGCTCAGGTTGAGCTGTGAGAGGCCGGAACCGACATAAACCATAGCCGCAGAACGGGGAAGCATTCCAAGAGCGGTCCCGACCAGAAATGGCTTGAGGGAGACCTGAGCTGCCGCCATCAGGAAATTGGTCAATGCGAACGGTACGATCACTGACATGCGCAAAAGGACGATAATGAAGATCGTTCTTCTGATATCTTCCTGAAGAAGTGCCCGGAAGATCGCGGAGGATCGAGGATGTTTTTCAATAGCTCTCGAGAGATGTTCACCGCTAATGCGGGAATTGACCGCGAAAGAGATCAGCGACGCCCCAACCACGCCGGCCATCAATACCGCCAATCCCAGCTCAAAACTGAAAGCCCAACCGCTGACGACGCCGATCACGTTTGTTGGAAGCAAAGCGAATCCACAAAAAAACATTATCCCTGCTATAAATACAAGAATGCCGATCTCCCAATTAGCCCTCAGCCACTCGCCAATCGGCATAATGAAGGCTATCAGCGTCATACTTCCGACGATCGGAAGAAATGTAGACACCATTGCTAACGGCGTTATCCGCCCGAGTTCTCGTATCTTGTCCCTAAACCTTATAATCACGTTGTTCTAATAATAACATTCACCGTCAGATGCCCAGCCGTTGAAGGCCGCCGGGTAACGGTCGTGCCAGGCTGGCATATGTAGTAAGATGCTCGGATAAACTCTGGCCAATGACTAAATATGACGACATAACGACGGTCGAATTTAGATCTGTTAATTACAGTATTGGGGACATATCGATCATCAAGGGCCTCGATCTGCGAGTTGATCAGGGTGAGATCCTGGTTCTGTTAGGCGAATCCGGCTGCGGTAAAACGACGGCACTCAAGTTGATCAACCGCATAATCGATCCCACTTCCGGCGAGATAATTGTTAAGGGTAGGCCCACAACCGAATGGGACCCGGTTGGGCTGCGGCGATCGGTGGGATATGTTTTACAGGACGGCGGGCTATTTCCCCATATGACGGCCCGGCAAAATGCGGCGATCGTACTTACGATCCAGGGCGTTGACGCTGCCCGGGCAGCGACGCGGGCAGACGAAATGCTCGCCCTCGTTAGGCTCGACCCGGCAAAGTTCGGCGACCGTTATCCTCATGAACTCTCCGGCGGCCAGCGTCAGCGCGTGGGCGTGGCCCGGGCATTGGTCCCGGACCCTGACCTGCTTCTGCTGGATGAGCCATTTGGCGCGCTTGATGCGATCACCCGTGCCAGACTTCAGCGCGAGTTCGCGGCACTGGTCCGAGACCTGAGGAAGACGGCCATTTTTGTCACTCACGATCTGCAGGAAGCAATGCTGTTAGGCACCCGGATCGCGCTTATGGACAAGGGCTCCATATTGATGGCTGCCCCTCCTGACGAATTCCGACGTTCAGATATTCCGCTCGCGCGTGCTTATCTTGACACGATTTTGATGCCCGCCTGAATCGGGGGTAATATACGAGACTATGAGCCAAACCAAGCAAAACAGGCGCGAGTTTTTGAAAACAGGCGCCGCCGGACTAGCATCGATAGCATTGTTTCAAAACGCAAGAGGTGAGATGACGTTTGACCCGACCGGGCCCTTTCCGGAACTTGTTGAAGTAACCATCGTCGACCTCCAGGCCAGAATGCGATCTGGCCAATTGACCGCTCGTCGGCTGACTGAAATGTATATCGAGCGGATCCGGCAGATCGATACTAAAACCCGGTCGGTAGTCGAGATAAATCCAGACGCGCTGACGATCGCGGACCAGCTCGATAAAGAAAGAAAACGCGGAAAGGTACGGTCGCCCATGCACGGCATTCCGATCCTGTTAAAGGACAACATTGATACGGCCGACAAAATGCTTACCACCGCCGGTTCCCTTGCATTGATGGACGCTCCGCGGCCAAAGCGTGACGCCTATGTGGTCGAGCAGCTCCGAAAGGCAGGCGCCATCATCCTCGGCAAAACCAACCTCAGCGAGTGGGCAAACTTTCGGGGTAATCGCTCTATCAGCGGTTGGTCAGGTCGCGGTGGGCAGACGAATAACCCGTACTTTCTTGATCAGAATCCCTGCGGTTCGAGTTCGGGTTCCGGGGTTGCGGTATCAGCAAGTCTGGCTGCCGGAGCCTTAGGTACGGAAACAAACGGATCGATAATTTGCCCGGCGTTAACAAATGGCGTGGTCGGGTTGAAACCAACTGTCGGACTAGTTTCCAGAAGCGGGATCATTCCTATAGCGCACACACAGGATACCGCCGGGCCGATGACGCGGACCGTAGGGGATGCGGCTGCAATGCTTTCAGCGATGGCAGGAAGCGATCGGCGTGACGCAATGACATCGGAAGCTAATAAAAGAGCCGCTAAAGACTACATGAAATTTCTCGATGCGGGTGGCCTGAAAGGGGCGCGGCTCGGCGTGGTCATGGTTCCGCCCCGGCAGAATCCGGATGCCTTCAAGGCCTTTTACCAGCCATTCATCGACAAGATCCGTGAAGCCGGGGCAACGCTCGTTGACATAACGTTCCCCACCGCTAACGTTGGCGCCGACAGACTCAATGTACTGCTGTATGAGTTCAAGACCGACCTCAACAAATACCTGCAGGCGCGCGGCGGCAAATACAAGACCCTCGAGGACCTGATCAAGTTCAACGAAGAAAACAAAGAAAAAGAGCTGCCGCTTTTTGGCCAGGAGCTTTTCATCCAGGCACAGGCAAAGGGCGACCTGTCCAGCAAAGAGTACCTCGATGCCCTCGCTAAGATACGAAAAGGTTCTCGCGATGACGGCATTGACGCGGCGATCGCCGCGCATAAACTCGACGCTCTTGTCGGCCCGACGGTAGGTTCCACCTGGTCAATGGCGGCCGTGGCCGGCTATCCATCCATCACGGTGCCGGTCGGTTTGCGTGACAATGCTGCAGCGGGTATGTTTTTCTTCGGCAAGCCGTGGAGCGAGCCTCAGTTAATAAAATACGCTTACGCTTTTGAGCAAATTACAAAGGGTCGTGTGACGCCGCAGTTTATTGCGAAGAAGCCGGTTCCGCCTCCGGCGACACCAGCCAATTGATCACGTGAATTTCTTACGTTTTCTACAATCGAATTGGCCCGAACTGCTCGCGCTGACCCGCGAGCATATCTTTTTGGTGGCAATTTCGACCGGTGCGGCCGTCGCTCTCGGAGTTCCGCTGGGCATTTTGCTTACCCGCTTAAAGAAACTCCAAACACCAATCCTCGGCTTTGCCAATATCATGCAGACCGTGCCGAGCCTCGCACTTTTCGGACTGCTTATTCCGATCCCTTTCATTGGCGGGATCGGCGCCCGAACGGCGATAATCGCTCTCGCACTATATGCCCTGCTTCCCGTCATCCGCAATACAGTGACTGGCATATTGGGCATCGACCCGAAACTCCGCGAGGCGGCCATAGCCATGGGTATGACCGATTGGCAGCGGCTAAGGATCGTCGAGCTGCCGCTGGCTATGCCGGTAATATTGACAGGAGTTCGAGTGGCCGTTGTGATCTCGGTCGGCGTGGCGACCGTTGCGGCCGCGGTCGGGGCCGGGGGCCTGGGAATGTATATCTTTCGCGGGCTTCGCCAGAATGACAATGATCTGCTGATCGCAGGGGCGTTGGCATCCGCGTTTCTCGCGCTCCTTTGTGACTTTGCTCTGGGACAATTCGAAAAGAGCTATGAGATCGCCGAGCGCAAGACCGCCGCACGGCGAAGGTTTCTTGCCCTTGGCGTTGCCGTGGTTCTCGCGGCAGTAGTTGGGATCGGTTTTCTCTCAAATTTCAGATCTGATATCTCAAATACGGTCGAATCAGGGATCGAAACAGGCAATCAAAAAATAGTTGTCGGTTCAAAAGACTTCACCGAATCCATCATCCTGGCCGAAATACTCTCTCAAATGCTCGAGAAACAGGGAATTGCGGTAACGCGCCAGTTCGAACTCGGCGGCAATCTCGCTCACGATGGCCTTCTCGCCGGGCAGGTCGATGTTTATCCCGAATACACCGGCACCGCATATACGGCGATCCTCAAACATCCGCCGGTCACCGATCCACAAGCCGTTTACGACCAGACCAGGGCCGAATATGCCGCGAAATTCGATCTTGCGATCAGCCCGCCGCTCGGCTTCTCAAATGATTTTGCGATACTCGTACGCGGCGAGGCCGCGCGAGAAAACAACTTGAAAACGATCTCCGACGCGGTTCCACTCGCCCGGAACTGGCAGGCCGGCTTTGGTCAGGATTTTATGTCGCGGGCCGACGGTTATCCGGGATTTTCGAATGCCTATAATTTCAATTTCGCCAGACAGCCGCGAGAAATGGATCTGTCGTTGACCTATCGGGCCCTCCGATCCGGCGAGCTCGACATCATCGCCGGCAACTCAACTGACGGGCTGATCGCCGCCCTCGACTTGTATCAGCTCGAGGACGATAGGCGGTATTTTCCGCCTTATCAGGCGATCTTCGTTTATCGACAGGCGGTATCCGATACAGTCGCATCGGTTCTAGACGTGTTGTTGGCGAACGCTATCTCGACCGGCGAGATGCGCCGTATGAATTTCGAGGTCGACGGCAACAAACGCTCTCCCCGCGAGGTCGCCGCGGAATGGCTGCGAAAAAGAAAGTGAATGATGGTTTACAGGCTCAGTCAGTAAATGGCGGGAAAGATAATGCCTCGCAGATGACTTTCACATACCTTTTTTTGCGACCGCCGTCTGCATGATCCCGGCATTCGCCTCAGATATGTCGATCTTTATCCCGTTCTTGAGAGTTAATTTACGAGGCAAACCGACGAGTTTCGCTTTGTACAGCTCCTTAAATATCATCATAGCCGCCAGATACGACCCTTCCGGAGTCGGGTGTAAACCGTCTTCAGCATACAACCTTGTTTTCGGCTCGCGCCCAAGCACATCCCGCCAGACCTCGCCAACGGGAATATAAAGGCCTTGTACGGAATCCGCGGCAATCCGGTATGACTCGGCCGATCGATCAAAATCCTGTTGTCGGGGCAGGGAGGGCCACACCGCATAGAGAGCGGGTTTCGCTCCGGCCCGGGCGATCTCCGTCGCGAACTTCTGACAAAAGCTCATCAGCATCTCACGCCCCTCAACCGACGCCGATGGCCCTTGCTGAAGGACCACATAGTCCCACTTTTTGCCCCTAATGGCCTTGACTGCCTCACCCTTGACCCAATGATCCTCCAGTCCAAAATTTGGCTTGGCGAGCATTTTGTAAACTAACTTTTTCTGTTTCGCCGACCTCGCAAAATGACTGACTATCTCAGGGAGATCGTTGTAATACGTCAGGCTGTTGCCGATGAACAACACCCGCAATTCGCCGCTCTCTTGGGCAACGCAAGCTCTTGGCCCGGAGAGAAGAATGAGCCCGACTATTGATGACAAGATCAGAAAGCTCGCCTTTTTCACCATCCCGTTCCTTACCCAACTTCTGCATCCTGGACGCAAGGCTTTCCCCGGCAATAAACACGCCAAACGTGTCAAATGTTACTAACCAAGCTAAATGGCATAGCCGGGATCACCCGATTCAGCATTATACGGAGCGTTGTCTCTTAAGGTTGCACGATGGACTCGCGAAGTTTGCCGGCGAAACAGGCGGAGCTACGTTCCTGCCGCGATTCCTCTCCACAAATATGAAGGACCCGCTTCAAAACGCCGGAAACGCCCGACGTAACGAAGAGACCCTCAGCCGCATCTTCACCCAACTACCCAGCGAACTCCGGGCTCAATACCTGATCCAATACTATTCAGAAGCCGACTATCCGGCAAACAAATTTGTAAAAGTAAACGTCGCCCTAACCAACCAACCCACCCACCGAGTCCGCACCCGCGAAGGCTATTACGTTAAGAAGTAAGACTCTCACCGCCTCAACTAAATCACGGTTTCACCGTTATCTACAAAAGACACAACCTTAGTTGGCACTGTGCGAGGGGTCAGGAGAGCTGGGCCGAAAGGCAACAGTCTCTGGAAGCCTTATGGCACGGCCAGCCATTTTCGTGTCGTCGGGAATGAGCCGATTCGGTTTCATGTATTAGGCACCGGGCCTTGCCCGAATAGCTGATGGCATTCGCCAAAACTTACGGCGAGCGATATTTGAAATAGACTAACACCTTAATAAGGAGGCCGGGTTTGTTTATTGTCAGAGCAACTTCAGCCCAATCATTTGCACCAGAAACGGTGCGAGAGCTAGAGGTGCGCTTGACATCAAGGGGTGACTTTATAGATGTCCGGTTTTGTTTGATACCGGAAAATCATTTGGAAAACGTTTCTGTAAAGGCGGCAGGAACTCGATCCGTCGAGTTCTCTATATGGCGACCATCAGTGCTACAAGATTCAACCCCGTTATCAAGGCACATTATCAATCCCTTTGTAACCGAGGCAAACTAAAAAAAGTCGCTCTTATCGCATGTGCGAGAAAACTCCTCGCCATATTGAACGCAATGACTCGAAACAATACGACATGGCTTTCCACGGAGGACCAGGCTTGACTTTAAACACAGTTGCTTCATAGATGACCCCGATCCTTCGTGAGTCGTCGAAGGCCTCACTAATATCCAGGCCCCTGTTTAATCCGCATTATTTGACTAAACTCCTTTCCGACGACGGACACCTCTACCCAGCCCTTTGCGTGTTTCCACTTAAATGTAGCGATAAGTTTGGCTCCGTCTGGAAGTCCCCGAAACCGCCAGTCACTGACGCATGACAGAACATTTTCCTTTCCTACAAAATCATCCTGAATTTTTATCAGTCTCGAAACTGCACCAGTATTATCCAACTGAAGTGAGTAGATGATGCTGAAATTTGCCCTCGCCTGCTTCAAAGTTTCTGGAAGCGTGAGGGAACAAATCGACATTTCAGAACTTAATTTTGTCTGCGCCCGTGCACCAACGCATAAAACGCCCGTGAGAAAAATAGACGCTGTCAATTTAAGAAAGTATTGATTCATAGTGTACCGTTCCTATTGATTATTTTTTCGGCTTGATAGCCTTTGGCGTCACCAAGTTTTGTGGTCCCCGAAAATTTGCCTTCGACCGGTCCTCAATACCTTTAAAGAAACTGTCAGGGGGGCCGTTTTTTTCATGTCCCCAAGTTTTGCCTTGCAAATATTTGAGTCCATGGCCGTACAACTCATGTCCTGTTGTTCCGACACGCTCATCCTCAGGCATAGTTGAGGCTGGTCCGGTTGCATCAGAAATTGTTACGCGTGGATTGCCCCCGGTTTGGTCTGGAGTTTGAAAAACACCGTATGTAGCCTCCGGTTCGAATGCTGAAAATGCATTGCGATCCTTGGCAAGTGCTTCCGCCTCTTCCTTCGTACTTCCATTTGCAATCATGTTATCAACAAAATCCTTGCGCGTTTGAATTGCGTCCTTATAATAAAACTCTTGTCCGTCCTCGCCGGGATTCTTAAAACCTTTACCGGTTGTTATTTCCATCGACCGCTTGTCATTTACGATGGCTTTTAGATCAAGAAAATTTTTGTCCTTGCTTAGGATTTTGTCTAGAGAGCCTCTTGTCAATACTCCATTCTTGCCTATCGCGGCCTCCACTTTCTTTCTTATTTTTTCGGGTAGCGTAGCTAGAACCAGTTTGCGAGGAAATCTGGGGTCAGTCATGCAATATTGCAATATTTCGTTCCTTATTGATAATACATCGAGGCAGAAGGCGATGGCAAGAAAAACTCGAATCGAGGTAGAGGGCGGACTTTATCATTTGATCACCCGCGGAAACGACCGCAGGGACATTTTTCATTCGCGTGAGGATCATGACAAGTTCCTTCAGATCCTGATGGCTCAGAAGCAGCATTTGCCGTTCT
>JBGTBC010000377.1:0-6736 GCA_041749555.1 Pyrinomonadaceae bacterium | reverse complement strand
CAGTCACCTCTCAGGCCTCAGTCGCCGTTCCGTTGGAGGGCCTGATCGATTTCGAAAAAGAGCGGACGCGTCTGAGCGGCCAGATCGAAAAACTGGATATCGAGTTACAACGCCTCAACACGCAACTTTCGAACTTGAATTTCATTGATCGTGCCCCCGCTGACAAGGTTCAGGAGCTCCGCGACCGATTTGCGGAGTTGGAAAAGCAGATCGAGACGCTGAATAATAATCTGGAGGCTTTGCAATAGTATGAAATTCCGTCGACCCACAATTATCTTAATCGCCATAGTGATTCTAACTGCGTCTGAGATTTCATTGGCACAAACCACGGCCATCACGGAAGAGGGTTATTGGGCGGGTATTAGATCTGGATACGCTGCAACCCGCGACTTATTTCCGCGAAGGGAAACAAAAACGTTTGAGAGTCTGTTGGGCGGAACGGTGAATTACTCGAGAACTGAGATATCCGAGTTTCGGTCGAAAGACACCTACCGCACCACCAAAACAGTTATTCGGGATGGGTCGACTATTGTTACCGAAGCGATCCAAATCGGAACCGTCAGATATTGCAGGGAAAATACTGCCGCATGGAAGAGTTCTGGTTGTTATCAACAACCACCTCCGCCTCTTGGTGATGCAGACGAAACCAAATACTCCGTTCAAGTAAATAAGGATAGTCGTACTTATATAAGGACCGCTACATTACTGAAAAAAGAGACCGACAAGGCAGAACCGACAAAGTTTTTGACTGAAGACAGATTCGTGCTTAACAGCGATATGTCGGTTCGCGAGCGTTCGATTGTAAAGACGGTTAATGAGACAAAAAGTATTGTTTCACGCGAAACCTCGACATTTGAGTATGGAATTACCTTAAAGCCGATAGAAGCTCCGACAAAATAATTCTATGAACTGGCTTGAAAGTGGCGAAGTAATGTCGGCCGTGGGTGATTTCCTTGCTGAGGATATCGGCCGGGGTGATATTACGACGGCGGCGACGGTTCCGGCAGAGACGCGAGGGCTCGGACGTTTTCTTGCAAAAGAGGATCTTATTCTCTGCGGCCTTGATGTTGCCGAAGCAGTCTTTTTTCACCTTGACCCTGACAGTTCTGAGATCGAAACCACATATAATGACGGCGATAGCGTCAAGGCCGGGATGGTGTTCGCTACCCTCAAAGGTTATGCGGATGTTCTGTTGGTGGGTGAACGCACCGCTCTTAATCTTATCCAGCGGATGTCGGGAATCGCTACCCTCACGCGCCAGTATGTAAATGCCATCGAAGGAACTAAAGCATCGATCGTAGATACGCGAAAAACAACACCGGGGCTGCGGATGCTCGAGAAATATGCGGTAACTATCGGCGGCGGAAAGAACCATAGGATGGGCCTCGACGATGGCGTATTGATCAAAGATAATCACATAGCTCTCGCGGGTGGAATTACCGAGGCGGTTACAGCCGCAAAATCGCGGGTCGGCCACTTGCACAAGATCGAGGTTGAGATATCGAATTGGGCCCAGCTTCGCGAAGCGATCGAGGCCGGGGCCGAGATCGTGATGCTCGATAATCAGACTCCAGAGGAAGCCGCGAAACTGGTCCAGATGGCGCGAGATCTAAACCCGGCGGTTCTGATCGAGGCGTCGGGCGGAATGGATCTGGACAAGGTCAGGTCTTTTGCCGAAGCCGGCGTGGATCTGATATCTGTAGGGCGTCTGACCCACTCGGCCAGGGCCGTAGACATTTCTTTCAAGATCCAGATCGCCTAAGGATGTATACCGTTCAGACTCGTCCTGAACTGTTCTCATTACTTGTGAGTTTGAGCAGTTCAGGATCAGCCTTCAAGCCCGGGAGCACGTAGATCAGAACTCCTGACAGTAATATTGCCATAGTGCAGGCGATCCCTCCTTCTATGCCGTATTCCTGCCCGGTCAGCCAAGTAGGACCGTGATCGATCTCCTTCATCAACGGGAACGCAGTAACGCTTGTGATCCCGCTTACCTCGATCCCGAAAATAGAACCTTGTGTCCAGTTCCACATTAGATGTAGGCCCCAGACGAACCAAAGGTCTCGAGTCTTGAGATAGGCGATGCCAAACCAAACGCCGGCCAGCAAGGTGTTTGTTGACGAGATGAGGTCCGAATTCGGATTACCCATGTGTACGAGGCAAAAGAATAAGGATGTGAGGATTATCGCCAGCCATGCAAATCCGGCGCGGGCGAACGTTTGGAGAATATAACCACGAAAGAGAACCTCCTCAAATGCCGCCGCCACCCCGAATATCAAAAACGACACTGCTAGTGAATATGCGATCTCTGCTGGCGTCGAATCCGAATTTAAGGAAAATCGAAGGCCGCCGAAGATGAATGCGATAAAAACGGCGAAACCGAGTGTGGCAGCGCCGAGGATGATCCCGATCAAGAGGTGCCTCAGCCATCCGTTCGTGAATGAAGCTCCAAGCGAACAAAAGGGCAAATTTTCCAGGTATCTCGCACACAGCCATCCGATCAAAATTGCGGGTCCTAGTACAATTAAAGCATTAGAGATAAAAAATGCACTCGTGCCGGCCCCCGATTCAACCTGAAGGATTGTGAGCAGGGTCTGACCGACCATGCCCAGAATGTAGGCGCTTAGGATAAACGCGAATAAATATACGGTGGCACGCCAACCGCTTCGAAGCTTTCCAAAATCATTAAAGAATACAAATTGCATCGTTCTCCGTCCGAAAGATTCTATCGGATCAAGGCTGGCGTGTTAAACTCTGACTCGTGGAAAACAGGGCAGAAAAGGTAAAAAAGCGAAAGACTCCATGGGTCATCGGCACTCTGATGATCGCTTCTTTGGCTCTGTTGGTCATACTTCAGTCCACGAATCTTTGGAAAGATTTTGCGATCGATTCATCGAGCGATCTGGTCCTTCTTTACGCACTTTTCTCATTTAACTTCATAGCTTTTGTAATCTTCGCATTCATATTTTTGCGGAGTATTACGAAGCTTGTTCGGGAACGTCGAACCTTAGAGCTCGGAGCTCAGATAAAAACACGACTTTTGATCTATTTCTTCGCTCTCAGCCTGCTGCCGATCATCGCGATGGCTGTTTTTTCGTATCTGTATATGAACCGTGCACTCGAGCGATGGTTTACGCAGATACCAGAAAACGTTATTCGCGAAGCCAGGGAAGTACAGGGGCAGTCGCTCGCCGATCGGTTTTCGAGGCTCGATGAATCAGCGAAAATGCTTGCCTCGTCGATTGGCGACCGGATACCCGACAGTGGCGAGCTTGAGCGGATCGCTAAGGCCGGCAACCTTGTATATATCGCAATTGACTCCGACAAAGAGGGCGTCGTAACGTCATTCGAGCTTCCGGTCTCGCAAAACGATGCCTTGGAGCTTGGCAAAATCATTTCGGCTGCACATCTTAGTGACCGGTTCGATGACTCAATGAGAGACGGCAGAGGTTTTGACGTTGCCATAGCCGAGATCTTCGGAGGTAGACGGCTTACTATCATACCGGAGCCTTTCGACCAGCGAGGTGTAAGCCAGATCGTTGAAAATTCGGTTGCTGAATTTGAGCGGCTTAAAGAAAAGCAAGTAGTGATCCGACGGGTCGGACTTCTGACGCTCGGGGTCTTAACGTTCATGCTGATCTTCGCATCCTCATGGATAGCCTTCCACGTTGCCCGAGGCATAACCCTGCCAATTAAGGCACTTGCACAGGGGGCAGACGAGATAGCTCGAGGTAATTTGGGGCATCGCGTCGATGTTTTGGCCGAGGATGAACTTGCAATTCTGGTTTCTACATTTAACGATATGTCGGCCAAGCTTGAATCAAATTCCCTTGAACTAGAGCAACGCCGCAGATATATCGAAACAGTTCTCGAAACGCTTCCAACTGGGGTGATATCTTTTGACGCCAACAATCGCGTAAGTACCATTAATCGTTCCGCAATAAATATTTTGAGATTTAATGATGATGTCGGTCCGGGAACGAAATTGGCGGAGTTAGTCAGCGATGATGGAGATTCGGCGAACCTCCTTCGAATACTTTCTCGTGCCCGCAGGGCCGGCCATGCCTCTGACCAGATCAAGTTGAAGAGCAGAGCAGAAAACGAGAGCGATCGGCACGATGCGGATCTCACGGCGGCGCTGACTGCTACAAAGCTTCCCTCCGATGACGGTGTGGTGCTTGTCATAGAAGACCTATCCGATCTTATTTCCGCCCAGCGGGCGTCTGCATGGCAGGAAGTCGCCCGCCGCATGGCACACGAGATCAAGAATCCTCTCACACCGATCCAATTGTCCGCCGAGCGCATAGCCAAGCGATTTGAGAGCTCCAACCACATCGATAATGGCGGTGCAAAACACATTGCGGATAATGGGCCGATCGGGGAAGTTGTCAACGAAAGCACGGCGACGATTCTCAGGGAGGTTGCGTCATTGAAATCGATGGTTGACGAGTTTTCGCAATTCGCACGGCTGCCGGACGTTTCGCTTGAGCCGGGCGATGTGAATGCCGTCATTACTGAAGCTGTGTCTGTTTTTTCGAATAGCTTCGGTGAAGTAGCTATCGATAAGGAACTGGCCGAAAGCCTTCCGGAGACATACCTCGATCCTGAGCAGCTCAAGCGGGTCTTTATAAACCTTATCCAGAATTCGATCGAGGCCTTTGACGAACAGAGTAAGGATGCCCAAGTCTTGATCACTACACGCTTCGACCGAGCTCGTGACATGATCATTGCCGAGGTGTCCGATAATGCGAAGGGCATTGCACTCAGTGACCTCCAAAAATTATTTCAGCCATATTTTTCAACCAAAAAACGCGGCACTGGCCTAGGACTGGCAATTGTTAATCGGATCATTGCGGACCATAAGGCAAGGATCAAGGTGGTCCCAAACCAGCCAAAAGGTGCTAAATTCATCATCGAGCTACCGCTGAATATATAAATGAAGGACCTGATATTGATCATTGATGACGAGCCCGGAATCAGGGAAACGCTAAGTGCGGTTCTTAAGGACGAAGGTTTTAAAGTCGAAACGGCCGATTCCGGGCAAAGTGGGCTCGAGCTTGCCCGGAAGAAGGACTTTAGCTGCATTTTGCTCGACATCTGGCTAGGTAAAGGGATCGACGGCTTGGAGGTCCTGAAGACGTTAAAAGAAGAAGGTAATGAATCATCGATAGTGATGATCTCCGGGCACGGCAATATCGAGACTGCAGTTAGATCGACGAAATTAGGTGCTTTCGACTTCGTCGAAAAGCCTCTAAGCCTCGAGCGAACGATCGTTACGGTCAAGAACGCGGTCAGACAGCGTGAATTGGACCGGACAAATGCACTTCTCCAGGAGGAGCTTGCCGAACAATACGTCATGGTAGGCGAATCGGTTGCGATGCGGGCCCTTCGCAAACAGATCGCCATCGTGGCCCCGACCGATGGCCGCGTGCTCATCTCTGGCGAAAGCGGCACTGGCAAAGAGCTTGTCGCCCGTGCGATCCATGCACAATCGCGGCGTAAGAGTGCTCCTTTTGTTGAGATCAATTCCGCTGCGCTGCCCGAAGAGCTGGTCGAGTCTGAGCTGTTTGGGTATGCCAAAGGTGCATTTTCAGGTGCTGTTAAGGCAAAAAAGGGTAAATTTGAGATCGCAGATGGAGCAACGCTATTTTTGGATGAGATCGGCGATATGTCACCAAGGGTGCAGGCAAAGATGCTCCGTGTGCTGGAGGAGCAGCGATTTGAGCCTGTGGGTAGCAATACCCCTGTCAGTGTCGATGTGCGTGTCATTTCGGCTACGAATAAACCGCTTGATACTCTGATCGACAATGGCAATTTCCGGTCTGATCTGTTTTACCGGCTGAATGTCATTCCTTTTCAGGTACCGCCATTACGAGAGAGAAAGGAGGACATCCCGATCCTCGTAAACCACTTCAACGAAAGGTTTTCCCGCGATTATGGCAAGCATTCGAAAGAGTTCTCTGACGACGCGATCGAAGCACTTCGTTTTCATGACTGGCCGGGTAACGTTCGCGAACTGAAAAATATTGTCGAGCGGATCGTCATAATGAATACGGGAAAATCGATCACTGCTTCCAGCCTTCCGGTTTTTGAGGCCGTCACCGAATCTGACCCAGGGAGCTTTCGGTTTCCGAACTTTAAAGAAGCGACTGATGCCTATCAGCGAGAATTCATTGTACGAAAACTGGCTGAAGCCGATGGCAATGTCGCCCGGGCCGCCGAGGAAATGGGTGTGGACCGCAGTCACCTCTATAGGCGTATGCGAAATCTTGGTATCAAACAACAGTAATGCTGCGGGGCAATACATCGATCGTATTGCCCCGCAGGCGTGAGATGATCATTTTTTTACCGGAAATCCCCGCTTGATCATCAGGGCGTCGACATTTGGGTCGCGTCCGCGGAAATTGCGGTATGCCTCAGCCGGATCGACGGTGTTTCCGATCGAAAATATATTCTTGATCAGGCGTCGGGCCACATCCTTGTCGTAGGGGCCTTTACCCTCGGTAAATGCTCCGAAGGCATCAGCCGTCAATACATCAGACCAGAGATAACTGTAATATCCTGCCGAATAACCGTCGCTTGAGAATACGTGTCCGAACTGCGGCGTACGGTGCCGCATTACGAGTTCGTTCGGCATTCCCAGCGCCGCCAGCGTTTCTTTTTCAAACGCATCTGCATTGATCGGTTTGTCAGCGGCCAGATGGAGTTTCATGTCGACCAATGCACTCGAAAGATA
>JBGTBC010000376.1:0-12032 GCA_041749555.1 Pyrinomonadaceae bacterium | reverse complement strand
GCGAGTTACCCTTCAGCACCAGCCCTTCGCCCGATTGCTCGATGCTTTCGATATAAAGGCCAGGCACCATGGCGATACGCTCACGCATTGCATCCAGAACGGCACTAGGTCCGGCCTGTGAAGATCTGAGCGACTTGATCGCTTCTATCCTCTTGTCGATATTTGCGATCTTCTGTTCGAGATCTCTCTGCTCGTTCATCACGACTTCGAGTTCGGCCGCGATCTGTTTTTGTTCGGCAAGCTGGCGTTCAGCCTCGGTCTTTGCCATCTGGGTGCTTATCACATCCCAGCCAATTACCGCCGCAAGCAGGAAGGTGATGACCACGGATAACAGGGCCAAACGCGAACCCGGGCTTGAGATCTTACGATCGACTGCAACTGCAGCTCCGCTTTGTCTTTCGGTGACAGAATTTAATAGGTTGATCTTGATCATCTGTTTACACTCCCCTTAGGGCCAGTCCTACGGCCACTGCCATTTCCGGCACGATCTCGCTGAGATATTCGGGGTCGAATTTCTTGGTATCGATCTTGATGCTGCGGAAAGGATCTAAAACTTCGACCGGAAGCTCGAGTCTGGTAGACAGCTCCTGTGAAAGGCCGACAAGCTTTGATCCGCCGCCTGATATAAGGATCTTTTGGACAACTGTTTCATTGTCTTCCGTGGTCGCACGATAGAAATCGAATGTCTTTTGGATCTCCATCGCAACGATCTCGGTCACGTTGTTCATTAACGGCTCGATCGATTTTTCTTCGAGCCCGTCGACTGCATCGGCAACGCCGCGTTTTACGGCCTCAGCCTGCTGGAAGTTCAATCCCAGGCTTCTCTGCAGTACGTCTGTAAACTGGCTGCCGCCGACCGTTATGTCGCGAGTAAAAAGTGACCGTGTGCCTTTTACGATATTCACGTTCATCGTCGAGGCACCGATGTTCAGGAGCGTTACCACATCGTCTTCGGTCGGCTGATAATTTATTTCGTAGCAGTTTTGAAGAGCAAAGGTGTCAACGTCAATGATCACGGGCGTCTTTCCCGCAAGCTGGATCGCCTGACGGATATTGTCTATTCGTTCGCGTTTGCACGCTGCGATCAATACATGTGTGGAATCTGCAGATTCGGCAGTTACCTGGTAATCGAGGCTTACATCGGCGAGATCATAAGGGATATGCTCTTCGGCGTGCCAATCAATGGATTCCTCAAGCTCCTCATTGGTCATCGAGGGCAGCACGATGTTCTTGAGGATCACCGAATGGCCGCTAACACCTGTGACGACGCGTTCCGCCGTGACCTGATGGTTGACGCAGACACTCCGGATAACATCTGAAACTACGTTAAGCTCCATTATCTGTCCGTCGATGATGGTGTCACCCGGAAGATTCTCGAATCCGAGACTGACGAGATTGAGGTTATTCAGCTTGCCGTTCAATTCGACCATCTTTATAGAACTGGATCCTATGTCCAGTCCTGCGACGCTCTTCTTTTTACCGAACATTTGTTTTGTTGCTCCTTAAATTAGCGTCCGCAAAGGACGCATTTGCGAGTATTCAAAGCTTTCTATTCCCATCCGAAACGCAGATTTTCGATTCTGAGGATTAATGGCCACCTTTTGAGATCTTGGACAGCGGGGGGAAGTCATTCGACAGGTAAACACTGATGTGCGGAAACCCACTTATTTTTCGGATGTTGCGATCACGAAGCGTGATCATCGGAATATTATTCTAAGAAAACTCTGCCGCCTTCGGTGGCGAAGGTGTCCGACTTTTGGTCTGACTCTTAAAAGTTACAGGAAAGCACAATCTATGTCAACAAGATTTTACGTTGTTTAACGCATTTTGAAAGAAAATTGTTCAGAGTGAAGAGAGTATGCCCGTCAAATTGACCGAATTGAGTTTCTATGGCGTGCCCAGGTGATGCATAGCGAGGTTTAGTGACCTCGCTATATCCGTTAGCGGTCACCTTTCCATACGCTTTAATTCGGACTTTGCGAGGGATTCTAAATGGACCTCATCCGGCCCATCGGCGAGACGTAAAGTCCGGGCATATATCCAATACTGCGCAAGCGGATGGTCCTGGGAAACGCCGCCGCCGCCGTGGGCCTGGATCGCCCGGTCAACCACCTCCAGCACCATTTTTGGGACTAATGCCTTGATCATTGCGATCTCGTTTCGTGCAGCTTTGTTCCCTGCCGTGTCCATCATCCAGGCGGTTTTCAGCACCAGCAATCGTGCTTGTTCGATCGCCAGCCTCGATTCAGCGATCCATTGCCGTATCACGCCCTGCTCCGAGAGAGCCTTGCCGAAGGCGACGCGGGCTTTTGCCCTGTCGCACATTAATTCGAGCGAACGCTCGGCAATGCCGATCAAACGCATGCAGTGGTGCACGCGGCCCGGACCGAGACGACCCTGCGCGATCTCGAAACCGCGGCCCTCGCCGAGAATCAGGTTCTCAGCCGGAACCCGAACATTATTGAAAGTGATCTCGGCATGTCCCAAAGGAGCGTCGTCATAGCCAAAGACATTTAGCATCCGCTCGACTTTAACGCCGTCGGCATCCATTGGGACGAGTATCATTGACTGTTGTAAATGGCGGGGTGCATTCTCGTCCGTCTTGCCCATAAAGATCGCGAGTTTGCAGCGGGCGTCGCCGCCGCCGGTCGACCACCATTTGCGGCCGTCGATCACATAATCGTCGCCGTCTCTATTTATTGAAGCTTCTATATTCGTGGCATCCGACGAGGCGACATCCGGCTCGGTCATCGCAAAACAAGATCGGATCTCGCCATCGAGCAGCGGACGCAGCCATCGTAACTTCTGCTCGGGAGTCCCATAAAGATGGAGGACCTCCATATTGCCCGTATCCGGTGCCGAGCAATTGAAAACTTCAGAAGCCCAGACTACTCGTCCCATCTCCTCGGCAAGCGGAGCATATTCAAGATTGGTCAGCCCGGACGTGTCGGGGAGGAAAAGATTCCACAGGTCGTGGGCCTTTGCCTTTGCCTTCAGATCCTCGATCAGCTTCAGCGGCTGCCAGCGGTCGCCGGTGTTGAGTTCGTCCCAATAAGCCTGTTCGTTGGGGTAGACGTGCTCGCGCATGAAGGAGCGTAGCCGCTCGAGATATTCATGGGATATGTTTGAATGTGCGAAGTTCATTTGTATCGAAAACATGACCGAGATGCCTATCGGATAATTTTTATACAGTGGATAGTGACAAGTGGAAAATGGGTAGTAAGATCGCAGCCCAAAATTCTGTCCCAACTAACCACTATCCATTATCCACTATCCATTATCCACTGAATATTTTGTTCCAGGGTAGTTCCAGCTATAACCTCTGCCGCCGGATAGCGTCCGAAGCGATCGTCCCAAGTGCCCCGACGAATTTGTTAAAGCCGGCGAACCGCTCGTCGCTGGTAAACCCTTTTTTATACCGGGCATAGATCTGCTGCGCAATGCCGGCGATCTTGAACGTCCCAAACACATAGTAGAAGAGCATGTCGGGAATCTCGCGGCCGCTCGTCTCAGCGTAAATCTCGACCAGATCGGAGCGTCTCACATTTTTCATCAGCACTCGAGGATTGAACGGCATGTTAAGAAGTTCGTCCGGCGCGTCGGGTGACATCCAGTAACCTAAAGTCGTCCCAAGATCCATCAGCGGATCGCCGACCGTTGCCATCTCCCAATCGAGCACCGCAACAACTCGTCTCAGGTCCGCAGGGTCGAGCATCACGTTATCGAATTTGTAATCGTTGTGGATAATCGATGCACCTGTCTCAACTGGTAGGTTGTCGTTAAGCCAAGTGATGGCCTGCTCGAGCTCGGGATGATCGTCGGTCTTTGCATTGAAATACCTTCGAGACCAACCCTCGACCTGTCTCCGGCAGTAGCCCTCGGGTTTGCCAAGATCGTCGAGCTGCGCTTCTTTCGGGTCGATCGCGTGCAGATCCGCGAGTGTCTCAATAAAGCTGCGACATACCGACAGGCGATAAGGCTGTGAAGATTCGATCTCGGTGGCTTGCTCCGGCTTTGTTAGCGTCTCATCCGCTCGCTTATGCAGGCGATTCTGACCTGGGACGCGGCCGCGGATGATGATGCCGTGGCGGCGTTCCATCAGGTAGAATTCAGATCCGATGACCTGCTCGTCGCTGCAGTAAAGAAGCGGCTTTGGAGCCGGTGCGTAGACCTGAGACAGTTTCGAAAGAACGTTGTACTCGCGTCCCATATCGTGGGCCGTCTTCACGGTGTTACCGAAAGGAGGCCGCCGAAGCACGTACTCGCCGCCCCCAATGCGTACAAGATACGTCAGATTCGAACTGCCGGCGGGAAATTGTTCAACCTCAATTTCATCGCCGACAAGGCCAAGCTCGGTGCGCAGATAGGCACGAAGTGGATCAATGTCGATCTCTTCGCCGATACGAATTGGTTGGGTTTCTTTCGTCATACGCCCTTCTGCAAAACAGGCCCGCTAAACACTGCTTTTCAGAAATGATGAAAGAATTATCCGCAAACTTTTTCGCCACGGCAAAGATCGTTAGTTAAATTGTCAATTATCAAAGCCGAATGGATACGGCAGCGGCCGGCACAACAGCCGACAGAAGGAATCTAACATGTGTTGCATTGCTTGTCAAGTGTTTTATTTGTGATACAGAGAAATAATTTTATTGGCGGCGAAACCGCTAAAAGATAATAGCCAGATGCGAAGCGTCTGGTCCAAACGTCAAATTGAACCGTGCGGTGAAACCGCACAAGCTGTCACCACAAATATTTATCTTCGAATTCAATGCCTGCCTTTTCAAGTAGATCAATAAATTCCGTTTTGAAATCGACCCTCTGGTGATGAACCCGCTGATTCTCGATATAACGACTGACAGCATCGATTGCGGGCGGGCTTACGGAGAATGCTCCATATCCTTTTTGCCATTCAAATATTTTCGTGATTTCTTTGTGGATGAAAATCGATGAATCTCCTTTCGAATCACGAAGGAAATAATCCAATCGGTGTTTCGACTTAAGGCTAAGGAGAAGATGAATGTGGTCCTCAACGCCGCCGATTTTTAACGGCACAGCATCCAGACCTTTGACAATACCACCGAGGTAAGCATAAAGCCGTAACTCCCATTCGAGCGAAATCAAAGGTCGCCTGTCTTTGGTCGAAAAGACGATATGAAAGTATGAGGCAATGTAACTCGACGGCATTTGGCGAATCGTCTGTCGCGGCTCCGCCGCGGGATTTTGGTTTGCGTTTTACCAGAAGCTTCGCATCTGGCTATTGTCTTAGTGCGGTTTCACCGCCAAAACAGTTGGGCTAGCTCCCAGCCGTCCTTTCCCGCCACGACTGCGGATCTGAGCCGTCGTCCTTGCGGATCATTGTGATCGCTCCCGGCGAGGGGCAGATGAGGGCGCAGAGGTTGCAGCCGACGCATTCGGATTCGATGACGCGAGGGTAGCGGTGGCCGTTCGACTGGACAAACTCAAAGCTCTGGTGGGCACCGTCCTCGCAGGCAACGTAGCAGAGATTGCAGCGGATGCAGTGTTCTTCGTTTACGTGGGCCTTGACGTCGTAGTTGAGGTCGAGATCGCCCCAATCGGTAACGCGGCTGACGGATTTGCCTATGATGTCGTTGACGCTCGCGAATCCCTTTTCGTCGAGATAGTTGTTTAGCCCGTCGATCATGTCCTCGACGATGCGGTAGCCGTAGTGCATCACGGCCGTGCAGACCTGTACATTACCTGCACCGAGCAGCATAAATTCGACCGCATCGCGCCAAGTGTTTATTCCCCCGATGCCGCTGATCGGAATATTGAATTCCCCGTCCCGGGCAAGCTCCGACACCATATTTAGGGCAATGGGCTTGACCGCCGTGCCGCAGTAGCCGCCGTGAGCGGCCATGCCGTTGACGTTTGGGTACGGGACCATCGTGTCGATATCGACGCCCATTACGGAATTTATCGTATTGATAAGCGAAACGGCGTCGGCACCGCCTTTTTGTGCGGCACGGCCGGGCGGAACGATGTGTGTGACATTCGGCGTGAGCTTGACGATTACCGGCAGCGTCGAGACTTCCTTGACCCATTCGGTGACCATGCAGGTATATTCAGGCACCTGGCCCATGGCGGCGCCCATGCCGCGTTCGGACATGCCATGCGGGCAGCCGAAATTTAATTCGAAACCATCCGCACCAGTGTCTTGCGAACGCTTGACGATCTCGTGCCAGGCTTCGCGTTTGGACTCGACCATGAGGGAGACGATGACCGCGTTATTTGGATACTTCTTTTTGCATTCGTAGATCTCTTTAAGATTTACCTCGAGCGGCCGGTCGGTGATCAGTTCGATATTGTTAAGGCCGATCAGCCGGTTAGAGCCGTAATCAAGCCCCGCCAAACGCGAAGAAACATTCACGATAGGTTCGCCAAGCGTCTTCCAGACAGCCCCGCCCCAGCCGGCGTCAAACGCACGTTCGACCATCGACCCCATATTCGTCGGCGGCGCCGATGCGAGCCAGAAGGGGTTGGGGGATTTTATTCCTGCGAAGTCTATCGACAGATCAGCCATAATAGTTTTAGCCGCAGATCAACAGCACCGAAGGTGCGAGAGTAATTCAGGCAGGGGCACCGCCCCTGATAGATCGACCAACCGTTCATAGCCGCAACGCGGCGAAGTGGATCAATCCCACACATATTCCTCATCATAGTCGATCTCGTGCTTTTCCAAAAAAAGACGAAACTCCTCCTTGTACGTTTGGTTGCGGTGATGAGATTTTTGATTAGCGATATATTTCTTTACGGACTCGGCACCAGATCGGCTAACTGAGAAAGCTCCATATCCGGCTTGCCACTGAAACGTTTGCAGATCGGGTCCCTTCGTCTTCATCCACTTTGAGGTGCGCTTTTTAACAAGCTCTACAATCTTGGCAACCGACCAGATACGTGACTGAGCATAAAAAATGTGAAGATGGTCAGGGGTTCCCCCGATCATAAGCGCCGGTGAGTAGCACTCGTCGTAGAGGATCTTTGCAATGTAAGCGTAGAGTTCCGGCTCAATCTTTTCGTTGATAAATGGCTGCCGGTGCTTCGTTGAGAACACGACGTGTATCAACATCTGAGCTAAGGATTGAGGCATCTATTTACTCCGCCGCGTTGCGGCTCGATCTATTTGGGGATGTTCCCGGGGCTTCGCCCCGGGCTATAGTACAACGCACCTTTTGGTGCTTCAGAATACGGACCGACGGCGGTAAATCCTTACCATCCGGAGGCCGTTAGAAAGTACCCGGCCGGTCCTCTACCGGCATTATGTTCTCGGCATCTGGCTCGGGATAGTGTTCGATGTCCGGAGCCGGATGTTCGGCCTCTTCTATCGGGACGTCCTTTTCATCTGTGAGATCTTCCTGAACGGGTTCCTGGTCGATGTCATTTCTTTGCATAGTATAACCTCCTTGTTTTCTACGGATAAGTGTACGGTGCCTGCAGGCCGAGCGGGATACCGAGGGCCCAGTAGATCATCAGGAATATTACCCAGGTGATCAAGAACGCGATCGAGTAGGGCAGCATCAGCGAAACGAGCGTGCCGATCCCGGTATTCTTGACATATCGCTGCGCAAAGACCACGACGAGCGGGAAATACGGCATCAGCGGTGTTATGATATTGGTCGTCGAATCGCCAATGCGATAAGCAGCCTGGGACAGCTCGGGCGACATTCCAAGCTGCATCAGCATCGGCACAAAGATCGGGGCAAGAAGCGCCCATTTCGCCGAGGCTGATCCGATCAGCAAATTAACGACAGCGGTGAGCAAGATTATCCCGATGATCGTAACCTGCGGCGGCAGGGCGAGCGCCTGCAGAGCACCTGCTCCTTTCAAGGCAATAAGTGCTCCGATATTTGATTGGCCAAATGCCGCAATGAATAGGGCCGCAAAAAATGCCAGTACGATGTAATAGCCCATCGTACTCATCGATTTGCTCATGCCCTTTATGATGTCGCGGTGGCTCTTTACCGTCCCGGCAACATAGCCGTAGACGATGCCCGGCAGGATGAACAGCAGGAATATCAGCGAGACGATCGACTGCATCAGCGGTGCAGCCGAGGCCGTCAACTGCGGCGGAACGGGTTCCGCGTTTTGGACAAAGACTTCGGTATATTTAGCCGCATTCTCTTCACCGAGACGCGCCTTGAGGGCGTTGGTCAAGGCTGTCTTACCGAACAGGTCTTGGCCGAGGATCGGGGCTGCTTTAGCGGCGACGTCGGCGGGGACACCGGCGGCTTTTGCCTGTTCAACTGTCTGCTCGGTTATCCGGAATCCGGCTGGCGAACGCATTGGCGAACTGTCTGGCACCGATACGGCCGCAAGTATGCCAACTCCTATAACTAGTGTCGCGAGCCCGGCCATTAAGCCCTTCTTCTCTCTTGGCCCGATGGTTTCCATCACCGGCATATCGTCGGGGTCACCGTCGACCTCGACTCTTTGCAAACGCGGTTCGATCACACGATCTGTTAGATACCAGCCGACGGCCACGATGACCAGGCAAGAGGCTCCAGTGAAATACCAGTTTGCCAGCGGATTTACGAGCCGCGATGCGTCAAGGATCTGCGCCCCCGATTGCGTCAATCCCGAAAGCAATGGGTCGAGGCTGGAAGGTATAAAATTCGCGCTAAACCCGCCAGATACTCCGGCAAAAGCCGCCGCAATGCCCGCCAACGGATGGCGGCCTGCCGCATAGAAAATAACACCACCGAGCGGAATTACCAGCACGTATCCCGCATCTGCCGCCGTATGGCTGATGATCGCCACGAAGATGAGCATCGGGGTCAGGAGCCGCGGCGAAGTGATATTCAGCAGGCCCTTGAGCGCCGCGTTTATAAACCCCGTGTGTTCAGCTACTCCCACACCCAGCAGCGCGACCAGAACCACGCCCAGCGGATGGAAACTGGTGAAGGTCGTCACCATGTTCGAGAGAAAAGCGGCTATCGCCGTGCCCGTCATTTGGTTATTTATGATGAGGGGCTTGCCGTTTCGCGGGTCGATCTCGGCGAAAGTCATCGTCGAGAGAAGGGCCGACAGCGCCCATACCACAAACAGCAGAATCAGGAAAAGGGCCGCTGGGTCGGGCAGTTTGTTGCCGATCGTTTCGATCGCGTTGAGTGCTTTGTCGACAAACCCCGCGGGTTTCTGATCTGGGTTAACATTCTTTTCATTTTCCATAATTTTGATTAGGCTTCCTGGCTTGCAGCTTCTGGCGCGACTGGTGCGAATCTTACCGCGAATTCCTGAAAATAATCGTCAACGGTCGCGTGCCTGCCCATTGCGATCCAGTCTTCGTCTTTCATACGTGCCCTGCCTTCGACAAATGTCCGTGCTCCCTCGCCGACGGGATACCGCAATTTAGGTTGCGGGTCATTGAGAGCCTCGTCGATGGTCTGTGCAACTTCTTCAGGAGTGGTAGAACCTGCCTGTAAAGACCCTGAAAATACCGCGTGGATGTGCTGGGCAGCTTGCGTATATGCAGAACCGGGTATTCCGGCGAGTTGGTCGGCGATACCGTCAGCCATGTCGGTGTGAGTGATGCCGGGTTCGATCAATACGACACGAATACCGTGAGGAACTAATTCCTGGGCGAGTGACTCGCTTGAGGCCTCGAGTGCCCATTTCGTGGCCGAATATGCACCCATGCATTCCCCGGCGACCCTGGCAGCAACCGAGCTTATTTGCACGATCGTGCCGCTCTTATTCGCACGCATTGAGGGCAAAACCTCGCGGGTAACGCGGAGTACACCAAAATAATTGGTTTCGAATACGGCCCGGCATGCAGCGTCATCCATTTCTTCCAACGGGCTGACAGGGCCGATACCGGCGTTGTTGATAAGCACGTCAATCCGTCCTTCCTGATCAAGAACTTTGGAGACCGCCGCTTTCACAGAGGCATCGTCGGTAACATCAAGCTGGAGATATTCGATTGAGAAACCTTTTTCGGCGGCGGCATCTTGAAGTTGGCCCGCATTATCAATGTTTCGCATGGATGCGTAAACGCGGTGGCCATTTTCCGCTAAGTGAAGCGCCGCCGCTTGGCCTATACCCCTATTGCTACCGGTTATCAAAATAACTGACATAATTTCCTCCGTTTGATTCCTTCTTATCAATGATGATGAGTCCGAACACGATCCACTTGTGCCACCTCGGCCCCGGCAAAATGTACGATCTCGCCAGTTAGATTAGCGTGTATGGCCCGGGCGGCGAGTTTGCCCATCTGGGCCGCATCGACGGCTTCGGCTCCACCGTTTGCACAATCGCCGCCGGCGAAGATCTTTGGATCCGACGTCAGCATTTGCTCGGTGACGAGGACCCGCCCTTTTTCGTCGACCGAAACGCCTACTGTCTCTGTAAAAAATGCCGTCATCTTTTGCTGGCCGATCGCCTTGATGATCTGATCGCAGGCGATATCGGAAACGACGCCCGCAGCGTCAGCAACCCGTATCCCTTCGACGCGGCCGTCGCCTATGATCTCTACGGGTGAGGTCTGCCACATAAATTCGATGCCGTCTTTACGTGCTAATTCCATCTCATAATCGTAGGCAGGTGCGTCCTTCTCGGTACGACGATAGACCATCGTTACCCGCTCGGCGCCGAGGCGTTTTGCCTGCGTAACGGCGTCAACGGCCGTGTTCCCGGCTCCAATGACGATGACATTTTGGCCGAGAGGCACTGACTTCCAATCGCGTGTTTTGACCTGCTCGATAAACGCAAGTGCGTCGATCACGCCTTCGAGGTCTTCGCCCGGAATGTTGAGTTGATTCGTCTCGCCCAAGCCGATACCCAGAAAGATCGCGTCGTGCCATTCACGAAGAAGGCTGATGCCGACATGATTGACGGGTCCAAGCGTCTCCGACGCACCGGCAACGATCTCAGAATTTAGGCGAAACTCAACGCCCATCGCCGCTATGTGCTCAACTTCGCTCAGGCTGACAGATTGCGGCATTTTGTATTCGGCCATGCCATAGGTGTCGAGGCCACCAGCTTTCTCTTTTCGCTCATAGACCGTTACGGCGTAGCCGAGCCGTATGAGATATGCCGCACATGAGATGCCGGCTGGTCCGGAACCGACGATGCCTATCGATCTACCGTTCGATTCGTCTTTGGTGAAGATCTGTCTGCCGCTCGTGAGTGCAAAGTCGGTCGCGTATCGCTGAAGTCGGCCGATCTCTATAGGTTTTTGTATCAAGGTCTTTTCGACGCAGGCCCCCTCGCAAAGGACCTCGACTGGGCAAACACGCGCACACGTCGCCCCGATCGGATTTGCGTCAAAGATGACGCGGGCCGAACCGAGTAGATTGCCGGTAGCAATCTTTTTGATAAAGCTCGGAACGTCGATATGCGTCGGGCAAGCGTGCATGCACGGTGCGTCATAGCAAAACAGGCAGCGATTGGCCTCGACCGCGGCCTCGGCAGGCGACATCGCCGGATTAATGTCCGCAAAATTCTGCTCGATCTGGGTGATTTCGAGCGGTGTGCAAAAGTCATTCGCCATAAGAAATATTGGCCGCAGATCACCGCAGATAGCGCGGATCAGAATAAAATTGAGGTCCTCCTTCTTGATCTGCGTCCATCTGCGTTTATCCGCGGCAAAAGCGATTCTTAATCCTCAACAATCGCACCGTAAGCATCCGGCCGGCGGTCGCGGAAGAACTGCCATGTGTTTCGCACCTCGCGGATCATGTCCATATCGAGATCAGCGACGACAAGTTCGTCCTGGTCCCTCGATGCCTCGGCGATGATCTGTCCGCGTGGATCGCAAAAATAGCTTTGTCCGTAAAACTCGCCAATGTTCCACGGGGCCTCGGTGCCCACTCGGTTTATTGCACCGACAAAATAGCCGTTCGCAACTGCGTGAGCGGGCTGCTCGAGTTTCCACAGATATTCGCTTAAACCGGCGACTGTTGCCGACGGGTTGAAGATGATCTCTGCTCCATTGAGGCCGAGGCAGCGGGCGCCTTCTGGAAAATGCCGATCGTAGCAAATATACACGCCGATCCGGGCAAACGCCGTGTCGAAGC
>JBGTBC010000375.1:0-1224 GCA_041749555.1 Pyrinomonadaceae bacterium | reverse complement strand
TTTTCCTCGAGCACCCGGCCATCCTCGATCGACGCTTTCAGGACGCCCAAGAGATCCTTTATGGAGTCATTCAGGATGTCCAAATTTCCGTAAATAAATCCGACGGGATTGTTGAGTTCGTGGGCGATGCCGGCACTTAGCTGCCCGAGAGAGGCCATTTTTTCGCTGTTCACTACATGTGCTTGCAGCCGTTCCAGTTCCGCCTTTTGCCGGGCGAGAAGCACGTTTCGCGAATAGAGGGCCGTTTCGTACTGTTTCGCCCTCAGCGAAAGCTCCCGTTTTTCGATCGCGCGTTCCACGGTCATCTGAAGCACCTCGGGATCGCACGGCTTAAAGATATAATCGAAGGCACCCACCCGCAGCGCATCCAGCGCACGCTGCGACCGGTCGATCCCCGACAGGACTATCACCGGCAGGTCCTGATAGTCAGCTACGATCTTCCTCAGCAGTTCGATACCCGAAAGCCCGGGCATTATGACATCCGTAATTACCGCCGAAAAGCTTCGTTTCTTTAGGTTCTCGACCGCGTCCTGGTATGACACGGCAGTGTAGCAGTCGTAGCGGTGCGACAGGTATTTCCCGATGACCAGACGTTCGAGAGCAGAATCGTCGACGATCAGCACCCTGTCGCGCACGCGCGACTGAACGCCCTCGGCGGCCGCGGCAACAGGATATAACGTTTGAGGCTGAGTGGAAGAGAGACTCACGAACTTTTCCCGGCAAATGGAGAGGACGAAAAGGATTCATCCCCGTTGGAACTGCTTTCGCCCGAAGATGGCAAGAGTAAGAGTAAAGACGAATCCGACGGCAGATCACCGCCGAGCTTCTATTATACCTGATTAACACCGTTTGGCAAGACTTTCTTTGTTTGAACAGTAGGCCGTAACCATGCGAATCGGTGTACGCCACCGGTTTTGAGGCGGCTGCGTCTGGTTTTAAAGGCCGTCGGGATCTGTACCACGGGTTCGCACCCGTGGCTTTATGCTTTCGCCATCTCCGATGGCTGCAATCCACGGATCTTTAACAGTAATTCTTTAGCCAAATTTCATCTGAAGCATGGAGTTGAGACATACTCAGTTGTTCGGCTAAAGCCGTCTCATCTTTTTGTCTGCTATGAGGCTGTCTGAGAAGTCGGTTTAGCCGCGGAGCGGCTTCAAGACAATCGCCAGATGCGAAGCTTCTGGTCAGATCGCCGGGCTCAACCGGCGGGCTGAAGGTCCGCAA
>JBGTBC010000374.1:0-3704 GCA_041749555.1 Pyrinomonadaceae bacterium | reverse complement strand
GCCTTCTCGACGTCCGGCGGCTTGATCGTCTTCAAGTTGAAATCATTATCCGCTGTACCAAGTCTGACGATAGCTTCGCCGATCCTTAAGTTCTGAAGTGAGTCTCGGTCAAAGAACGAGAATCCGTCAGAGAATGTTGCGGCGTCTTTATCTCCGAGGCGAAAACAGATCCTTGTCTGGCAGTTGGCCAGCACGCTGTCGGCCACGGCGGCATCGCGACTCTGAATTTGTTTGAAACTTTGTGTCGATAGCGTTAGGCTTATGCCAAATTTACGTAGATTGGCAAGAATCAGCGACATAGACGGATTATTACCGACGAAGTGGGATGCCTCATCGATGTAACATTGGAACGGCGTCCTATTTTCCGCATCGACGTTCTGACGCGTAAGAGCTATCTGATAGATCTTCGAGATGAGCAGCGTGCCGAGGAGCGCTGCGTTATCTTCCCCGATAAGCCCTTGCGCGAGCTTCACAAGCAGGATCTTTCGTTCATCCAGTATTTGCCGGATGTTGAGACCCGTCCCTTTGTGGCAGACAATGTTGCGGATAAGTTTCTGCCGCAGAAAAGTATCGAGGCGTATCAGAAGCGAGCTTTGGGTCCTGCCGCCAATCACCGGGAACTCATTTTCCCAGAAATATCGAACTGACTCGGAGTGAACAGTTTCGAGAAAGTCGCGCCGGAAATCCTTCTCGACAAGAAAGCGCTTTAGCTCAAACAGCGTACCCCCACGACTGCTCTCCACAAAGGCGAGCACAGCGTTTGCTAAAACCGCATCCATAACGTCTCCCCACGAGGTCGAGAAAGTCCGAAATGTCGCAACCAGATCTGATGCGAGAAACATTTTTTCAGTCTCACTGTTGGCCTGCAAAATGTTAAAGCCTACCGGGTGCTCATAATCGGCCGGGTCAAACAAGACAACATCGTCGAGTCGATCGTCAGGGATGCGGCCGATGAGATCGTCGATCAGATCGCCGTGAGGGTCGATAACACAAAAACCACCTCCCCCTGGGGCAGCGAGACTATGGCTCATCATCTGTAGAAGTAGAGTCGATTTACCTACACCAGTGCCGCCGATCATCAAGCAGTGAGAGGTTATTGGCACCTTTACGATCTGCTGATGCCCCGCGTGTTCGTTGATTCCGATAACCATTGAGGCGTTCTCCGGGATCAAAGCCTTCTTTGTGTTTTGTTTTCGAGGAAGTTTTTCGGAGTGAACCAGGTCACTCGGGAGACGTATCACCGATGATAATTCTTGTGAAGTTAAGAGCATTCCGCATCGGTAGGTCGTACGGTCATAAAACGCCTGTATTTGGAGCGTGGTATCTGGGCCGGTGTCCTGTAGCGGAATAAGACTGTTTTGATCTGGCCGGCCAAACTGTTTGAAATACGCGGCGGTTCGCCGCGCTATATCTTTGCTCCGAGACCGCTCACCGCTTGAGACCAATAATCGGATGCCAACTGCAAGTAACGGACCCGACAGCTTGTCTTTGATCGCGGTCTGATGTTCGTGAAGATCGGCAAATCTAGACTTGCCCGTGTTATCAAAGATAACTGACCGGGCGCCAGCCTGCCAGGGAGCCCGGGTCATCGAGAAAAGCACCTGGAGCCAGCACAAGTCCGACCCAGACAAAGCGCCCAATACCGAGACCAGGGGGATGAGCGGATCGGATTTGAAATCTCCGCCTGGCGGGAGTGATAGAAACCAGGGACGTTCAAGTCCGAATTCGATGATCAGCGTCTCCTCCGAGCATTGGTTGTCGGGTTGCGCGGGGCTTCGTTGCCTCTTGAGAAATTCAAGCTGGGGAAAATGATTTGAGAGGTGTGACCCGACGATCGCCGCGTCTTGCTCGAGACATCCGAATCTGAGGGCTATTTGATCCTTTGTCCCGACGATCTCGAAGGTGTTAAGGGCGCTCGCGTTTGCAAGACTAAGGATAAGCTGCTCGATCTGGGTGATCGGGGATTTTAGTTCCTTTGGTAGCCTGGCATCAAAGAGCGCAAACGCTTGGGTTTCGGCGACGGCGCGAACCGATCGCCGCTGGAGGGTTTCGATTCCGGATACTCGGCATATCCTTAGTGGCGGCACAGGGGCAAATCCGCGGCCAAGCATGCGGCCCACCCGGCTTGTGATCTGCCCATCGTCACCGATAGGAAGACGGGGAGCAACCATCGACGAACGCGTAAGACGTGGTTCGAGCCGGGTGAGCTGTTCAAAGACCTCCCAGCCACGCCCGACGAGGTCACCTTCGTGTTGAGACTGAATCTGATCGGTAAAGCGGGTATCCGGAACTGCCATTCTTATTTACCAGATATCGTCGCGTTCGGGAGCGTCTTGTTCCCGAAGCAGGGTGGGCTGCACGCCGGTCGGGTCTAGGTTTCGCAACACCATCTGCACCGCGTCATGAACTGTGTGTTGAAAGCTTTCGAGGAGGTCAACCCTATAATAGGTGACCGGGCGGATGAATTGCCGGAGCAAGTGTCCGACTCCCGGAATCTCCTCAAACAGCTCTACAACGCCCGGTAGATCCTCGTGGAGCCAGTATCCAACGACAAGACTTCTTCCGCTGAGAAAGGCAGACACGTCAAAAAAGAGACGATCGAATTGCACCCGTAGATAAATTCGCCGGGGGGCGGCTGTTCCTCCTTCACCTCGTACGATCCGGGAAAAGCGAATACGCGGGTCTCCGGAGGAGGCGATAGCTTCTTCGACCGCCTCGTAGAATTCGAGCGGCGAGCAAGGCGCAGGTGCAACGGTTGCCCGCCATCGAGATAAAACCTTCCCGTCCGCTCGCGGCATAAGTCGTCAGCGCCTCCTCAGTCGCCCTTCCCGTTCTTCCAAGGCAAAAGGTGGCCGCCCGCCTACGACGGGGCGACGATCGGCCAGGTCAATGGTATGTCGCTCTCTAATAAAGATCAGTCGAAAAGCTCGCCAGACCAACCGGATGGGGAAGGTGACCGCATAGACCAAAGTCTCAAACAAGATGGAGAGAACGGTATCGAATCCTTTCTTATTTGTTATGAGGGATCGAATGATAGCCATCACCAGGAATGGCGTCGCCGCGAGTGTGACAACTTGGAACCACCATGGGAGACCGCTCAAGAACCACAGCGTGTGGCTGACACCGATCGATAAAACGATCGGAACGACGATCAAAAAGATCGCGAAATAGTAGAACCGGCTTGCGTCCGCTCGCCCAAAAAGAACAAGAATTCCAAATATCGCGATGGCCAGAATGAGAATGCCGCCTATCATATTTACACCTCCCCCTCGTCTATCGTCACGATAATGCGCCGACGGGTCCGTTCCGCTTCACGGCAGAGTCTTGGCACTTTGAATCTGCCGCCATATTGGCTTACGAATACGGGATTCTTGTAGATCAGCCGCGTATCGAATGGCCCCATTCGAGCCGGAATCCCGGCGTCAGCAAGACACATCTCTATGTCTTCCGGTCCCGCCCCATCCTTAACGCAAACGGAAAACCGGAAGAAAGAGGGCAGAATTCCTTCAGGGTGATAAGTGAGAGGTTCTACAAGTCCACTTTTGTCGAGGGCAAGACACGCCTCAAGATATAGATGTTGTTTAACTTCTAAAGCTGCCACCGAGTCGGAAAACGAACCGTTGGCTGCAATTGCTGTAAGTGGATGGATCCGCGAATTAAATGCGAATTCGTTATAGAGGTCCAGCCCCAGCTCACGTTTTTGC
>JBGTBC010000373.1:0-1252 GCA_041749555.1 Pyrinomonadaceae bacterium | reverse complement strand
TGCAGGCGGCTCAAGCCAAAGGAACTCGAGGACCTCTCAGCTCTAAACGCCTTGTATCGGCCCGGCCCGCTTGATGGTGGAATGATCGATGACTTTATCGACCGGCATCGCGGCGTCAAACCGGTCAAATATATCGTTCCGGAAATGAAGGAAATTCTCGGCAACACCTTTGGCGTCCTCGTTTACCAGGAACAGATCATGCAGCTCCTGCAGAAGCTGGCTGGCTATAGCCTCGGATCGGCAGACCTCGTCCGGCGGGCGATGGGAAAGAAGAAAATAGATGAAATGGCCGTTCATGAAACCACTTTCATTGAAGGAGCGGTAAAAAACGGCATTACGCGTAAGACGGCCAAAGAGATCTTTGACCTGATGGCGAAATTTGCCGACTACGGATTTAACCGCAGCCACAGTATGGCCTATGCCATACTGGCCTTTCAGACCGCCTACCTGAAGGCCCATTATCCCGCCTATTTTTATGCCGCGGTTCTTTCGCATGAAGCCAGGACAGCGCGAAAGTTTACAAGTATACTACCGAACTGAAATCGCTCGGCCTTGAATTGCTACCTCCGGATATAAATGAGAGCGATGACGGCTTTACGCCGGTCGACAAAACGGTCCGCTATGGCCTGACTGCGATCAAGGGCATGGGATCATCGAGCGTGGCGGCGATCGTTGAAGCGCGAAAGGACGGGCCGTTCACTTCCCTTTTCGATTTCTGTTCCCGGCTAGCAGCCGGTGCGGTAAATCGACGCGGCCTCGAGAGCCTCATCGCTGCGGGTGCATTTGATTCGCTAATGCCGGAGACCTCGAATCTCGGATCGTGGCGGGCGGGCCTGCATGCTTCAATAGAGGCGGCTCTCCAACAGGGCCAGCGGGCCGCAGATGATAGGATGCGGGGCCAGACCGGGTTATTTGGTGGTGTCGATACGCAAGAGTCAGGGGACGCCGTTTCGATGCAGGTTGTATCGCCCTGGTCGCAAGGCGAGATCGCCCAACGTGAAAAGGCGGCGATCGGATTCTATCTTTCTACTCATCCGCTTGATAACTACGAAGACGTCCTTTCCGGCATTAAGCTCAAGAACATCGCTGAATTTGATGATCTCAGATCGGGTGATGTCGTGACACTTGCAGGAATGGTCAGCGGGCTGCAGATCCGTACGAGCAAGAAGGGCAACCGATTTGCAATGTTTCGGTTTGAAGATCGTTCCGGCGGGATAAAGGGCGTCGTTCTGGGTGAAAACTTTAATAATTT
>JBGTBC010000372.1:0-3445 GCA_041749555.1 Pyrinomonadaceae bacterium | reverse complement strand
AGCTTTCCGACCTGCGTTTCAGTATCCGTTATTTCACCATACTTCGACTGAGCCGACATCACTTCGGCCTCAAGCCGATCAGCCTCGGAGCGATTTCTTACCAGTTCACGATCGGACGGGATCACCCAAAAGAAGTAGATCACCATTACCATTAAGACGGACAGCGTGGAAACGGCGACTGCCGCGATCTCGGGCGTCCCCCACATGCCAGCGTAAACTTTACGCGGACGCGGCGGAGGCGTATCGAGATCGGGCTGCACCTCGACGACTATGGTCTCGACCTCAACGACTTCCTCTTCAACCGGACGGGGTTCCTGTTCAGTCATTATTGGTCACCTCCCGGTTGGTTTTGAGCGATATCCGTGACGGCAGGCTCTACGGAATATCCGTAAGCGGGCGTGTAGATCAGCTTGAAAGTATACTCGGTAAAGGTTATACGCTCATTCTTCTGAAGATTCTGCCCCCGAAGCTCGGCCTGAAATAATCCGGAATTGTTCATTCTCTCGATCATCGATATGACGGCCGGATAGTCGCGGCTGAGAACGCTCAATTCGAGTTCGGCTCGCACGCGTCCGGCGTCCTGATAGATATTTTCGATCGAGATCCGCGAAGCGCTGACGCTGCCGGGCAAAACCGATTCAAGGTCCGCAAAAAGCCTTGACCAACCGAATGTCTTATTAGCGACCAGCTTATGAGCGGCTGTCAAAAGGGCCTTTTGGTCCTCGGTCAATAGCTGCTGGACCTTCGATCCTTCTCCCTTGAGGCGTTCGATCTCGGCTTGCTGTTTCTTGACGGCCGCGACGAGTGTTTCGTTCTGCTCACGGTTCTCGTTGAGCCTGGCGAGGCTGTAAACGCCGCCTATGGTGCTCACCGCAAGAAGCAGGCCGGCCAAAACATACGGCAGGACCCTGTTTCTGAAAGGATAAGTTGCAAGATTTAGCTTTGTGATCACGTTGAAGTACTGCTAACTATCTGGGGCAAATGCCCTGAAAATTACAATCCGAAATTCTAACACGAAAGAAAACCATTGTCTTTCACGTCTTTGGGCACTCAATTGTTGCAAATATTAAGCCCGTCGGCCCGGAAGTGTGCGTTCCGCTTCTTCTTCCGTGATCTCCCTATAGGCGGACACACGGTTGCGGCCGCTCCTTTTCGCCCGGTACAGTGCTGAATCCGCCATTTCAACCAGCTCGATCGGGTCAGACGAATCTTCGGGAAAGGACGCAATGCCGATACTAACTGTAATATGGTGCGATTGTTTCGGGCCGCCTTGCCGTACGACGCTGAATTCGTAGCTTTCGATGCCTGCACGGATCCGTTCGGCGGCGACGATGGCCTGGGGAAGGTCGGCATCGAGCAGGAATGCCGCGAATTCGTCTCCCCCGAAACGCGCGGCGACATCGCCGCTGCGAAGGTTTGTCATAATCGTAAAACCGATCTCTTCGATCGTCTTGCTGCCGGTCAAATGGCCATAAGTATCGTTTACGGCCTTAAAATTATCGCCGTCCATCATCAGCACGCAAAAAGGCCGCCCCTCGGCGGTTGCCCGGCCGGCCTCGCGGCGAAGCTCGGAAAAAAAGGAACGACTCGATAAAAGGCCTGTGAGATCATCGTGTGAGATCAAGCGGTGTATCTGCCGCTGGTATTCGCGGTCTATCTCATCCAGCAGGTCAAATCGCAGGATCGTATCACCGATCGTGATCTTATCTCCATTTTCAAGGACTTCCTGACGGATGCGCCGGCCATTAAGAAAGGTTCCGTTACGTGAGTCGAGGTCCTGGACGATATACTCGTCGACACCATTCTCATCGAGCCGTGTCAGAATACGGGCATGCTGCCGGGAAACCTGAAAGTCATTAACGCGTACATCAGCCTCCAGTGCCCGTCCGAGTATGACGTCTTCGCGGTCCAGCGGGATCGGCACGGCGATCAGCTCCCCGCTGAGAAATACCAGGGCTGGCTTTAGGTCGCGGGCAACAATAACAGTATCGATCATAGAAAGGCGCGTGGAAGACTGCGGCAATTAAAGGATAACCTATTCGTTGCACCAATTTCTATAGTTTTGTGCGAGTGGATCGGCGGTGTCTAACCAAAAGTAAAAAAGAGCGGTAACAAGTACCGCCCTAAGAGGGATCGATCAATGGGGGCTTTTTCGTATAAATACAACACGAAAAGGCCTATTCCGAATTAGTTCGAAAAAGTCAGCCTTAACAAGTATCGGCCAGGCCTCGATGGCGGCTATTCCGTTATGTGAATATCGTCACCCTTATTGACCCGGCCCGACAGAAACAGTCCACCCAGAACAATGGTGGCCAGGGCAAACACAATGGCAGCCACGAGATAGACCTTGTTATCGTCACTATTTGTATATGAATAGAACGAAAATGCAGCTGCGATCGCAGACACGAGAGCTAATAGTGCATAAAGCATGTCCTTCACAAAAATCACCTCCAATTATCAAAAAAGGGGTCCATCTTTCGAAGTTACGATTCTGAAAATCTGACAACAGAACAGTATTTCGGCCCAAAGGCTAATTTTCAAATTACTCGGTCAAAATATATCCTCATATTAACTTGACTTGTATCAGAAAGGCAAGCGATTTGAATACAGCGAAAATATTGAGCTATAAGGGATAAACAGCTTTGCCAGATACTTGGCCTGTGGTTCGCACTGATCGTTAGTAATTAACGAGCCGCCCGGGCAACCAGAGTTCTAGGTATGCCCTGTAAATCCGCGAAAATTTCGATGCTCGCCCATTCATCCTGCCCCAACATACCTTTGACGCTCGCGGCCTGTCCCTGGCCGATCTCGATCAGCAAATATCCTTGAGGCATCAGGAATTGAGGGGCCTCAGCGACGATCCGTCTAATGACGCCCAGGCCGTCGACACCTGCAAAAAGGGCCTCCGGCGGATCGAAATTGATGACCTCGGCCTGAAGCTGCGCGGCGTCGCCGAGTGGAATATACGGCGGGTTTGAGACGATGATGTCGAATTTGCCGTGTGCTTCAGCGAAAAGGTCTGACTTTAGCAGGCATAAACGCTCTGAAACACCATGGCGTTCAGCGTTTCGCCTTGCCAGATCGAGTGCCTGTTGGGAGATATCGACGGCGGTTCCTTTTGCGGTTTCTATTAATTGAAGGATCGACACTGAAATACAGCCCGTCCCGATACCTGCTTCGAAAAAACTCGGCTGTTCGGCGTCGCTAAGGATCTCAACAGCCCGCTCGACCAGCAATTCCGTCTCGTGGCGGGGTATGAGGACGCCCGCTTCGACCTCGAAATCCAGCCCGTAGAATTCGTGCCGCCCGACGATAAGCTGAAATGGCTCACGGCTCGCCCGTCTCCTTACCGCATCCTCGAACCTCGCGGCCTCTTCAACAGTAAGCTCGTATTCAGGGTGGGCGATAAGAAACGCGGCGTCGCGTTTCAGGCAAAACGCCAACA
>JBGTBC010000371.1:0-3093 GCA_041749555.1 Pyrinomonadaceae bacterium | reverse complement strand
CCGAGGCTATAGCCAGCCAGCTTCTGCAGGAGCTGCATGATCTGTTCCTGGTAAACGAGAACGCCGAAAGTGTTTCCGAGAATATCCTTCATTTCCGGGACTATATACTTAACCGGTTTGACACCGCGATGCCGGTCGATAAAGTCATCGATCATTCCACCGTCAAGCGGGCCCGGCCGATACAAGGCGTTTAGAGCTGAGAGGTCCTCGAGCTCCTTTGGCTTGAGCCGCCTGCACATCTCCTGCATTCCAGTCGATTCAAACTGGAAGATAGCCTCGGTCCGGCCCTCGGCAAACAGCTCCATCGTTTTCGCGTCATTCGTCGGGATCTTTGTCCAATCGATCGTAACCCCAAGCTTGTCCTTCATTGAAGCCAAACAGTCGCTGATCACCGTCAGGGTCGTAAGGCCGAGGAAATCCATCTTCAGCATCCCGACCTTTTCGAGGTCATTCATCGGATACTGGCTGGTGAATTCCTCCTTACCGGAAAGCGACACGGGAACAAGTTCGTGAAGCGGTTTCGGGCTGATAACCACGCCTGCGGCGTGGACGGACGTATGTCTTGCGCAGCCCTCGATCCTAAGGGCGAGATCGACCAACTCCCGTACATTCTCGTCCTTGACGGCGGCTTTAAGCTCCGGTACGGTCTCGAGTGCCTGCGAAATGCTTACATTTCGGCCGCGGATGGGCGGCGGGATCATCTTTGCGATCTTTTCAACGTCTCCATACGGCATATTGAGGGCTCGGCCGACGTCCTTGATCGCCGCTCTTGAGGCCATCGTGCCGAATGTAATGATCTGGCAAACTGAATCGCGCCCATACAGTTCGGTCACATGCTCAATGACCTTGCCGCGCCCGCGAATGCAGAAATCAATGTCGATATCGGGCATCGAGATGCGTTCGGGATTGAGGAATCGCTCAAAAAGCAGTTCGTGCTGCAGCGGATCGACATCTGTGATCCTCATACAATATGCGGCTAGCGAACCTGCTGCCGACCCGCGGCCCGGCCCAACCGGTATGCCTTGTTTTCTAGCGTATTCGATAAAATCCCATACGATTAGAAAATAGCCCGGAAAGCCCATTTTCTTGATCGTTGCGATCTCAATATCGAGTCGGTCCTGATAATCGGTCAGAGGGTGTTTCAGAGTGCCGCTAGCGATCATCGGCTCCCATTCGCTAAGTCGCCGCTCCTCGAAACCATCCTTGAGCACCTTTTCGAAATAATCGTCAACTGAGGTAAGGCCGGAATCAACCGGTATAGGATAATTTGGCAATTGGCGGACATCTTCGCTTTGCAGGATGACTAGATCGCACATTTCGGCGATGCGCACGGTGTTTGTCAGCGCATCAGGAAGTTCAGAACCGAATATCTCCCACATTTCATCGGTCGACCTAAGATACCGGACCGCGGCCGCCGGGTCCTGAGCCTGGCTGCTGATCGTTCGTCCTTCATCGATACATCTGAGCAATTGTTGTGCTCGTGCATCCTCTGGATCAAGATAATGGACGTCATTTGTCGCAACCAGCGGTATTTGCGACCTTTTGGACAGTTCAACCGTCTCTTTGAGCAGTTTTTGTGCTTCCTCACCTGGCTTGTCATGGATCTCAAGATAAAAATTGCCTGCGCCGAATATATCTGACAGTGTGTTGCTATTCTCCAGAGCTCGGTTCTCATTGCCATCCGCGAGGAAATGGCCGACCGGGCCCCGGGAACCCGCTGAGAGGCCGATCAGGCCAGTACTTCGTTCTGAAAGTAACTCGAGATCAATACGGGGCTTATGATGAAATCCTTCCGTATAGGCCTTTGAAGCGAGAAAAACGAGGTTCTGGTACCCTTCGAGATCGCGCGCCAGTAGGATAAGGCTGTAATACCCTTTTTCTCCGGCCTCAACGACCGTGCTCTTGTCGAAACGGCTCCCTAACTTTAGATTTGCTTCATATCCGATGATCGGCTTGATCCCGGCACCGGACATCACGTTAAAAAACGATATCGCCCCGTACATATTGCCGTAATCCGTGATGGCGCAGGCCTTTTGATCAAGTTGCGTCAGACGTTTGGCGAGCGGCTTTAGTTGGACTGTGCTTTGCAACAGGCTATAATCAGAGTGCAAATGCAGGTGAACGAAGTCTTTTGCATCGAAACTGGGCCGGATCAAGATTTGCTCCATATATGAAGAAAGTTTATCTCGAAACTTTTGGCTGTCAAATGAACGTCTCCGACTCGGAGCGAATATCGACAGCGTTGGAGCGAGACGGCTACGAGATGATCGCTGACGAGGCTGCGGCGGACGTTGTTATATTCAATACTTGCTCTGTTCGGGAAAAAGCAGAGCATAAGCTTTATACACGCGTCGGACACATTCGGCATGCTGCCCGCAAGAAGCCCATAGTGGGTGTAATGGGTTGCGTGGCCCAATTAGATGGTGAAACACTCTTTAAAAAGATAGACGGGGTTGATTTTGTACTAGGAACACGCGCCGTGGGGCGTGTTTCTAATGCGATAAACGAAAACTTGCGTACCGGGCAAAAGGTGCTCGATGTTGGTGAGCGTGAGGATAATTACGATTGGACCGTTGCCGATACTCACCGCCATTCGCCATATGTCGCGTTTTTGCCTATTATTGAGGGCTGTAATAAATTTTGCACTTATTGTATCGTGCCTTTTTCCCGCGGCCGCGAGCGTAGTTTTCCCGCGTCGGATATTGTTAAACAAGTACATGACCTAAAAAAGCGAGGCGTTAGGGAAGTTCACTTAATCGGCCAGAATGTAAATAGTTACCGCCCCGAAGCTGATACGGGACTTGAAGATATTGAAGGGAAGTCGGCTTTTACAAAATTGCTCAAGGCAGTCGCCGCCACCGGGATCGAAAGGGTAAAATTCACAACATCGTTTCCGCGTGATTTTCGCTCAGAAATTGTCGATGCCATCGAGGACCACGAAAATCTATGTAATTGGGTACATTTACCCGTCCAATCTGGCAGCAACCGGGTGTTGGCCGCCATGAAACGGGGGCATACCATCGAGAAATATATCAAACAGGTCGATCGAATACGCTCTTCACACCGTGATATTGCATTGACCACCGACATAAT
>JBGTBC010000370.1:0-2489 GCA_041749555.1 Pyrinomonadaceae bacterium | reverse complement strand
TGCGGCGATCGCTGATGTTCATCTACAGCTAAGGCCGGGGACGAACATTCTAATGTTCAACGCCCTTGCCCACGCTATCATTGATGAAGGGTTGGCAGATACAGAGTTTATCGAGACGCGCGTTACGGAATTTGAAGAATTTCGGGCTTTCGTCGCCGATTACTCGCCTGAGGCGGTAGCAGAAAGGTGCGGAGTTGAAGCGGAACTCATCCGCAAGGCAGCGCGGATATATGCCAGTGAGAAACCTTCGATGGCGATGCACGGCCTCGGCATGACCGAACATCTGCAGGGAACAGAAGGCGTGATGTCGATCGTGAATCTGGCATTACTTACGGGCAATCTAGGCAAGCCGGGCTCCGGCGTAAATCCTCTTCGCGGACAAAATAATGTTCAGGGTTCGGCACATATGGGGTGCGATCCGGGTATCCTGACCGGTTCGATCGCGATCGAGTCTGGCCGAGAATTATTCGAATCTGTGTGGAAGACGCCTGTGCCTACCGAAGCTGGCCTCAACCAACTGCAGATGATCGACGCTGCGCGCGACGGCAAGCTCAAGGCCTTGTGGGCGATCGGGTACGACGTCTTTCTATCGAATGCTAACGCGCACGAGACGGCCAAGGCTTTCGCCAATATGGAGCTGGTCATCATTCAGGACTTCTTTATGAATGAGACGGCAAAGCGGTTTGGGCATGTGTTTTTCCCGGCGACATCATCTTTCGAAAAAGACGGTACATTTATGAACGGCGAGCGGCGGGTACAGCGTATAAGAAAGGCTGTCGAGCCGCGAGGGAATTCGCTCTCAGACCTTCAGATCATCTGTGCCCTTGCGACCGCGATGGGGCATGCAAGATCTTTTAATTTCACGACCGCCGAAGAGGTTTGGAATGAGGTTCGTGCCGTCTGGCCGCCCGGATACGGGATAACCTACGAGCGGATCGACGAGGTTGGCGGTATTCAATGGCCATGCCCCGAAGTCGGGCATCCGGGAACTGAGATTCTTCACGAGACCGAGTTTTCCAATGGTCCCACCGCAGCCCTGCGGCGAATAAAGTTTCGACCGACGAAAGAAACTATCTCAGAGGAATTTCCCTTCCTTCTTACCACGGGCCGTGTACTCGAGCAGTTTAACGCCGGAACGATGACAATGAGGACGCCGAATCTGAAACTGCGTCCCACCGACCTGCTCGTTGTTTCACCGACCGATTCGGAACGATTGGCCGTGGCGGAAGGGGAGATCGTAAGGATGAAGAGTCGATATGGGGAAGCCGTGTTGCCCGTCGAGATCGGTGATAAAGTGAAAGCCGGGGAGCTTTTTGCGTCATTCCATGACCCAAAGGTCTTTCTCAACTACGCCACCGGCCCGACCCGCGACCGGTTTACGCAGGCACCGGAATTTAAGGTTACGGCGGTAAGGATCGAGAAGATCAACGGTCAAACACCACGCGTTTAATGTCGGAACAGAAAGTGATCATTGTCGGGGCCGGTTTGGCGGGCTCGCTGCTCGCGATCTACCTCGCGAAGCGGGGGATCGCGGTTGACGTGTATGAGGCCCGGGCCGATATGCGGCTCGAGGAAGTAGCGGCCGGGCGGTCGATAAACCTCGCGCTTTCGGACCGCGGTATCGCCGCGCTTCGAGAGGTCGGGATGGACGAATACATGCTTTCCGAGGCGATGCCGATGTACGGCCGGCTGATCCACTCAGCGGCGGGTGGTGACACGAAACTGCTTCCATATTCCGGCCGCGAGGGCGAATATATCAATTCCGTTTCGCGCTCCGGCCTGAACATTGCCCTGATCAACGAGGCCGAGAAATACGACGAGGTGCGATTTCATTTTGGCCTCCGTTGTGTCGATCTTGATCGTGAAACTGGTGGAGCGATTTTTTCCGACGGCTCGCGGGTAAGCGGAAGCACGGTGATAGCGGCCGACGGTGCCGGTTCGGCGATTCGGACAGCGATGCTGAATGGCGGCGTTGAACGATTTAATTACTCACTGAGTTGGCTCGATCACGGTTATAAGGAACTGGTGATACCGTCGGTCTCCGAATTTGACACCCTCCCGGCGGGGGTGTCGCCGCGGGCCGAGCGATTCGTTATGGACGAACGGGCACTGCACATCTGGCCGCGTCACAAATTCATGATGATCGCCCTCCCAAATTTTGACGGGAGTTTTACGTGTACGTTGTTTTTGGCTCACAAGGGCGTTGTTTCGAGTCCCGACTTTAGTCGGCAACGTCTCAAGGATGGGCCTGCTAAAGCAGGGACTCAAAACGCTTTCGACCAACTTACCGACGAAGCTGCGGTACGAGAGTTTTTTGAGAGTGAATTTCCTGACGCTATACCGCTGATGCCGACATTGGTCGACGACTTTTTTGCTAATCCGACGGGAAATCTGGGCACGATCAAATGTTTTCCGTGGAACGTCGGCGGAAAGGCTTTGCTGCTTGGCGATGCGGCCCACGCCGTTGTTCCGTTCTATGGGCAGGGAAT
>JBGTBC010000369.1:0-7319 GCA_041749555.1 Pyrinomonadaceae bacterium | reverse complement strand
GGCTACACGCTGTTAAGAATGAATGCGAAGCTGGATGACGGCGACATCTATGTGCAGGGCAACGCCGAGGGCATCGATGTAAGCACAGATTGGCATAGTTATATTGGCCATAAAGCAGTTTTGGATAGTCTTCCGAAAGTTAAACTTTTTCTGGATCGGCTAGAGACCGGAATGCATAGCCCGATAGAAAAAGACGGTTCCGACGATGGTTATTATTCTTACCCGACCGGTTCCTCGTTACTGAAGTTGGCTTTGAGACGGAAATTACCGGTGTTTAAGACGATAAGTAAGTAGTTTAAGTGTTATTCAATAAATCAGTGTTCGATTCTCCGAATTCTTCTGCCAGAGGGGTCGTTTTTCTTATTCCGCGCGGGGAGGTTATCAGGAATTTTCTTTATTCCGGAGTATTGGACAAGATTTCCTCGTCGGCAGTTCTTTCAGTGCTCACTGTTTCGACTAATTCCGAATTGGACGCATCGATGAGAGAGAAATTTGGTGAGGTTTTCCCATTGACGGAATATGGAGAAAAATGGGCGGTGCGATTTCAGCGTGAAATTCTAGACATCGCACACGGACGATGGCTTTGGTCACGGGCAGCCCAAGAGCGTTGGAGGCTGCGGGACAGCGAAGCCAGAACCGCTCGCCAAAAAACCGTTAGAACGCTCAAGAAATCAATCGGTCTCCCTTTTGCAAATAAATTCGGATTGAACATCCTTACGAAAACGGAGAGAGCGACGAGCCGATTCTTAAAATCGACAGATCATTACATTCAGCTATACAAGAAAATAAAACCGACACTGGTTTTTAACGGATCACATATTCACAGCCGGAATGCTATCCAAGCTGTCCAGGCCGCTCAATGGTTGGGCATACCGACCGCAACGTTCATTTTCAGTTGGGACAATTTGACTTCTCAGGGAAGGATAACACTTCCCTACCAGTACTTTCTGGTCTGGAACGAGTCGCTAAAGCTGCAGCTAACGGGCATGTATGACTGGATCAAATCCGAAAATGTTTTCGTTACTGGAACCCCGCAGTTTGATTTTCATTTTCGACCCGAGTTTTATTTAAGTAGGGCGGATTTCTGCGACCAGATAGGGGCCGACGCAAACCGTCCGATCCTGTTTTATGCGACCGGAATGCCCAACCACATGCCCAATGAGCCAGAGATCGTCGAGGGGATCGCCGATATGTTGAGGGAGTTTTCTCCCGAGGCTCGTCCGCAACTTTTGGTCCGTGTTTATCCGAAAGACCGTTCCGGTCGGTTCGCGGATCTGAAAAATCGGCGAAAGGAAATCATCTTTCCTGATGTCTCGTGGGAAGAGGCTTGGCTGACGCCGAAGGTCGAAGATTCGCACGCATTGGTAAACACCTTGCGGCATTGCGCGGTGGGTATCAACGTCGCATCAACCGTGTCGCTCGAACTATGTATGTTCGATAAGCCTGTGATCAATGTCGGTTATAACCCTCCCTCGGTGTCCACCGATGAGCTTTGTTATGCCGATTACTATGAGTTCGACCATTATAAACCTGTGGTCGATAGCGGGGCGGTAACAATAGCGTCGACTCAAAGCGAAATGACTGACTTGATCCGCAATGCCTTAGACGATCCGGCGAGAGCTTCGAATAATCGCAGAAAACTGATCGAACATATGTTTGGCGACACCCTCGACGGCAGCTCTGGTCAAAGAGTCGCTGACATCTTGCTCGATTTAGCAAGCAGAAGTGGTAATAGTTCATGATATCGGTCGTTACTCCGACATATCGTCGACCTGACGAGGTTGCCGGTTTGCTACATAATCTCGCCGCACAAACTTTGCTGCCGCAGGAGGTGATCCTGGTAGACGGCTCCGACGCAAGCGAGATGGCCACTGAAAGTGTAGTCAACGAGGCTGCTCCGGGGCTGTCGTTTACGGTTCGTTACTTCCGATACAGCCGGGGGACGGCGATACAGAGGAATGCAGGTATCGACGAGGCGTCGGGCGACCTTATTGCTTTGATCGATGATGATGTACGGCTCTCGCCGGAGTTCTTCAAAACGATTGCTGATGTATTTGAGCAGGACGAGGCGAAAAACGTCGGCGGAGTTGTAGGATATCGGACGAATCAACATTTCACGCTCAACGGTTCGGAACGTTGGAGGTGGTACCGTCGACTGGGGCTTCTCAAAGTGTTTGAACCCGGTCGCTATGATTTCAAATGCGGTTACCCGATCAACAATAATATGCAGCCCCCTTTCGAAGGAACACGCGAGGTCGACTTCATGACCACCGCATGCGCTGTCTGGCGTCGACAGGTATTTGACGAAGGACTGCGATTCGACCCGTTCTTCCGTGACTACGGAGTGCTTGAGGATGCCCATTTTGCGCTGCGTGCCCGCCGAAAATGGAGGCTCCTGCAGTCAGGCAATGCTCAGTGCGAAGAGCTTCACTCACCTAATGGCCGCGTCGATCGACGAAAGATCGGTTATAAATCCGTGGTCAATTACTACTATGTATTTCGCGACATCGCCTCTCCACTCTCGGTGGGCCAGAAATTTCGATTCTGGCGGTATCAAGTGTTTGAGTTGTTTCGCGTGGGTATTTCAAGTGCACGCCGTCAAAATATAGGTGATTTTATGGATGTAGTTGGCCGGCTCACCGGTATTGTAGACATTTTTCGGAAACGGGCCTTTGAAAGGAATGAACCATAAGACACACGTCTGTACATTTCTTCCTGGTCGTTCTTTAGCCGGAATCATCATCCTTTTTGTTTTGGCAGCCGGACTCTATACAAGTATTTGGTCTGGTGTCCCGCTCGAAACTAATGACGCTGATCGCTATCTTTTGGCTGCAGAAGACCTAGCCGATGGGAGCATCGATCGCCTTCAAGAGCGTGCATTGGGCCTCCCCTTGTTAATTTATACGGCCTACGGACTACTGGGGGGCGGCGATAGAACCTTTTTTTTTCTGCAGCTTATAATGTATTTCCTGACCATTTTGATGCTTTCCAGGCTGCTTTTCATGATCTGCCCCTTACCGATAGCTCCCGTCTTATTCGGTGGAATTCTACTGCTCCCGCCCTTCGCCGAAAACGCGGGTTATTTACTCCCCGAGAACATGGGACAGTTGTGGGTAGTGGCGGCCATTTTCTGTCTCGTCTACTGGTTATTGAAAGGGAAATTGGCATTCGCGGTTTTAGCGGGCATCGCCACCTCATTTGCAGCCCTTACACGACCGGCGTTTCAAGCACTCCCGTTGGCAATCGTAGTTGCGGTCGTCCTCCTATGGACGTATTTTCGGCCTCGGTTGGATGGGCGAATAGTGTTCGCCGGATCGCTGGCCTTTTGTCTTGTGTTCAGTTCTATAATCGGGGCCGTGTCACTGATGAATTATTCGAAATTCGGCTATTTCGGCCTTACGCATTTGTTGGGATATAACCTGAGCACCAAGACAGCCCCGTATCTGGAGAAAATCCCTGATAGCCAAGCCGGGATCCGCGAATATCTGATGACGGCACGTGACCGTGAGTTAGTTGAGCGTGGTTCTTCTCACACGGGGCGGCAATTTATTTGGTCGTTGGGAACTGGCGAGATCGAAAGAGAATTAGAATTATCGCAAGCAGACGCGGCTCGGTATATGTTCAACCTAAATTCGAGCTTGATTAGGGCCGCCCCGATGGAATATGCAAATCAAGTTGCAGAGGCGATGGCCCGCTATTGGTTCCCGGGAAGTAAGGAGCTAGCTAATATGGGTTCCAAGCGATTTCAGCTTCTATGGTCCGTGCTTCATTTAGTTGTTTTCGGAGCGTTCTTTTTGCAATTGTTCAGCCTATTTGGCTTATTTACCTCATCAATACTTCGACGAATTGTAGAGCGGAGATCGATCTTCTCCCCTGTAACTGACAGGCTTAAAATTGCCGCCTCGATATATCTCCTATCAATCGGAGTAATCTTTTATACTTTTGTTCTCACTTGCTTAGTTGATGTAGGTTCCCCCCGCCAGCGATCCGGAGACGGATTGATACTGCTGGCTGTTGTGGCAGGCGGATGGCTCTGGTACCAATCTTTGAACATCCGACCGAAAGCAACGATACCAGGTTCAATCGAAACCTGTTGATTTTGCCACGCAAATTTGTGAAAAGGCGGAGCGAAGTGATGTACACGGACGGCAGATATCCGATTCAGATCGGTACCCGGCGAATGACGTTTCGTAAGCTGTTCACTCAACGATGGCATCGCCGGTACATTACTTACGTTATAAAGGCCGCACGGCAGTGTTCAGCAAATCGTCGGGAACTAAGCTGTCGCTGGGAGTCTTGTAGTGCTGATCGACAATGGGCTAAGCATTGGAGGAGTTGTCGGCCCGCATGAACATTTCACGATTCCCAGTTCCGAGGGCGTTCGAGGGGTACTAATGGCTAAAGCTTTTGTAAGAGTTAGGGCGTTAAGTGCAGCTTGGAGCCGGCTGCGCGGCCTGGCCAACTAAAGTAAATGCGTATTACCGTTATTTCGCACAAACCCTGCTGGCAAGTGGTCGATGCTGATGGGCGATCTCACATTTACACCGACGGCGGATTCCCCTTGCAAATGCAGTCGATTGCGGAGCTTTTCCAAGAAATGGTCGTAGTGGTGCCGTGCGTACCTATGGACGGCTCAGCACAACTCTCGCCGCTGACAGCCGATAACATTCGAGTCGTTCCTTTGAAGCCTCTCGCCGGGAAGGATTTATGGAGAAAGATCAGGTTTTCAGCGTGGGTGGCTGTAAATGCGTCGGTCATATGGAAAGAGGTGCGTGCGGCCGATGCGGTTCACGCTCCGATTCCTGGAGACATTGGAACTATTGGCATCGCGATTGCTTTGCTGCAGCATAAGCCGCTTTTTGTGCGCCATTGCGGAAATTGGTTGGCCCCTAGAACGTTGGCTGAACGAGCATGGAAAAGGGGAATGGAGCTTGTGGCAGGGGGCAGGAATGTAATGCTCGCGACAGGTGGGGCAAGCGGGCCGCCGTCCGATCGCAACTCGCATGTTAAATGGATTTTTTCAACGTCGTTAAGAGAAGAGCAACTGAAGAACTCGACGGCCCGAACTCTCTCGCCGGATGGCCATTTGAGACTCATCACCGTATCTCGCCAAGAGCCCAACAAAGGGACTGATCGGGTTATCGAGAGCCTACCAGAAATTGCGATCGCATACCCGAAAGTATGTCTGGATGTGGTCGGAGACGGTTCGCTGATGCCTTTTTTGAAAAAGCGGGCGGCCGACTTGGGCGTGGCCGATCGCGTCCGATTCCATGGAAAGGTTAAGCAGTCCGACGTCTTGGAACTGCTCCGGTTGGGTGATATCTTTTGCTATCCCACGGCCGCTTCGGAGGGTTTCCCAAAAGTGGTGCTCGAGGCGTTATCGGCTGGGTTGCCAGTCATCACCACCCGGGTTTCTGTGTTGCCAATGCTAATCGACGACAGCTGTGGAACGATTATTGAGGATACTTCTCCGTTCGCGATCACATCCGCTGTCGTAAGGATCGCAAGTGACAAGTCAAGGTATTATGCCCTAAGCCAAGGAGCCGTCCAGCGGGCCCGGGGCTACACGCTCGAACGCTGGCGCGATACGATCAATGGCCACTTAATCGAAGCGTGGGGCAAGGACGGTTTTCACCGGTCAGACTCGGTGAAAGCTCCCATTATATGAAAGTGTGCTTCATCGCTGGGACATTGGGCCGGGGCGGGGCTGAGCGTCAGTTGCTCTACATGCTCCAGGCGGCTACACAGAGCCTTATCGGCGTCCGGGTCCTGTCGCTCACGCAGGGAGAGCCTTACGAAACTCCGATCAGAGAGTTGGGAATATCAGTCGAATGGGTTGGCGAGAAAAAGAACCGTTTTCAGAGACTTAGGAAGATCATTGCTTCGCTGCAAAAGGATCGGCCAGACATTATCCAGAGTTCTCATTTTTACACCAATTTCTACGCAGCCGTTGCCGGGAATTTGCTGGGGATAACGAGCATCGGTGCGATTAGAAATAACGTGAAAAGCGAAATGCATGCGAACGGCTTCTTTGGCCAACTGCACCTGCGCATGCCAAAACTACTGATCGCGAATTCCCGATCGGCCGTCGGGACGGCGGTAAGTGAATACTCGGTTAGATCTCACCGTCTGAAATTTGTTCCCAATGTGGTAATGCCGAGTTCGGCAATACATAAAAATGGCAATCGTAACGGCCCTTTGAAAATACTTTTCGCCGGTCGGCTCGTCGCCGCAAAACGGCCCGAGCTGTTCGTTGAACTTGCATCAAGATTGACAGCGGAGCTGCCGGGGGACGATCTGCGTTTCGTGATGGCGGGCGACGGGCCTCATAAAAAGGAGATCTGCGATCGCCTGGAAGCAAATCGAATTGCTAGCAAATTCTCAATGTTGGGCGAGGTGGCTGATATGTCCACGGTCTACGGAACCGCCTCTATATTGGTCCTCACCTCGTCCTATGAAGGCACTCCCAACGTAGTTCTCGAGGCGATGGCGAATGGAATACCAGTCGTTGCCACAAACGTCGGGGGCATCTCCGAGATCCTCAATGATAAGCGAGGGTTGGTGGTCGAAGTGGATGATTTTGAAGGCTTGGTCGCGGCGGCAAAACGTTTGATAAAAGATTCGGAGCTTCGTCTCCGACTGGCAAGTAATGGGCCAAGATACGTCGCGGAGAATCATAGTATCTCACGGTTGCAGAGTCGCCTGGTCGGCATTTACAAGGGACTTAACGGAGGCAAGCTACTATGACAACAGCTGGAACAGGAGCTCTAGGGGTTGTCAACAACACGCGCCGGAGGCCGGCAACAGGCGCGACGGTTGGAAGTCTGATTGGCGGTCAGACCTTCCAGCTTATCGCATTTGCCGCCCACCTTCCGCTTGGAGTAGCTCTCTACAATATCGGAAGCATCGCTCTCGTTCATCCGCTCGCGGTTTTTGTATGGGGAATTAAATGGGCCACTGACAAACGTGTTCCGCTGCACAAGGTATCGCTGCCCGTTGGATATCTGATCGGAGCAGAGGTGTTATGGAGGATGGCAAACGTCCCGGTGTTCTGGGAATTCGGGAAATACGGGACAGCCGCGATTATGATAATCGCATTACTGACCCGTTGCAGAACCTCGATGCCGGCAGCCGCCGCGATATATTTCATGTGTCTGATTCCATCTAGTTTGCTTACCGTTGCCGAGCTGGGACCGCGAGGCTCAGTCGCAGTTTTGAGCTCGAATATGTCGGGTCCCTGTTGTCTGGCGGTCAGTTGCTGGTTTTTTTCCAGAGTGCGGTTCGGCGGGGCTGAGTTAAAGTCTCTATTTTATGCGGTG
>JBGTBC010000368.1:0-3207 GCA_041749555.1 Pyrinomonadaceae bacterium | reverse complement strand
CAGTGATCGAGCCTTCGTACTTAGAGAAAATGTTCCTAAGTCCTGACAAACGATTCGCCGCCGTGACGGGTAATATCGGCGACACTGTAATCTGTGACCTCAAGACAATGATGTTGCGAACGCTCGATTATGGGTTGTCCGGAGGGGACTCAGTCGCATTTAGCCGTGACGGAAGGACTTTTTTCATAGGTGGCGAAAACCAGAACTTAAGCCTTTACGACGTAGGGACGCTGAAGAAGCAGTGGTCGTTGCTGCCCGAATTTACGCCGAGTGCAAATGAGATCCGGCTGACGGAGGCGAAGGCGCTTCGTGTCACCGAGGTAGCAAAGAATAAGACGAAGAGGGATCGCGAGGCAGCTGCCTTTGTTCGAGCCAATCGCAACAGAGTATATGTCACGTTCGAACATTATGGTGACATGTCTGACCCTGGCGAAAAGCGGATGATGGAAAGGAGCGAGCTAAACGAAAGCAAAGTTAAAAAGTCACCGGACGATTCGAATGCTGTCTGGCTCCGTCTTCATAACGATTCAATGCTCCCGATCGAAGTCCCCACCGTGAGTAGTTACCTGTTAAATTCGGAATGTTTTCATAATTTTCCAAATGGAGAAAAGTTGTCAGGGCTATGCAAAAACCAAGAGATCGGCATCTGGTTTGGTTTGAAAGATCGTCGAAACAAATGGGTTCCCCATGGGTTCGACTTCGGTTCGGCGACGATCCTTCTACCTAAATCTTCAGTGCTGTTTCCGGTTCCACTGGACATCTGGAACAAGCCTTATTTGATTGTGTTCAACTACTCTTTTCAAAACATTAGGGCGAGTGAGAATGATAGGGAAATGGATTTTGGGCCAGAACTAGAAATTAGAGTTAGCAAGTCAAGCTTGCGGCTAGAGCCGGGAAGATAGAGGGATCGTTTTCTACGCTCTGAACGACGGGAAAAATCGGGTCAGGCCTGCGATTTGTGCGATTCTCGCCGTTGATATCAGCATATAGTGACGAATTTTAGCATCCAATGCCACGACAACCCAGACTTGAGAACGAAGGCTGCATTTACCACATTATCACACGAGGCAATGACCGCCGGGATATTTTCACTCGCCGGTTGGCCCCTCTGACGGGGCTCAGCACCTCCAAACGTCAGCCCCCGGCACACCGCCGCCCAAGCCGCGTTTTGCCAATGATATGACTCTTAAAAAATGATGATGGAGGATACTGTACGGGCCTATGCTGGCGAAGAATCGCTCAAATTGCCGGACCGGTTCCACTGTTTGCTTGTTAATAGACCTCAAAGGTGTCGATGCGGTTCATCCCAGTCATCGAGAATCCCGCATTTGTTCCCGTCAGCGTTATATTGGTCAAAGTGTGAACCTGGGTGTCGCCGACGTAGAATGATGCAGTTGATCCCGAAACGCTTATCCTCAATCGATCGGACCCGCCAGGATAAACAAGAGATGCCGACTGGACGATATTTCCGCCGGACATTTCAGCCACATAAATATATCCATTGTAGTAATACAGGCTCAGATGATCGCCGGGGCTTGAGTATCGAGCGTAGACCGTGGGCAGTGTCGTAGCATTGAAGCTGTCACCACTTCGGACCCTAACGTCCATATTAGCTACGCCGACATTTGCATAAATAGGCTGTACTCCATTTGCTACACCGAAGGCCCGCTGGCTCAGTACTCCGTATTGAGATGCCGAGCCTTGCCAAGTTCCGCCTTTCTCAAGTCTCCCGAGGCCCATGGCCATCGAACCCCGTGATGCCGGTGTTACATCGGAACGGGAAAACGAATCGAATAGCACCGCGGTCGCCGGGACCTTCACCCTGCCTTTTAGTGAAGCGTCATTGAAGGACATCGGTTCATTTACCCAAGTCGGCAGATCGGTATCATAATTGTCCGGCTCCCCGAACTGTCCATAAGACGAATGCCCCGACGACATTACGCCGGTATGAGTTCCGCCGTTGAAACCGATGCCAAGATCGGGAATCGTCTTGCCCGTTGGCCTCCGAAAGTCGTATAGCAAGGATACACCGGCCCGCACAGTGTCGTTTGGATGGTAAAACCCGCCGCGAAATGATCGCTCCGGTACGAATGATGCGGCCCCCGAGCCTCCGTATCCCTGATCATAGACAAACGGCACCGACCCCTCGAACAGCCTTACCTGCGAAATATTCCCATCGAAATTGCTATGGTCCGTCCCGCCGATCTCCAGCGTATTGCTGCCTGTGTGCCAGCTCCCTGAACTTTCGCGGGGATTGGTCACGGCCGTCTGCGAAGACAATATTCCGTTTACAAATGTGTAAACCGTAGGAGTCGCAGGGTTGTTCTCGCCAAAATGGTTGGTCGGAACATAAAGTACGGCATGATGAGCCCAGGCACCTCTCGCTGTTGAATCAAGGGATCGGAACGAATTGGCGTGTGTTGTAGGGTTAGCAAGATTGCCTGTGATCCCTACCCTCCCGGGCTCGGCATCAACTATACCGATGAGCAGGATATGAGATCCGCCGTACCCCTGTGCGATCCAGTATCGTCCACCGGACAGATCGCCGGGCTTGATCCATGCTTCGGCAAAAAATGGTGAGTGGGTATAGCTGGTGTTTGGCGTGTAAAACGGTCCGCTTTTGATGTGGTGCAGTTTATTTCCGTCAAACCTTAGCGACCATTCATCCTGTGCTGTAATGCTTCCGGCAAGCGAGAGGATTCCTAACAGGCCAATGATTTTCAGACGATTTAAAGGTTTCAAATCCATAACAAGTTTGCTCCTGTATGTAGATATTACGTCAAAAGACCTTAGAATCCGCATTGTTAAGGGAACTTCGTCACAACAATGACAACCCTGTCCCCGAACTTATTCCTGAAAAATTCACGCCAAATAAGCCAAATCATACAAACCACGCCAAATGGACTACCCGGAGGCATAAAAAATACGCTAGCCTATTGCGGTGCACGGTTTCTTGATCTTTGATCTTGGAGCTTGGATCTTTGAAAAAGGGAAATTGGGTATTAGGCCACCGGTTTTTGGCATTTGGTTATGGGTTTTTGCTGTCGACTGACCACCACTGAACACTGCCCACTGCCCACTGCCCACTGACCACGGCCCACTGACCACCGACCACTGCCATTGCGTAATACAGTGTAATACAGATACTGGGAAAATGGCTGGAACGTGGTACAAGTCGGTAACTTCTTGTAATAGTGAGAGTTACGT
>JBGTBC010000367.1:0-4912 GCA_041749555.1 Pyrinomonadaceae bacterium | reverse complement strand
TGAATTCAACGGGTCGTAGCTGTCGACGACCTGATGATCAGTGGGAAGGATCAGCTCAACGCCTGCATCTTTGGCCATCTGCTCGATCTCCAACGCTTTTGGCATCATTTCATCCTCGACCAGCGATTTGCCGATGGTAAATCCCTGGGCCTTGAAAAATGTGTATGCCATCGCGCCGCCGATGAGCAGTTTGTCGACCTTTCGTTCGATCAGCGATTCGATCACAGGGATCTTGTCCGACACCTTTGCGCCGCCGAGAATCGCAACGAACGGGCGTTCCGGATCATTTAGAGCTTTTCCGAGAAAATTCAGTTCTTTTTCCATTAAGAGACCGGCAACACAATCCTCCACATGGTGAGTTATTCCCTCGGTGGATGCGTGTGCACGGTGAGCGGTGCCGAATGCGTCGTTGACAAAAACGTCGATGTCTTGTGCAAGAGTCTTGGCAAATTCCGGGTCATTCTTTTCCTCTCCGGCGTGCAATCGAAGATTCTCCCACATAACAATCTCACCGTCTTGCATGGCCGAGATCTTCGATGCTATGTCGTTGGGATCGGACGAATCCTCCAAATGCACCGACTTGCCAAGGATCTCAGCTAATCTGCTGGCGACGGGCTGAAGCGTGTATTTGCCTTCGTCATAAGGCATTCCCTTCTCTTCCGCCTTCTTTTTGTCCTTCAACGGACGCCCGAGGTGGGAGGCCAGGATGACCTTGGCTCCCTGATCAATGGCATAACGAATCGTGGGGACAGCACCTAATATTCGCGTGTCGTCAAGGATCTTTCCCTGCTTGATGGGAACGTTAAAATCTACGCGAATAAAGACGCGTTTATTTTTTATATCGATGTCCTTTATCGTTTTCTTATTCATTTCGATTCAGATCGGGCGAAAAAAGAGGGGCTTCTACAGCCCCGCTAAAACCTTGCCCAAAGGGCCCGAGTTAATATTAAAGTCCCTTGCCGGCGATGTACTTGACGAGGTCACGAACGCGGCATGAGTAGCCCCATTCGTTGTCATACCATGAGAGTATCTTGATACAAGTTCCATCGATCACCTTTGTATTATCGGCGTCAACGATAGAAGAATTGGCGTTCCCACGAAAATCGATCGATACCAGCGGCTCCTCGGAAAAGGCAAGGATCCCTTTGAGTTCTCCGTTTGCCGCGTCTTTGAGGACCCGGTTGACTTCCTCTGTAGAAGTCGCTTTTTCGACATTCATAACTACGTCGACCAGCGAGACGTTTGGCGTTGGAACCCTGACCGAAATACCGTCGAACTTACCTTTTAATTCCGGGATCACAAGTGCTATCGCTTTCGCCGCACCGGTAGATGTCGGAATCATCGAAAGGGCGGCTGCCCGCGCGCGTCGAAGGTCCTTGTGAGGCAGGTCCAAAAGCTGCTGATCGTTAGTGTAGCTGTGAATGGTGTTCATCAGAGCACTTTTTATACCGAAGTTTTCGTGGATCACTTTTGCGACCGGTGCCAAGCAGTTCGTTGTGCAGGACGCATTGGAGATGATGTGGTGATTAGCCGGGTCGTACATCTCTTCATTCACACCCAGCACGATCGTAACGTCCTCGCCTTTTGCCGGAGCGGAAATAATGACTTTCTTAACATTTCCGCGGAGATGCTTGCCCGCCCCCGCAGCGTCAGTGAAGCGTCCAGTCGATTCAATGACGATCTCAGCCCCCACTTCTTCCCACGGGATCAACGCAGGATCTTTCTCGCTGAAAACGCGAAAACTTTCACCCTCGACATCGATCGATCCGTCATTCGCCGTGACTGATTGCTCGAGATTGCCCATCACAGAGTCATACTTGAGAAGATGAGCTAGTGTTTTAGTGTCCGTAAGATCGTTGACAGCTACGAAATCGATCTCAGGATCACCGAGGCAGGTCCGTAAAATGTTGCGTCCGATCCGTCCAAATCCATTAATGCCTACTTTAATTCCCATATATTTGAATACCCTCCGAAATAATTACACGTATCTTAAAAAATAAATGATATCCCAAAAAATCATTGTAATCCAACACGTTGCAGAAAGGGCTTGGTATAAGATTGTTGAAACAAACGGATTTTAAAAGTCGTAGTAGCCGTTTGAGTTTTTACCAGAAAGAAATAAGAATCAGTGTTTCGGTTCGGAGCCTTCAATAATGAAACCATTGGGATTTCGCATTCTTTTAATTAGTCTATTTTTGTTGGGTATTGTAGGGATCAATGCCCAGGCGGCCCCTCAGGATGATCAGCCGGTAGCCAAAAACCTGGCAGATCGGGGTCCGGCCGCAGTCGACACGAAGAAGGAAGTTGATTCAACTACCTCCGGCTATAGCCCCTCAAATGTCAATCGGGTTGGCGTCCAGACGGCACAGCCAATACCGCTTTCCTTGGCGGACGCTGTTCGGCGAGCACTTGAAAATAATAACGATATTGAGGTTTCTCGTGACGACGTGCGTTTACAGGAAACACAGGTCCGATCGTTACTGGGGATCTACGATCCGGTTTTTGCGGCAACACCGACATTTTCTCGCAGTTCAACGACTGGTTCCGCGGCAACAAACGATTTCCGGGTAAATTCCAATTTCAGTAAGTTTCTAGAGCGCGGGGGCGGCAATTATCAGGTCTTTTTTAACAATACAAGGACCGAAAACGCCTTTGCCCAAGCCCAGGTTACATCGGGATCGGTCACGTCAGGAACGAGTGCGATCTATTCATCGCAATTCGGGATCAATTACACTCAGCCACTTGGCCGTAATTTTCGTATCGACAATACGCGGAGGCAGATCACGATCGCTCGCAGACGTCTTGAACAGACGGATTCTGATTTTATGCTTCGAGCGACTGACACGATCACGCAAACGCAGCGCGCATATTGGGATATTGTCTTCGCACTTCGAAACCAGCAAAATCAGGTCGCCAATGTGAATCTTGCAAAAGAGAACCTCCGGCAGGTCGAGGCAAGGATCGAAGCCGGGGCTTCGGCACCGCTGTCTCGTTCGGAGGTTGCGACAGAGCTTGCAAATCGCGAGGGTGATCTACTGGTGGCAACTCAACAAGTAGCTACGGCTGAAAATGCCCTTAAGCAGCTCATTCTCAGGGACCCGCTTTCCGTTGAGTGGACGCAGACCTTTGTACCGACCGACGCTCCCGCCTTCAGTCCATCGCCGGTTAATCTGGACGCTGCGATCACTGATGCGATGGACAACCGGTTTGAACTTCGCCGTCTGAAACTGCAAAAAGAGATCAATGCTGAGGATATTAAATACTTTAAGGATCAGACAAAGCCCCAGATCGATCTGAACACGACCTTCTCTTTAGGAGGGCTTTCCCGGAGCGGCTTGAATAGTGCATTTGAGACGAACCTGTTGACTTCACCTCAGGACCTGCTGCTATTTAATTCATTAAATTCAACCCGCACCGTGCTGGGGTTAGGCCCGATAGTAAATCCGACACTTACCATTCCGCCCGCCCCTTCGTACCTTTTTGGTGGATTTGACCGCTCGCTGGCTAATATTTTTCGCAGTGACGCTCCGAATTTTTCTGTGGGAATGACGATCTCGTTTCCCTTAAGAAATCGTACGGCCAAGGCCAATCTTGATGGAGCGCGGATCCAGCAAAACCAACTTGATGCATCGACGCGCCGCCAGGAACAGGCTGTGATAGTAGAGGTCCGCAACGCAGTGCAATCGGTCGAGACCTCGCGTCAACGCGTATTGACGGCCCGTATAGCGAGGGAAAACGCGGAAATTCAGTTAGAAGGCGAAAGAAAGCTGTTCGAGGCCGGACGTTCGACGACATTCTTGCTATTTCAGCGGGAAAACGCTCTAACAAATGCCCGCAACGCGGAGATCAGAGCTGAAACCGACCATAATAAAGCGATCGCCGACTTGCAGCGGGCCACATCGACTTCGCTTCGGGCCAATGATATTCAGATCGTTCCTCCAGTTGTGATCCCGCCGCGTTAATTGCCTTTAAGAATAGGAATTTATCAAGTGCCGCGATCGCGGCACTTTTTAGTTTAGGCAAAGTCTGCGAGAATCTATCCCGATGAAAATATCTGCGACGATCATTGTCCGGAATGAAGAGGAAAATCTCGAAGCCGTTTGTGAGAGTATCTCGTGGGCGGATGAGATCGTGATCGTCGATTCGGATTCGACGGATGAAACCGTGAATATCGCGCGCCGATTTACTGACAAGGTCTTTAATCGCGAATTCAAGGGATACAAGGACAAGCACGAGTTTGCCGATTCGCAAACGACCGGAGATTGGATATTCTGGATCGATGCAGACGAGAGAGTGACATCAGAATTGATGTCTGCGATCGAAAACTTAAGAGCAGCGGACCCATCGTCGCTTGCTGATGGATATAAAATAGCCCGTCGGACCTTTTTTCTTGATAGATGGATCAGACATTCCGGATGGTACCCGGACTATCAAATGCGGCTGTATCGAAAGAGTGCGAGTTATTGGGATGGCGTTGCACCGCATCAAACGGCGCGCGTCCGCGGCCATGTCGCCACGCTCGATGGTGAATTGCTCCATTACACAAAACGTTCCCTCAGCGAGTATCATCGGGTTTTGGAATCATACGCTACGCTGGCCGCCGAGGATATGTTGTCTAAGAGCAAACGAGTGGGAGCTTCGAAAATTTTTGGCAGTTCGATAGGGGCCTTTTTTCGTGCATTTATAATCAAACAGGGATTTCGCGACGGTATCCCAGGTTTGATCATTGCAATGTTCACCGGTTACGGGGTCTTTCTTAAATACGCCAAAGTTTGGGAGCACAATAACCTAGAAAAATGAAAACTGTTATCCTGTGCGGCGGCCGCGGCACACGACTTGGCGAACATGGCCGGTCAATTCCAAAAGCATTGATCAATATTGGTGAAAAGCCGATACTTTGGCATTTAATGCA
>JBGTBC010000366.1:0-14927 GCA_041749555.1 Pyrinomonadaceae bacterium | reverse complement strand
TATTTTTATACGCGGCTCAACGATATCATTGGCTTTGGCAACGTAGTGCCTGATATCGGCTCGACCACGCGTCCATTCGGCGGGTATGAGAATCAAGTGGGCGGGATCGCACGCGGTGGAGAAATTAGCGCGCGGCTAAAGGCGGGCCCGTCAACTGAGATCCTTACTTCGTACACATTCACAAACAGCGACCAGCAAACTCCGCAGGTTTCGGGAAGCGGGATCTTTAAATCCCTTGGAATACCCGATCACCAATTCACTCTGGTTGCAACACAGCGATTCGGACGGTTTTGGGTCAATTTTGATATGTTAGCCACGTCTGACTATCTTGCCCCCATCTTCAGCAGTTCGACATTCAATTCCTACGTTTACATTTTCGGTGGAAACCGGAAGGCCGACCTGACGGCGGGTTACACGTTTCGCCTTCGGCAAGGTAACTCGTCGCTGCGTCTTTTCGGTACGATCGAGAACCTTTTCGACCACGAATATTATGAAAACGGCTTCAGAACGGCCGGCGTCTCGGCACGGCTCGGACTCAGCTTCGGGTTTTAGTGACTTCGCAGGACAGAAAGATTAGGCCGCATTTTCCCTCCGCCCGTTCCCTCGCCTCGTGCTATAATCGGCTCAATATAGAGGTGATTATTATGATTCAAAGACTGCTGTTTGTTTTTTGTGTCATTTTCGTTTTTGTCGGCTCGGTCGCAGCGCAAAGATCGGTGACCAATGCCGATCTCGAAAATTACAAGCAGGCCCGTCTTGAGGCCGCTCGTGACTATAGGGAGAATTACGAGCCTCTCGGCATGCCATCTCCGGAAGAACTCGAAAGACGTCGGGAAGCGAGCCGATTGGAAACGGAAAAGCTCTACGATAAGCTCCGGGCGGAACGTCTCGAGGCCGAACGGCTGCGTGCGATCCAGGCAGTGGCGAACGCACAGATAGTAACGTCGACACAGTTTGTTCCTTACGGTGTTCCTTATTACAACGGCGGATCGTACGTGTACTATTCGAATGGGAGATTCCCAAGAGTAAACCGCGTCGGTCGTGTCGGGCAGGGATATGTTGGCGGAGGACAATTTTGGTCGACCGGGCCTCGAACGGTGCGGAGGCCGATCGTAAGGGTTGGACCCGCGAGAGGGGCTGTTCGTCCGATCCGTCGGTGACCAACACGAGCGAACTTCGAAGAATATGATCAAACAGGGATGGGAAGCGGTAATCGGCATGGAGGTCCATGCCCAATTGGCGACTGCGACGAAGATCTTTTGCGGCTGCCGCGTCGAAACCGGTGGCGAGCCGAATTCGAATACTTGTCCGGTGTGTCTCGGGCTCCCCGGAGCACTTCCGGTGCTTAATAAGAGGGTGATCGACCTGGGCGCGCGGGCCGCATTGGCCTTGGGGCTTGAGATACAGGAAACATCGATCTTTGCCCGCAAGAACTATTTCTATCCCGATCTGCCAAAAGGCTATCAGATATCGCAATACGACAAACCCTTCTCTGCGAATGGCCAGCTGACCATCATGACCGCCGAACGTGATGACAATGGGCACGCCATGGAATGGAAACCGCTGACCATCCATGTCGAGCGAATGCACCTCGAGGAAGATGCCGGTAAGAACGTCCATGAGGGGCTGCCGGACGTCGATAAATATTCATATATCGACCTGAACCGTGCCGGAACGCCGCTTGGCGAGATCGTCACTGCGCCTGATTTTCGCACGTCGTGGCAAGCGTATGACTATGTAAATCACGTCCGACGTGTCTTGCAGTGGGTCGGTGCCAGCGATGCCGATATGGAGAAAGGAAACCTGCGGTGCGAGGCGAACGTATCGGTGCGAAAGGTCGGCGAAACGGCATATAACAACAAGGTCGAATTAAAGAACCTTAATTCTGTGCGGTTTATGCAGAAGGCCATCGAATTCGAGATCGAGCGGCAGATCGCGGCTCACGAATCGGGCGAGGCTGTTAATCAGGAAACGCGGCTGTGGGACGAGAAGAATAACTGCACGCGGATAATGCGAACGAAAGAGGACGCACACGACTACCGTTATTTTCCCGAACCGGACCTGCAGGCGTTAAAGATAACTGCGGATTTTATCGAGAACGTTAAGAAGCATATGCCCGAACTGCCGGACGTGATGCGCGACCGGTTTATGGATGTTTACGAGCTTGGTTACGCTGACGCCTCGCAGCTCGTCAGCGATAAGGACTTTGCTGAATATTTCGAGACAGTGGCCCGCATAACTGCTAATCCCCGGCTTTCGGCCAACTGGGTGCTTGGCGAATTTACACGTGAGCTTAATCAATCGAATAAGCAAGTTAACGAAAGCCTCACACCCGCTGAGGACCTGGCCGAACTTTTGAAAATACTGAGTTCGGGGAATATCAATAATAATCAGGCCAAGGAAGTTTTGAGCGAGATGTTTGCAACGGGCAAGACGGCCCGGGACGTTATTAAGGAAAGGGGCTTCGAACAGGTTTCCGATGCGGGCGAGATCGAGCGAATCGTTGATAAAGTGATCGAGGAAAATGAGGCTCAGGTTATCGCATATCGCGGGGGCAACGAGAAGCTGTTTGGATTCTTCGTCGGACAGGTAATGAAGGCGTCGGAGGGCAAGGCAAATCCGAAAATTGTAAATGAGCTATTGCGTTCAAAGCTTTAGCCGAACAAATGGGGGTTGGGGGCTATTGCCAGATGAGAATCCTGCGATTTCTGAGAGGAGGTGCGTGTGAATCGAAAAGTTCTTTGCTTGCTGCTGTTAGGGGTCTTCGCCTTCGCGGCTGATCTGCACGGCCAGATCCCACAACACACCCCTGACGACTCTCGCAGCGAAGCTAAACGAAGGTCGGACGAGGAACGCAGTTTGCGCATGCGAAACATGCGTGAGTTCGACACAACGATGAAGCCTCTCACCCAACCGCGGCCGAGCGTGCCTGCCAGTCCGACGATCGACAAGGAAACCAGCGAGCGAATCCGTTTGGCTCGAAGAGTGGATGCCGCTGATCATGCCCAGTACGGCGAGTTTCTCAAAGCGGACAAGACGGGCATGTTCAAGCTCTTTCCTGATTACGATTGCATGACAAAGAATCTCGTTCGCACGGATGGGAACTGTCAGGATTTTGTCATGGCTAGCTCGTCTTTTTCATTCAGGACCGGCGGCTACATTCATCACTTGTACCACGACATGGGGTTCAATCATGGCGAGATCTTGAGTAACGCTTTCTTTTCACAGGGGATATTTGTTTCGCTCGGTAACGTGCCGATTGAGAATGTAACGCCAAGCCACGGTGGACTAAAATTCATATACGATTTTCAAACCGCTACGGATGCGGGCGGAGCCAGAAAGACGGCGGCAAAACTTAGGGCCGGCGTCGAATTCGGAGGCTTTACATACTCCGACAGGGTCAAGCCGACTGAAAACACCACTTTTGTATTACGCTCCGTTGCTTACGGTCTGGCCAATTCGCTGCCAGCCGTTTCGGAAACAACTTCTATTGGTGAACTGAGATTTCACACTCTTTCGCTCGATAAGCGAACTGACGTCATAGTCGCCTTTCGAATAGTTCGCAAGGCCGAGGACGGCAGCCTGACCATCGTTTGGAAAGAGCTGGGCCGCAAAGAAGCCCCGAAGATCAAATTCCCAAAGGGTGAGAAACTTATAGATTTCAAACCGGACGTTGTGCAGAGCCCACAATAATGGGAACGGGGCGAAACTGAGGACTGCTGTCCCTAAGGTTTCGGCGGACTTGATTATGAGGGTCAAAGTTGATCGCATCATCGTCGCGTTTGCGATAATTGCATCGGCGGTCTGCGCATTGGGTCAAACCAATGATCCTGGTGTCGACATCCGCACGCCGAACTCGGCAAACGACGCATGGGTGCCCAATTCCTCGCGAATATATGAATCGAGTCTGGAGCGAAAGCGGCAAATTGCTGAGAGACTTGAAATTGCCCTTTTGGGCGAGAATATTGATAAATTACGCGTGCCTCAACCGTATCCCGAACAATTCAGATCTGTTCTCAAGGATCGCCGAACCAAGATCGCCAGCATCTACCAGCTGCTGGATTGTCACAGGTCATTGACTATTTCGGTTAACCAGGCAGAAAAGTGCTCCGATCTTCCTTATATAAGCGGAAACGGTTCCTTTTATTCATTTCGATTACGCACCAATGTCAACGAGCGGACTTTCCCTGGTATTGATCCGGACCGCGCCGATATGCAGTACTCCGAAGGGGCGATGCGTGTGGGAGGTCCGAAGGTCCAGGGATTGATCGCAGAAGTTCCAACAAGAACTGGTAGTTTAATCGTCGATGCATCCCTTGTCGCACGGCTAAAGGCCCATAAGATCCCATCGGACCATCGCGGTTTCAATGAGCAGAGACGAGAGATTCAGGCCGGAGTAGACATCGGGAGACATAAATTTTCAAATGCTGTTCCGGTAAAAGTGAATTCGACATATTTGTTGCGTTCCGTCGCATTTAGAAGTTTTGCTGTCGCCCAAATGTTTACAAAGGAGGACAGAGATCGCATTTTGAGCAAGACAGATATAGGCGACTTGAGGCGGGATATTATCGTGGTTTTCACAGTTGTCGGCGAGGAGCCCGACGGAAGTTTGATCTTGATCTGGCGGACACTTTCGGAAAAGGACGCTCCTGTGCTAAAACGATAAACGATATGGAAGTTAAAAAGAAAATTGCGGTTGTCACAGGTGGTTCGAAAGGTATCGGCCTCGCTATTGCAGAAAGACTCGTTCGCGATGGGATGAAGGTTTATATATGTGCACGAGACCGGGACGAGATCGCCGAAGCAGTTACCAAATTATCGCAGTTCGGCGAATGCTTCGGAAAGGTATGCGATGTGCGGGACGAGGCACAGGTGAAAAACCTTTTGGCGTCCTGCGAATCTAGATTCGGTGGACTGGATATTCTTATAAACAACGCGGGGGTCGGGTATATGGGCAAGACCGTTGAGGAAATATCGTCCGACGAATTTCGCCAGACGCTTGAGACGAACCTGTTCGGCGTTTTCTATGCCTGCCATCACGCGATCCCGCTTATGAGGCAGCGAGGCGGCGGATACATTATCAATATATCCTCGCTTGCGGGGCAAAATGCACATCCCGGAATGGCGGCCTATAACGCGTCAAAATTCGGCCTGAATGGTTTTTCAGAAGCCCTGATGCAGGAGGTCCGGCATGATGGGATCAAGGTCAGTTATATTTGTCCGGGGAGCGTGAATACCCATTTTGGCGATGACACGCCGGGTCCGGATAAGGCGTGGCAGCTCCAGCCGGAGGACATTGCGGATTCGGTGGTGGGTTTGTTGTCGATGGAAGACCGGGCACTGCCGAGCAAGATCGAGATCAGGCCGAGCCAGCCGCCAAAGAAGGCTTAGGCCCGCGAAGCGTACTGTCTGCACACGCGTTCCAGGTCCGTGGTATTTACCGGTTTGACGATGTAATCACAGGCTCCCAGATCCAGGGCTCGTTTACGATATTTCGGCAGATCGAGAGAGGTTATCATAACGACGGGAATTCCACCGAAATTGTCGTCTGTTTTTACATATTCCAGAAACTGCCATCCGTTGATCTGAGGCATCTCGACATCGGAGAGGATCAGGTCGGGTTCCCACTTACTCGACAGCAGAAGTTCCAAAGCTTCGGCACCATTGTTTGCCGTAATAGTGCGAAAGCCTGCATTCTCGATGATCTTTACCGCCTGGTTTCGGATCGAAGCACTGTCGTCAACGATTAGAACCAGCGGGTCGAGGACCTCAGATGAAACCCTCATTGTCCCGGCCTCATCCGCGGGTGGCGGCTCAAATACTGGTACCGACAGAGGCATGACGATCGTAAATGTCGTGCCATTCTGCATCTGAGAGTCGACGAGGACCGCACCGCCTCGGGCTTCGACGCTTTCTTTCACGATCGCCATTCCGACGCCGCGTCCGGCATTGAGATCGATCTTATCGGATGTGGTCAGCCCCTTAGCAAAGACAAGCTCAAGTGCGTCGCGATCGCTGATCGTTGCCGATTCATGATCGGTAATGAGAGTTTGCACTATTGCCCGTTCCTTCAGCCGGGCGACCGAGATCCCGCCTCCATCGTCAGAAACGGTTAAAACCAGCGCCTCTTCGTCAGCTTCGAGGTGCACCGTTATTGTTCCTGCCTCTGGCTTTCCGATAAGCCGACGTGTTTCCGGCAATTCGATCCCGTGAACAACGGCATTCTTCAGTAGATGAAGGAGCGGTTCGATAAGAGCGTCGATAATGAGTGTGTCGATCTCGACATCACCGTTTGAGAGCGAGAGCACTGCTTTCTTATTTTCGTCACTACAAGTAGCATTAACCGCCCGCGACAGCCGGGTCTCAAGAGTACCAAACCTGACCATACGAATGCGTTGTAACCCCGCGTGAAGCTGCTGAGTCAGATCGTTCGTATTCTGAAGAATCGATTCGATCCGCGCCATAGATGCTGAATCGAGTTCCCCGTCCGGGGCATATCCCAATAGGCTTTCTGCCAACGCGGAGTTGTTTGCGGTGAGTGTGCGAGAAATTTCCAAAAGGTGAACGAGCCGGTCGATCGATACACGCACAACAGGTATTGCGGGAATTCTTGCTGGCCCATTGGGGGCCGAGCCTATTTTCGCGGGTAATGACACCGATCGGGATCCCGGGTCATTCGAATGGGAGACATCAAATGAGGCCTGATCGGTTAGGCCGGCAACCGCCTCCTCATATTGACTTTCCAACGAGCCGCCATCTTCTTCGACGCTCTTTTCAGACAGGATAGAATGAAGCGATTCCAAAGCGGTCTTAAGGAATTCAATTACGGGCGGACCCGCTCCATTTCGAGAGCGAACGACCGTGTCGAGCAGGTCTTCCATTTTATGGGCGATCCTGCAGGCGTTCTTGAAACCGACGATCCCGGCTGCCCCTTTGAACGTGTGGGCACACCGACGGATCTCCCAGACCGCATTGGTATTTGATGGGGAACCCAATAAAACATTGAGGTTTTTATCAATCGAATCGAGGAGTTCGAAAGCCTCATTTCGGAAGATCTCGAGGGTCTCCTCGTCGATCTCAAATTTTTCTGAGCGTTCCTCGGTCGCTTCAGACTCCGGACCGCGATCGTCGAAGCATGCGTCAACCAGGGAGGTCAGGTCATCGAGAAAGTCAGCCGAGTGGAGCGACGTATCGAGCAGTGTCGCCTCGAGCAGGGCGATCTTATCGAGCACTAAATACACCGATGACTGGGGAGCTGACGGATCCGCGATCAGCCCCCCGAGCGCGGCCTCACAATCCCCAATTATAGCGGCTATTTTTGGCCGCTGGTCGTGTTCGGCCTGTTCACGTAATTGCGAAAGAGTCAGTTGAGACGAGCTCAGGTCCGACAGCTCGCCGGTTTGAGCAAGTATCAGCAAGGTTTGTCGGATATGGGTGATGGCCGTATCAGCGTCAACCGGTAGTGAGTATTTGATTACAGGGCCCATTGCTGCCGCAGACGAGATCCGGCCGTCAGAAGATCAATCTGCTGCCTGATGTTCCGGTATAAGATAGGTTTCAAGTGCTTTCATTAGTGTCTCAGGACCGAACGGTTTCGTGACGTATCCGGTCGAACCGGCCATTCGGCCTCTCACTTTGTCAAAGAATCCGTCCTTACCGGATATCATGATCACCGGAAGGTCCCTGGCTGCAGGATTCGTACGGATCTGTTTACAGACTTCGTATCCATCCATTCGCGGCATTGAGATATCGAGCAGAACGAGATCGGGAAGTCCTTCTTCCAGACGCTCGAGGGCTTCGACACCGTCTTCGGCACAGACGACGTTATGTCCGGATTTTTCAAGTTTGCTCGATATCAGCTTTCTGACCGTTGCGCTATCATCGACGACCAGGATCGTCTTGCCCTTTGGCATCGCATTATGGACCTCGTCCTGCTGACGCATCTCGACCAGCCTGATAGCTATCGTGTTAAGTTGTCCTGACAGGATAACGTTATTAGGATCAAGCCTGGCGGCCTCGTGCAGATATTTGACCCCTGCGTCATAGTTGCCCAGATTAAAATACCCTATCCCGAGTTGTGTTAGCTCAGTTTCCGAAAAATCTCGCAAGTTCCATTCTGCCTCCATCTGCGTAACCGCTTGTTGGATAGTCTCGCGATCAGCACGTGGGTTGTTGAGAAGGCTCTCAATGTCAGACAAAGACATAACGGCGTTGCAGGTGTCGCAAGTGAAAGCCTGCGGTTCGTGGGGCATCTCGCAAAAGGGACAGGCAGATCGATTTTTTTCCGCCGGGTATTCCGTTGAAGCGGGCTCCGGTTCGGGTCTGAATTCTGCTGCTTTTTCGTAGATCGGGCGATCCGTGAACTCGGGCAGGCCTTCCTGGGAGATCTCAGCCGGATCGATATCTCGCTGCGCCCTAAGTTCGAGTGGCTGGAGTTCTTCGAATACATTAGCTTTGGAATTTGCGGCGTCTTCTGCGAATCCTGGTTGATCGTGTGTTTGCAGGTCCGCATCAGGTTCCTGTTCTGAAGGCGATGTATCAACATCGAAAGTCTCCAAAAACGTGCTTTCGAAGGAATCAGATGCCACGTCAGCAGGCAGATCGGCAAACTCAAAGGTCTCTTCTGAAGGTTGAGCTAGGAATTCGGGGGCCTCATCGGCTGGCGTGGCGACACTCTCGAAAACTTCTCCGAGAGGTTGTTCGACTAATTCGGAATGTTCTAAGGCAGGCTCTTCGAACTCTTCAACCGTGCTTTCAACGGGATGAGCCTCTGACACCAACACCACTTCATCGGCGGGCCTCACGGAAGCTTCGTCGGCGTGGAAGTCCGCTTCCGGCGTTTGTTCCTGAGTAGATTCCACCGTTTCGCTGAGGAAATCATAGGCTGATCGCGCAGTCGGATTTTCCGGATCGATCTCAAGTGCGCGTTGGAGCGATTCGATCTTTTCGTCCATTCCAAGTGACAGATGTGACCTGAGGATCCATGCATCGGCAATATTTGGTTCCACTCGCAGGAATTCGTTTACCAGATCAAGTGCCTTTTTTCGCCTACCGGCAACAGCCGCTGATTTCACCTCGTTGAATGCGGCGAGGGAGCGTTCCGTCAGGATCGCGTCCAGAGCAACTTGCGCGTCGGCGTTATCAGGATTGATCTCCAGCACCTTTTGGAGGTATTCGACTTTGTGTTTTTCGTCATTCGCAAATGACGCTTTCCACAGCCAGGCCAATTCACATTCATTATCGTAGTTAAGAGCGTGCTCGATGCACTGTTCTGCCTGGGCAGGGATCCCTTCCTCATGGGCCGCGACCGCCCGCTGAACAAACGTTTTGGCCAGCAGCGACCTAGTTGCCGCTCGCCATTCCGCGGCACGCTGATTCTCAGGGTTGATATCGAGAGCATTACCGAGAAAGATCAGCAGTTCTTCCGGATACTCACTGATGGATGCGAGCCACATCCAGATGTCCTCGCAGCGCGGATCGATCCCGGAGGCCTGAAACAGCAGCCTGCGCGCTGAAACGCGGTCTCCGCTTTGCGCCGCAGCAATGCCGGACGCGAGGATCTGCTGAAAATCTGCGCTGGCGTCAGGAGAGACAAATTCATTGGATTCAATGGCAGGAGGTGTAATTAGATTGGATTCCGATTCTAGTCTCATAAGTTTCTGGTGGAGGGTATTGGGCTAAAAGCGAGATGTACTTGTACGGAAGGCCCGGTATAGGCCAAGTTTCAAAGGCAAGACCAGTGCCAGTAGATCGGGAGTCAGGTGCGATTGTTAATTCCTGCGAAGTTGCTTAAAATAAAGGCTGAAAATGGCTTGTACATTGTGTCATAAGTGAAATTCCCGAGTAAGACTCGCTTGAGTGACAAAAATTGGCATTTATGCGCTGACATAAAACGTCATTTTGTCCGTATCCACCTGATATGGAAGAGCTTAAAACTGACCTTGACGTGATTATTATCGGCGGCGGACCCGCTGGACTCTCTGCTGCTCTTTGGTGCTCTGAACTCGGCCTTAAGGCCATGCTTTATGAGAAAGAAAGGGAGTTTGGCGGGCAGCTTCTAATGACATTCAATGTTATTAAGAACTATCTGGGAATTGTGGCCGCTAGTGGCCGAGAACTTAGCGAAAAGTTCATCCTTCAACTAAATTCCCTTAAGGTGCCTATCAAAAACAATGCCACTATAACCAATGTTGACCTCGACCGTAAGTTCGTGACCCTGGAAAACGGTGAAAAGTCATCGGGCCGTGCCATTATTATAGCGACCGGAGTAAGAAGGAAACGCCTTGGCGTGCCGGGAGAGGCCGAGTTTGAGGGTCGCGGGATTCTGCATTCTGGTGTCGATTCCATAGACGCGGTAACTGGAAAAACGGTCGTTATCATAGGTGGCGGTGATGCAGCGATCGAAAATGCCCTCATCCTCGGCGAGACCGCCCGGAAGGTCATCGTAATACATCGCAGAAATGAATTTACCGCACGGAAAGAATTTGTGGGCCGGGCGATTGGGCAGGACAACATTGAGTTTATTTATGAGTCAGAGGTTTGTGCGATCGCTGGTAATGAAGTTGTAAGCTCGGTCGAGGTCGTGAATATTAACAACGGCCGTAGAACGAGCGTGTCCGCTGATGCCGTTTTGATCAGGATCGGAGTTGTGCCGAACACAGATATTTTTCGCGGCCAGATCGATCTCGATGAAAACGGGTTCGTAGATGTTGGCCCTTCAGGTGCAGCAAGCAAAGCCGGTGTCTTTGCGGTCGGCGATGTAGCAAACCCGATTTCGCCGACGATAAGTACAGCAGTAGGAAGCGGAGCGACGGCCGCAAAAGCGTCTCATGCCTTGATTAGTAACCGTTCTTCCGTGTAACATAAGGCGAGTTAATTCCCAAAAATTTGAATTTTATCCCGAAAAAATGGGTAAATGCGACTCGCTTTAGAACGGTTCACACTCTGCGATACCGCAATATTAGGCGGTCAAATACACTTTTTGGGTCTTTGGAACGGAAAATGCCTTGTTTGTTAGGTGTGGATTCCGTTTTACTTCACTAACACAAACAGATTTATAGGAGGAAGATATGTTGCGTAGTACTTTAACAGCGGTCAAGTCTCTGAGCTTAATAGCCTTGATGATCGCTGTTGTTTCTATTTCGACGGCGTATGCACAGGCTGGTTCCGCGAATGTGACCGGAACTGTAACTGACGCCCAAGGGGCGGTTGTTGCCGGTGCAACGGTGCGTTTATTGAACGAATCGAAGGGTTTTACCCGCACCGCGATGACCAATAATAGCGGGCAATATTCATTTTCCAGCGTTCCGGCTGATACTTACAGTATCGAGATCGAAGCCGCTGGATTTAAGAAGCTCGTCCGTACGAATGTTACAGCTCTAGTCGACAGGACCACAGATGCAAATGCTGTTCTTGAGGCTGGAAGTATTTCCGAAGTCGTAAATGTCTCGGGTGGAGATCTTTCATCGATCGTCAACACTCAGGATGCGAGCCTAGGAAATAACTTTGTTGCTCAGCAGATCTCTCAGCTTCCGCTGGAAGGCCGTAACGTTGCTGACCTTTTGAGCTTGCAGCCTGGCGTAACCCCGGGCGGATCCGTCACAGGTGGCCGATCTGATCAGGCCAATATTACTCTGGACGGGATCGACGTGAACAACCAGCAGGAAGGTACGGCTTTTTCTCCAGTTCTTCGTGTGACTCCTGACTCGATCGAGGAGTTTCGTGTTACAACATCCAATCCCGATGCCAGCAAAGGGCGGTCGTCAGGTGCCCAGATATCACTGCTCACCAAGAGCGGCAGCAATAATTGGCATGGCAACCTTTTCGAATACCATCGAAACGACTATTTCAATGCCAATGAATGGTTCAATAATGCTGCTGGAAATTATGCCGCTACAGACTTGGATGTTATTAATGGTCTGGCGAAGGCCGGCGACGAAAGGCTGCCGCGTCCGCCGCTTATTAGAAATCTTTTCGGCGGAAGCCTCGGAGGGCCTATTGTTAAGGACCGGTTTTTCTTCTTCTACAACTACGAAGGAATGCGGGAGAGAAAGAGCGAGGGCCGCACTCGTTTAGTCCCGCTTGCCAGCTTAGGCCAGGGAACGATCCGTTTTACTGATACGCTAGGAGTTGTTCGCAGCCTTAACGCCGCAACTATCAATAATCTGGTCGACAGCACCGGAAATCCCGTGGTAAACATTAACCCGTTCGTGCTTGGTGTTTTTGCGGACGCGGCCTCTCGTTATCCGGCGAATTTCCCTGAATTTGGCGATGACCTAAACACCGGTGGATTCCGCTTTAACGCTCCGCTGCCGGTCGATAATAATACGCATACCGCAAGGTTCGATTGGAACGTTACAAGCGATCAGCGTCATACCATCTCGCTTCGCGGTAACTACCAGAAGGATATTTTTGGTGGGGCTCCGTATCTCCCCGATACGCCACCGACAAATCAGTGGAGCCACCCCAACGGTCTGGCGGCTTCTCATACATGGCTGATCAATAACCGGATGACGAACCGCTTCAGCTATGGAATGTCGCGTCTCTCATTTAGCAATCAGGGGGATTCATCCTCTAACGCGATCACGTTTCGTGACATCTTTCAGTCGAATTTTTTTGCACGAACTTTCAGCCGCGTAAACCCGACGCATAACATTGCTAATGACCTTACCTGGGTGAAGGGCGACCACACCTGGCAGTTCGGTACGAATATCCGAATAACTCGGAATAAGCGAACGAGCCTGGCATCGGCATTTGATAACGGCGTTACCAACTTTGGTTTCTACCAAGGATCAGGCAGCGTTTTGATCAATCCCTTAGATCGATATTTGACCGAAACTTACGGTACCCCGGCTGTACCGGTGGTGAAGGTAGCGTCAAGCGATATTCGATTCGCTCAGTCATCCTTGGCGGCAGTTCTCGGTAGATTAAACCAATACACCGCGAATTTTGCTTTTGACAAGTCAGGAAAGCCGCTCGGCGGCGAACCAACGGTCCGGGAATTCGCGACTGAAGAATATGATTTTTATATGCAGGACAGCTGGCGGGTCAAGCCTAGCCTGACTTTGAACTTCGGTGTTCGTTATGGTTATAGTACACCAGTTTATGAGACTCAGGGGTTTGAAGTAGCTCCCAATATCGCCCTCGACGATTACTTCGCGGCCCGTCTGGCCGCGGCCGAGGTCGGAGGGAATTACACCGCTCCTTTGATCTTTGACGTATCCGGAAAGGTCAATAATCGCCCGCCGATGTACGACAAGGACACAAACAACTGGCAGCCCCGCATTTCGTTTGCCTGGTCACCCAAGTTCGAAGGCGGCTTAGGAGGCTTCCTTTTTGGCCGTGACAATGACGCCGTGCTTCGCGGCGGGTTTGCAATAACGAACGATTATTACGGCCAGCAATTGGCGGTAACATTCGACACAAGCAACACCCTTGGGTTCAATTCGTCGTTTACTGTCCCCGCGAATACGTTTAACATCACGACTGCTCCGGCGCCGCTAATCACGTCGTTGAACATGGATATTCGGCAATTGCCCGGGGTTGTCGTTCCGGCGAATCTGGTGTTTCCCCTTCAGCAGCCGGCAAACAACGCCCGTCGGATCGAGCATTCTATCGACCGCGGCATCCAGGCGCCGATCCACTATTCGTGGAACTTGACCTATGGACGTACCTTGCCTGGCAAACTCTATATAGAAACTTCCTATATCGGACGGAGGGCAAGGAACCTGCTTGCAACTCGCGATGTTATGTCGCCGAACAATATACGCGATCCGCTGTCGGGACAGACGTATTATGAAGCGGCAAGTATCCTCGAGGCTCAACGCAGGGCTGGCGTGCCGTGGCAACAAATAACGGCACTTCCTTTCTGGGAGAATATTTATCCTACTGGCTCACTTGATAACTGGTGGGGCTGGGGAGGTGGTATTTCTAACACCCAGGTTGTCTACCAGATGATGGCGATCACTAATGCAGAAGCCCCCGGATGGGAGTTTCTTGCCAACTCGAGTGAATGGACATTTCTCACTCACGTACTGGATGCGACCGCCGGCTTCCACGGGGGCGGCCGAAAGTTTTATCAAAGCCAGTACGGAGCGTTGTCATCGTTTGGCAGCATCGCCAATTCAGACTATCACGGTGGTACTCTGTCGATCAGGCAGCGTCTTAGCGGTGTGACGTGGGATTTTAACTATACTTTGTCGCACTCGATGGACGATACATCGGGACTGCAGACCAGTACGGGGTTTGGTACGGCATTTATTCTGAATCCGATAAGGCAGAGTGACAACTATGCTTCTTCGGATTTTGACATGCGGCACCTGATCAACTTCAACGCCCTGTGGGAATTGCCTTTCGGCCGCGGCAAGCGTTTCGGATCCGGAATTAATTCGTTCGCAAACGCGGTCCTCGGCGGCTGGCAGCTCTCGACGATCGCCCGTTACAATTCGGGTCAGCCTATAGGCACCGGTGCCAAGATCTTTGACAACTCTGGTTGGGCTACCAACTGGAATTTGAAGAGTGCGGGGGTACAGATCAGGCCGATCCAGACAGGAGTCAATTTGCCGAGCGACGGCGGTCTTCCTAACCTCTTTGCGGATCCTGACGCAGCATACGCGAGTTTCCGTACCCCTTTCCCAGGTGAGACGGGAGATCGTAACCAACTTCGATATCCGGCGTTCTACACGCTCGACTTGGGATTGGCTAAGTCCTTCACTATGCCGTGGAAAGAGAACCACAAACTTGGATTGCGTTGGGACGTATTCAACGTCACCAATACCCCGATCTTTGCCGGAAACTCGAATACGGCACTGGGATGGGCTCCGAACGAGGGTGGTGGGGCTCCGAACGGGTTTGGTACATTTACCGGGTCCAGAGTTCCGGCCCGAGTGATGCAGTTTGCGATCCGTTACGATTTCTAAGAGCGGTTC
>JBGTBC010000365.1:0-3836 GCA_041749555.1 Pyrinomonadaceae bacterium | reverse complement strand
ATAATCGTCACGTACGCCGTAGATGTTGATCTCATCGATAGTCCTGGAGCCTCCAAATTCGATCTGCAACCAGTCTGGATAAAGAAAGGGATCAGTATCCTTCCAGGCACCGCCAATCGTCCAGACGCGGCTTCCGTCAATTGCAGATTGTGCAAATCCTGATGAGGCAGTCGCCGAGCCGCCACTTTGCGGCCGGGCATAATTTGCCCTTACATTGGGATCCGGCGTCGGCATTGGCGTCGGTGTCGGAGTTGGCATCGGAGTCGGAGTCGGGGTAGGCGTCGGTGTTGGGGCCGGAGTCGGTGTCGGAGCCGGAGTCGGTGTCGGAGCAGGAGTCGGCGTCGGCGTCGGCGTCGGAGTCGGTGTCGGTGTCGGACTTGGCGACGGGGTTGGTGATGGCGTCGGAGCCGGGCCGCTAACCGTCAAGCAGTTTCCATACGAGGTCACATACGAACTGATCGTCGATATCGACGTATTGCAGAACGCAGTTACCGAACTTGAAATAGACGGATTCATCATCGAATTGGCGCATGTGCCCGAGTTAGCAACATGGTCCGCGCCCAGGTTATGCCCTATTTCGTGAGCAGCGACCAAATGATTCGCGCCGCCGCTTCTGGCAGTGATACCGTACGCCCAGTTGGGACTCCGGCAAATTACCCCGACATAAGCGAGGCCCTGGTTGCCGAATTTCCCTGTAAAGATATGAGCCGTGTCTCGGTTGAACTGCGAGACAGGGTAATTAGTATTCCAATAACTTAAGTAAGAATCTAAAAGGCCCGACATCGATGTCAACGAAAACGGATCTGCCGATGTCCAGGCGTGCTGGAACGTTACTACAATGGTCAGGTTTAAGTCCCTCTGATATATGCCGTCTACAATGTTCAGGATGCTAAGTATTTCCGTGTTAGCGGCATTAGCCGAACCGCCTGATTGAACTACCCATTGGTAGTCTGCCTCAGTCGCAACTTCCAATTCTCGAAGATTTGATAATGCGACGTATTCGATCCCGGGTTCCAAAAGTAATTGTCGCTTATCTTCCACTCGCCTCGAGATATCGTCGGAAAGATCGATCGTCTGAACAAGGTCATCCTCAGCATAAAACACGACATCATCATATCTTGCATGCTTCGAGAAATTTCTGGCCTTTGTCACAAAGAACTTAGTGTCGCCTGTGTATATAAGCCCTTCGAAGGTCCTATTGTCCAGTGTAAACCGTACCTGCGAATCGGGGTCGTTCGTCAATTTGCCCCGGTACGTCTTTGTAATGTCCCGATCCAGCTCGTAGCTGCCGTTGCTATTGGTTTCGATCGCCCTATAATTTAGAGCGCGGAGATCGTTCAACACGAGTTCGAACTCAAAATCACGACCATAGGCTCGTAGTCGGATCCTATCGCCGGATTGGGCCTTCTCTTGAATGGCTTCTGAATTCAGCCTTAAGAGGTCAAATTTCTTGAAGGTTTTCGTCAGGTCTCTATTAAGAAGGGTATCTTGTGCGGAGACGGGGAGAATACCTAAAACGAGGAGGGTGCAGAGGATGATAAATACTTTCATGTTTTACTTCTTGGCCGGCGGCGGCGCTTGATTCGTCCTAGTGGGATTCGAAGACGTAAGAGGGACATCGATGGTCCCTGCGATGATAAAAGTCAGCAATTACGACTAACAACAAATTGTGCTAAATTGCCGAAGAACTAATAATGATGAAGGCCTTAAACCTAACGAGGAAGGCAGGGGAACTATCAAAAGCAGAAATAGATAGTCGCCCTAGCGAATGGAGTTGCCCAAGTTTTTCGGCGATTCAGAAATTACCACCGCCGATGATAGAGATTAGCAGGTTTGGGTGAAAAAGTCAACGGAATTTAAGAAGTGAAAAGTCGGACAATAATCTCTACGGTGCCGGTGTTTACTGGACTAGGATAAATATCCCAGCCTCAAACCGCGCTCATATCAAAATTTTTTCCAATGAAAATTTCCTCTTTTCAGTCCGTCTCAATTAGGCAGCTATTGGACTTCGGAACACCGTTGCTCCACACCCTCGGGCTTTGCCTGGATGAGCGGAAAAAACCTTAAGAAAACCGTTCGATCCAGTCTCAACCAGTTCCTGACAACATTCCCATATCGAGTTGCCTTCGAACCAAACCAGGGCTAAAATTTAGTACAACTTTCCCTTGGATTCCGAACATCTCAATGGGCTTAGTCAACAAAGGGACTGACCAGCAAACCTGGTTCCCGTAATATACATGTTCGTCGATATGCCTAAGACCGGCATTCACATCTTCGGTTTCAAAACCGAAGATATGGAGGCCCGTTGCGGCAAAAAGAAATATATGATGAAAGTATTCGTCTTACTCGCCACATTCTATGCTCTTACTTTAAGTGCATTCGCCCAGGATAATTTAGACAATGACCTGAAGAGGTCTTTCAACCGCTACGAGCTCATTAAAATCAATCCCGAGGCTCTCGAAGAGAAGGCGATGACCGGTCAGACCGTCAGGTTGAGCGCCCGAGGTCGAAACTATGAATTCGATCTGAGGCAATTCGATCTGCGCGCTCCGAATTTCAGGGCGATTGAAAGTAATGTCATGGGAAGCTATGAGCTCCCTCGCGATGAAATTAAAACCTACAAGGGAAGATTGAAAGGTGACCTTGATTCAGAAGTTAGGTTTACGATCGACAATGAAACACTAGAAGGCATGATCTACAGTGGGGACACGAAAGTCTTCTTTTCTCGGGCCAGACGATTTTCCGCTCGTGCGAACCGTGATGACGTCGTGATCTACAAAGAAGCCGATTTGACCCAAACGATCAACCTCCATGACGACGTTTTAGGTCGGGTCACGTTTGATGATGGATCATTCTATGAATCTGTGCCACAGTTTGCTGTTTTGGCAAACCTTAGTCAGTTGGAAGTAGCCACCGAAGCTGATTACCAATGGGTGCAGCAAGCTGGCGGCACATCAAGCGCAGCCAACAATGAAATCCTGGCGATAATGAACATGGTCGACGGCATTTATCAGAGAGACCTGAACCTGCAGATCGTTGTAACTTTTCAGCATGCGTGGACGGCGCCCGACCCCTTTTCGTCGTCATCAATGCCGGGACTTCTGGACACATACCTCAACTACTGGAACATTAATTATCCGCCGTCACAATTTCCACGGGATACCGGCCATATTTTTACAGGGAAATTTATTAATCAGGGAATCGCTTTTGTGGGCACGATCTGCAGGAACCCTGGACTCGCATATGGCGTAACAGCCAGAAGTGGTCCAGTAAACCATCTGATCGCTGCGCACGAGATGGGTCACAATCTCGGAGCTGACCATGTGGACAATTCAGGGATCTGCGCGAACTCCATGATGAATCCGGCATTGTCGGGCTCCGTGACCTCCTTTTGTAGTTCTTCAATATCGGTTATCAGCTCGTTTGTTACACAATACGGTAGCTGTCTTACTATTGGCGGACCTGTTCCCTCTCCGTCGCCAACTCCGACGCCGACTCCGGCTCCGACACCAACTCCGGCTCCGACACCGACGCGTACTCCGACTCCGACTCCGACTCCGACTCCGACTCCGACTCCGATACCAACTCCGACACCGACGCCAATGCCGACGCCGGATCCTAATGTCAGGGCAAATTATGCCCGGCCGCAAAGTGGTGGCTCGGCGACCGCCTCATCAGGATTCGCACAATCTGCGATTGACGGAAGCCGCGTCTGGACGATTGGCGGTGCCTGGAAGGATACTGATCCCTTTCTTTATCCAGACTGGTTGCAGATCGAATTTGGAGGCTCCAGGACTATCGATGAGATCAACATCTACGGCGTACGTGACGATTAT
>JBGTBC010000364.1:0-1482 GCA_041749555.1 Pyrinomonadaceae bacterium | reverse complement strand
GGACGGATTTACCGATTGTCCAACAATCCTGGACCACCGTATAAAGCAAGATTAAACCGGCGAAGAAAAGATAAAAACAGATGCTCATGTATAGGTAAGCGAGGCCCGTGAACACGAGCGCTACAGGCACCGATATCACCTCTGGTCGCACAATCGCTAGCGAGCCCCAATCCGTCGCATAGCTGCCGCCACCTTATATCAATGGGATCAACAACACGCCCACCCATTGAAAAAGACCGGCGAACAGCACACAAATCAAAAAAGCCGCCCAATATGAGTAAGAAGTTGACGTGACGTTGCGTGCCCAGGCCTCATGGCTTCTAATCCGGGCGCCGTCCGCCACAAGCTTCAAGCGCCCTTCATTTTTCCAGAAGCTCAGTATTTCGGTGACTAAGGCGAAAAACAGAGGCAACAAAACCATAAAAACAAATGTCCAATTTGCCGTCCAAAGAAAACCAACCTGTTTAACGACGCCATCCGCTCGGACATATGTCACGCTATGAATTCCGACAATATACGACAAGAACCCAAGACCTGCGATACCTGCAAAAACCACAACCGGTAGATTTAGGGGGGACTCGTGACTAAAGAACGCCTCCGATTGCCTTGCCAAATTGAACCGTCGCCTTCGCCCCTTCGAGTCAGTATCCCGTGCCAACTCTGCCGGGGGATCAGTCTCGTCATCGAAGGTCGCGGTCGATGCTGTAACTGGACTCTCCTGCGCAATACTGCTTCCGGCTATCTTCCGTCCTCGTCTCTTGGCCGATAACCGCGAATGTGCCTCACTGAGTTCAATCTGCCAGTCGCGAGTTGCGTCGGGATCATCGCACCCAAATATTCTCGCCAGCCAACGAATGTTAGCAGCGCTAATTCCTTTCGCGTTCTCCTGAAACCAAAGCTGCACCGTTCGCAGATCGACCCCAATCCGGTTGGAATCAATCTGTGAAATAGCGTCTGCAAGAAGCTCGGGCGTCCATGGGCCTGCAGGAAACCCATCGCTGCCCAGCGGCCGGCCGGCACCTGCCGCGGCTAATCGTTTGAATAGTTCTTTGAAATCACTCCCGTCTCTCGGCGGGGGAAGAAATAATTTTCCGTTCCTAAACAATGACTTATCGGCTCTGGTTTCGTTCCGCTTCGCTCGGCTTCGTATCCTATCGTGCGCTCGTCCTTTATCAAAGTTTTTATCAGGCCCGGCACGGTAACAGGATCGAAGGGACAGCGGGTTTGTGGGATGTCTATTTAACGCTATGCGCGGATGAGCGCTGCCGGCGACCACAGGGAGGCTGGCCACGGTAATTTCGTGCAAGATGTTTCGAAAACCGCTTTCCAGGGCGCTGAAACGCCAGCATCGGTCGCAGGACCGGTGCCCCTCGTACGAGGCGGTGATGATGAAGTAGTCGTACGAGCAAACAATTGGGCGAAATCGGGGCGGACTCACTTACATCGGCGAGGCTATCCATTGAGAACATTTTTCCAGAAGCT
>JBGTBC010000363.1:0-5263 GCA_041749555.1 Pyrinomonadaceae bacterium | reverse complement strand
GAAGGTATTCGGTTATCTCGTCGGCCGCGGTGCCCTTTGGGTCGCTGTCATCACAGCGATCTGGTCAATGTACGGCTACTTTTCCTATTTCTTCTCAGAAAAAAAACGCATCGCCATCGAATCCCTCGTTGAGAAACGCTAGAACCTCCCCGAAACGCTTGTTTCAGGTTCCTGTGCGAGCATCAGCAAAAGTTGATTGCATCGGCGATGGCCTTCATAGAACTTTGCCTGCATCATGCAATTCTGTGCTATACTTGCAACGCTCCGGATCGTGTCCGGATAGATCTTTGATAAATAGATTTGATCGTGGTTCGTTGATCGTGGATGGATGATTGTTGTTCGTTAATGGTGGAGGGAACCTGTAGTTTCGGATCGCTGTAATACAGCGTAATACAAATTCAGGAAAATGCGTGGTACATGGTACAAACCGGTAAGTGCAGCATTAACTAGCATTTATGGCGATTTCCTTGTCCGGGCGTGGTACAAAAACAGGGGGTGTGAAACAAAAAGTGGCCAATTGAAAGTGGAAAACGAAAAGTGGAAAGTGTGAATTGTAAATCCCGTCACCTGTCACTGTTCACTATTCTCTTTCTCCCTGCCTACTTAGGCAAGGAAAAAAGGCCGCCTTTTTAGGACGACCTTTAGTCTGGCTGTGAAGCGGAAACTGGACCTACTGGATCTCTACCCAGTCGCCGGTATGTATTTCCTGACCGTTTCGCGTAATTACGATCGTTGCGGTTTTTTCTTTGACGTTTATAACAATGGCCTCTCCGACCACCTTGCGAAGGTTAGAAGGCCGGCCCTCTTTGGCTCGGGCCGTTGTCTGCTCTTTACCCTCGGCCCTTTCACCGTCTTTCCTGGAAGCCTGATTTGAGAAGCGGCCGCCTTTATATGCATCGCTCTCAAAACCGTAATCGCGCCCACTGACCGACTCCCTCTCGGGCATGGTAAAGAGGTTTCCCTTTCCCAGTGGCCTGAAAACCGTCAACCTATCACCGACTCGGACGTTATTGTCGGCCCCAAGATCGACATAGGCGACAAAATTTTTGGCCATTTGCTCGACGCCGTCACGGCCCATTAAAATGCGGCCCGTTGCTTTGCCCGAGGGGTCTCCAAATCGGTCGAGCGGCGGACGGATCTCGAATGGCGGGCTAAATCTGCCAGGTACCAACTGAACAAGATCGCCAAGCAGAATCGAATCGCATGACGTCTTAACTCGTACGACTGAAACCTCTCCTTTTACATCGACCACCTCAAGAGCCCCGACCTCTTGAACATAGAATCCCAGCCCACCTTTATCTGACCATTTGCTTTTGAACTGGCCCCGCGGTCGGACGACTGAAAACGTATCACCGACGCTAACTCCTTTGTTCTGGCCCATGTTGATATAAAGGAAATCGTTCTGGGCGTAGTTGTACTTATCAGCCTCGTCCTGTGCACCGATGATCTTGTTTGCAGTACTGATGGCGTTGTATTGTATAAAACCAGCGCAATAAAGATTGTTAGGGCCGACTAGTTCCGACTGTTTTCGGGGAGTCTGAAGAATAGGGGCCGGCGTCGGTTGGACCATCTGTGACAGACCAATTCCCACCGATGCCAACAACAGTGTTGCAAGCAGTCCAATACGCGTTAATTTTTGAAAACTCACGATTATCTCCTTTGATGCGATAGTTTGCCCGATGATCCGGGCTGAAGATGCAGGATAAGAAATATCACCCAATTGGGCTCCCTTTATTGTAAGCCCTTAGAACGACATGGTCAACAAGTTTTTACACAACGAATCGCAGCGGCAGTTTGCGGAGCAAATGGGCAATTTGGTAGTATTTTCGTTTGCGGTCGGACGCCTCGTCGGCCCCATTAGCCGGTGTAGCTCAGTTGGTAGAGCAGTTGATTTGTAATCATCAGGTCGTAAGTTCGAGTCTTATCACCGGCTCCATTTTATAAAGTATATACAGCAACTTACAGTCATAGATGACCATCTAAAATGCTGGCCCTTCTCGAATGGTCTCGTAGTTCGGGCCAGACGATGGAGCAGGATCCGGCCCGTTTATCCATGGCTTGTGTCTGCTTCCTTCATTGACAAGTGATTCATTTACATCTTTAGGTTGATTGTGTTGTTCCGTTGGAACCTGTTACTGCGGCACAAATCTTACAAGTCGCAATCTTTATTTTTCATCACTTTGGCGGTGAGGTGTCAACCTTTTCGGTTTACTCACAGTATGCCGACCGCACCACTTCTGGAGGTCTTATGACGAAAATTACGAGAATCTTGCGGAGCGTCATGCCAGTCTTTATGCTTCTGGTACTTTCTGTGGGGACTTTCGCTGATACGGTCCGATTAAAGGACGGGGGTATTATCAAGGGAAAAGTAGTCGGCTTTATTGGCGGAAGTTTCGTGATCTCGGTAGGGGAAGGCTCGCGTCGGCGGGAGCTTAAGTTCTTGGCTTCGGAAATTGAATCTATTCAATTTGAACGAATGAACGAAAGAGTCCCGATCGGAGATTCTCCAGATAGGAAAACTAGCGATAGTGAACCGACCGCCAAGCCTGCAGCCGTTCCAGCGAAAGTGAAGACCGCAGAACCAACCTCCCGCCCGCAATCTACAGAGCCGATCAATCCGATCGAGTTGAGGGTCAGGGTTCTCGCTGACAACACCGCCAACGGATGGACTAATTCAGGTTGGGTTGTGAAAAAGGGACAGCGGATCCGAATCGTGGCGGAAGACGGAACTGTCTCCCTCGGCAAAGGCCACAACGCTCCCGCGTCGGGTCTTGGCGACCTTGAGGATGGGCAAAAGCTGCTCAAAAATGTGCCGACGGGTGCACTTATCGCTGTGATAGGCGAAGATAACAATGAATTTATCTACATTGGCTCCGAACGCGAGTTCACCGCCATCCGTGATGGCGCCCTGTTTTTAGGCATTAACGAGGGCAACCTGAACGACAATTCCGGAGCGTTTAACGTTAAAATTGAGATATTGCCGGACAAAGGCTGATGGCAAGATGTATTCTGACGCAAAAATTCCGAGCGAGAACCGCCCGGGATTTTTTTGATGACCAAAATCCCATTTATTGAGCTATTTGTACGGCTCGGTCCTCAATGCGTCGACGTTTCCGGGCGGCGCGCCAAGTGCGGATGCCTTCTCGGGTGAGGCTGACTATCGGTTTGCGGTTATCGAAAAGCAGTTTGATCCATGCCGATTTACTCATCTGAGGAAAGTAAATACCGCGGAAGAAAAGCCGCGCGACGAGGTGTCCGATACGGGTATCGATTGGTGCTTCACGGATCGTATTTATCGCCTCCCAATTCCGTTCGGGGCTATACGACCTGTACCAAGCGTCAAAAGTTTCTTTCTTCGCGTCCTCGATCGACATCTTAAGCGGGTCATGGGCCATTACGAAAGGCGCAAAATCCAACCAGTGTTTCGGACGTGCAAGACGGCCGGCCTTTTCGAGTCTGGTATAAAGAGGCGTAGACGGAAAGGGGGTCAACTGCCCAAAAACCGGAAGGCCGGGAGCCCAGCTTTCGATCTCGTCGACGGTTCGGTTTGCGACGCCCGGCGTGTCGTTGTCCATTCCGAATATAAACGAAGTGATCGCAAAAATATTGCGCTTTCTGAGCCCATCCAGAACGGCTTGGTAATTCTCGGGCTTGGAAAAATTCTTGTTAACATCCGCCATGTTGGCAGGATCGATCGATTCCATTCCGATAAAGATCCATCGCCCGCCCGCCTCGGCGATCAGGTCGACCAATTCTTCATCAGCAAGCAAATTTGCACTAATTTGTGCAACCCAAGGCAAGGTGGCTCCGGCCGCGATCATGTCTCGCAGCAAACCCTTGAGGCGTTTCTTGTTGATTGCGAGATTATCGTCGATAAAAAAGACAGCCATCTGACCCTTCTCTTTTTTGGCCCGCGCCTTCAATCTCAAAAGTTCCTCTACCACGCTCTCGTTAGAACGAAATCGTATAGAATCCCCAAAAAAACCTGTTACGGTGCAAAACTCGCAGCCATAAGGGCACCCGCGTCCGGTCTCGATCGGCACCACAAAGAATTTGCCCCAACCCTCGCCCATTCGTGACATCACCGGGCGCAGAAACTTTGGCACGAGTGAGAATTGATCAAGGTCGAGCGTCTCCCATGGAATGTGAGGATAAGGCTGTAAGCTCGGCTTGAAGTCATTGCCTTTTTCGTCAATCTTTGGCTGGTAGATTTCCTTGAGTTCACCTTTTGCTGCATCTTCGACGATTTGTGCCCAATACTCATCAGCCTCGCCCAGAGCAACTGCGTCGGCATGTCGAGGTCCGCCATCTTTTCCTAGGGCTTCGTCAGGGCATTCGGTCACATGCGGACCGCCCATTACGACCTTAAAACCGGCTTCACGAAGTGCGTCAGCAACTAGATAGGCACGAGCCACCATGCGTGTCATTGACCCGATTCCAACAAGGCCGATATTTTCATCTTGGCAGAATTGAACCAGCTGCGGCCGCGTCATCGCCTTTGCGTTACCATCGATAAGGATCACCTCATGCTCTTTTGGCGTAAGCGATTGAAGGAGGAACATCCAAAGATGCGGCATGAAATTCCGCGTAATACCATTATCTGGGTTGTATAATAAGATCTTCATTGATCGTCAAAGGCGAGCTTGTTCGGAACCAAATCTCAGGCTCCTGTGGTAAGCAAAGTGATTAAATTAGATTGCCTGGCCGCTTAATCGAAAACGTCCAATTATTCTCTCACCTTTATCCTGAATTGCCTATGTCAAAACCGTTATCACGCCTACTATAACCGATAATGTGACTTTGCGCACAATTAAATCATAATACTCGGACAACCTACTGTCCAAAATCAAAAGGAATTTGGTGTGGTAAAATTGGACTATGAAGTTTCTTCATATCGCCGACGTGCATTTGGGATGCACCCGATACCAGTTGGCCGAGAGTCCACGTGATTTCTATGATGCTTGGGTCGACGTTTTGAGGCGATACGGGATTGAAGAAAGAGTTGATTTTGTCATTATTTGCGGAGATTTCTTCCATAAACGCACCGTCCCCCCAGAAACAATGAACTACGCCGTTGAGGGCCTGACGCTGATGCGGGAAGCCGGAATTCCGGTTATAGCGATCGAGGGAAATCATGATCAAAAGCATACAGATACCGAGTACAGCTGGCTCCGGTCGTTGTCCAAATGGGGGTTGATCAGGCTGCTCGAGCCCACTCCGGCCGAGGGAAAGATGTCGTATACAGCTTGGAATGAAACTACAA
>JBGTBC010000362.1:0-6387 GCA_041749555.1 Pyrinomonadaceae bacterium | reverse complement strand
GGTGTCGGAGTCGGCGTCGGTGTTGGAGTCGGAGTCGGTGTTGGCGTTGGTGTCGGAGTCGGCGTCGGAGTTGGCGTTGGTGTCGGAGTCGGAGTCGGCGTTGGTGTTGGCGTCGGTGTTGGAGTTGGAGTCGGTGTTGGCGAAGGGGCCGCTCCCGTGATCGTGAAGTTTGCCGATGACGATCCCATAGGCGTCACGAAATCGTGCTCGCGAACCCTTACACGAGCTTGCGATGTTGGCATACTTGGAACAGTGAACGTGAATGAACCAAAATTCGGAACATCCGAGGCAATAACGGTAGGAAATGTAGCTCCTCCGTTGGTCGATAATTCTATCGTGACGTTACGGTTAAAGCCGCCGTTGTTAGTCCAACTGATAGTTGATTGCGTGCCGGCGGAAAGCGTTCCCCCATTCGGTAGAACATTGGTTATCGTATCCGGAATGCGGTCGCCATTGGAATCACGATACCACCCGATGTCCCTCATCAACTGCTTGGTCAGATCAAGATCAAGCGGCAATCCAGCACTAAGATTCGGTTCCATCAAAAGATTCGGGAAGTTGGCGGAATCAAAATGGGAAACAGATGGTCCATATGTGTACGTTGAAGGGGCGAAGAGCTGAACCATGCCGGTCGCCGGGTCCCGCCCAAACTGAAGAAAAGACGAGGCTCCTTTAACATTTGGGCCGTTCCACATCAGGTTGCCGGTATTTTTGGCGGATGCAACGCGTTGGGCGGGAGTCATTTGAGGCCAGAAAAGCCCCAGACTTCGGTCAAAAACAAATCTCGAGTAAATATCGGGACTCGCGGGATTTACACCAGTCTGCACATACTGCCCACTGCTTCCATCCACATAGGTTTCAAATCCGAGTCCGTGCGCGAACTCATGCAGGATCACAACGAGCAGGTTGGTGCGCGATGGGGGCGTGGTATTGTCGTATCCGTAATAAAAACGGTGCCCCGGCCCACTGAAGCAACCGTTATCAATGCTGCTATTGAAAGTTGTGTGGAAGTCATGATGCGAAGCATTGAACCCTTCCGGTGTACTCAGATCGGTTCCTGCCATCTTATTCGCAAGGGCAACCGGATAATAAGTATTTGGAAACTCAGCTCCCGGAGAATTGAATTGGATCGTAGTCGCTCCTGAAGATGCCAAAATGGCACTTCCAGTGGAACATGGCAATTCATCGAATCGTGCGTTTACGAGAATCGGAACATTGCTGTCAAGGAAGGAGCTCCAAATGCCCGCCGCATAGTTGAAAAGATTCACTCGCAATTGACCGCGAGTCGTGCCGGGATTTCCGCCTTCCGGGGACATTGGCGTTGGATCATTAAATCCTTCATTCGCCCCGTCCTTGTTATCGATAATAAAATTGGCAGCGTTCGGTGAATTCGGTTGAAGCGAGTTGATTTCAATAAGTTCCTTGAAAAAATCAAACTCTTCCCTCGAAATATTTATTCGCGATGCTCTTTTCGTCGCAAGATATTCAACCTCGCGCGGATTGGACCGGTGCACTTCTCCTGTTTCAAGGCTTCGGCCAAAAAAGCCGTTCGCTTCCTCGACACTTCCGATACAGCCGACCATCGGGTCGCCATCCGCGTCGAGCTTAGCAAGCATCACCTCCTGGAATTTGCCTTTAAGGTCGAGCGAGTGCCCTCCAAGCGGGTGACGTTTCGGTATGATGCCGTTCATTGACCTGTCGGTCAAACGTCGGACAGTATCAGCGATTTTGGAATCTTGGGGTTCTGGTTTCGAAGGGGGAAACCTGCGTTGTGCGGTTGACGGCGTGAGGAAAACCGAACTCACCAGGAAAAAGCCAAAAACCAAAATCGTGAGTAAAACGGATCTCTTCATAAAAGGCATTTGACCCTGCGTGCGATCAAACTGTATCAGACCCTATTCGACCAGTAACCAGGACAAAAAAAGTTAATGTCCCACGAAGGACTTAAAATTACGAATAAATTTATAATTCGGTTACGGGGTTGGGCAACAATCCCCATAACTATTTCTTAATATATAGATTTATAAATATACTTATTCCCCAAAAAAAGCAAGTATTTGCCACTCTTTTACAAACACAATAACGAAACGGGCAGCCTCAGACGAACTCATCATTCGATCCCGAAAAAATCAACCGGTCCTAGATCGCCTGCGGTGAGCAGGTTTCGCGATTCAAATCTATACCTTCTGGAACTTACCGAAATCATTATATTCTGCCCCGTCGGAATCCCGGTAAAACTATAGTAGCCGAGCGAACTCGTTGCCACGGTGGTCCGCGTTCCCATGTCATCGATTAAGCTAACCACCGCATTTCTCAGTCCGAGACCGCTGGGCGTCCGGACCTGGCCCGTGATGTCGATCTCGGACGCCTCGGGCGCTATCGTTACGTCGGAACCTGAGACACCAAGTGGCGAATTAAAATCATGCTCACGCACCCTGATACGGGCCTTTGTTGTGGATACATCTGGTACGGTGAAATCATAGCTCCCGACATTCGGTACGTTCGAAGCAATCACGGTAGGAAAGGTTGCTCCTCCATCTGTCGAAAGCTCGATAGTGACGTTTCTGGAAAATCCGCCGGTGTTTGTCCATGTTACTGATGTTAAGCTACCAGCAGTCAGCATAGAGCCGCCCGGCAAAATATTAATAATCGAGTCCGGTACCCGGTCTCCATCTGAGTCTCTGTACCATCCAATGTCACGCATTAGCTGCCGGGTCAGATCCAGATCCAGCGGCAGGCCGGAATTAATCGCGGGCTCCATCAACAAATTAGGAAATGCGGCTCTGTCGAAATGGGAAAGTGAAGAACCCGGCTGTAACACAGCGGGGGCGAATAACTGCACGTGCCCAGTGGATGCATCTCGCCCTCCGGTCAGTGCGCCAGAAGCACCACTAACATTAATACCAGCAAACATAAGATTTCCATCATTTAGTGCTGAGGCTTGTCTCTCAGCGTCCGTCATTTCTCCCCAGAACATACTTGTGGAGCGGTCAAACATTCTTCTCGCGAAAACGTCCATATATCCGCCGTTGAGGGTGCCGGTGCTTCCGTTTACAAGTGTCATGAAGCCAAGGCCATGTCCCATCTCGTGCAACAAGACCACTAGGAGATTGATTCTCAATGACGGTGTCGAATTATTGAGGCCGTAATAGAAACGGGTCCCCGAGCCCAGGCAGCCCGTATCAATGCTGCTGTTAAATGTTGTGTTTATTTCGGCCGCGGCCGGATTATTATCGGTACCTACGATCTTATTGCGAAGAGCTACGGGGTACCACGTTGCGGGATGTTCTGCACCAGCGAAGTCCCTCGAAATAGATGCGGGCCCCGCCGATCCCAAAACACCTCCTGACGATGAGCAAGGGGAAAGAGGATCAAACTTTGCGTTTATGCTGATCGGCACCGTGCTGTCCAAGAATGAACCCCAAATGCTTGCTGCAAAATTGAACAGGTTCATTCGCTGTTGGCCGAGGGTCGTGCCGGGATTTCCTCCTTCGGGTGCTACAACCGTCGGGTCATTAAATCCCTCACTAGGACCGTCACCATTGACGATTAAAATTGATGCAGAGTTTGGCGACATCTGCAGATCACCAGCCTCCTTAATGAGATTCTTGTAGAACGAATATTCTTCCCTTGACATTTCACTTCGCGAGGCACGCTTTGTCGCCAAGTATTCCGCCTCGAAAGAATCGGCGGGATAAATTTGGCCAGTTTCAAGGTCACGGCCGAAAAAGCGATTTGCTTCCCCGATACTTGCGACGCACATTACAGCCGGATCGCCGTCCTCATCGATCTTTGCCAACGGAACATCCTGAAATCGCCCCTGCAGGTCCATTTCGACCCCAGCGCCACCTAAAAGTTGTTTCTCGGTCAGTCCTTCAGTTGACCGCTGGGTCATTCGGCGAATCGTTCTTGCCAGCTCCGGGTCTTTCTGGTCAGGCTTGGGAGTACGCTCCAGTTTCGCATTTGAAGTCACTGGGAGATTGAAGATTATGACGGAGAAGCAGACGGTGAATAAAGCGAGCAAGGGGAATTTCTTCATATTAATAGTGTTTCAATTGAGGATATTGGCTACGAACCTGCCAGTCAGGAAGAGTGAAATTCAAAGGTAAGTGGGATTCACCTTATCATATATAAAATAGTCAGAATCACGCTGTAATTCAGAAAAACCTCTGTTTTTCCCTCGATTAATTTGAATTCCTTAAACGAAATGAAACCCCCCGATCGGCGGGATGGTGCCGTCGAGTTATGTGGCGAGCCTCAAAAGGCCGATCATATTAAACGGGTGTTGTATCAAACCTGCGGTTCCGAGGTGCGGATTCGAAGGCACTTCACACCAAATCGTATCTTCCACGCCAAAAGGTGTTTCAATGTCCTGCCTGGATGCTTTGATCTCTGAGACCGGCATTGTACGCATTCGTCAAAACGGCTGGCCCCGATTCTCGCGTCTTGTCTTTTATGCCTGGGAATAGCGGCATGGCTGAATAAAGAGCTTCGCCGCGACCGTCCGTCCGAATCGACGACGACAAGCTATTACGCTTACTCGGGTGGGTTAATGCCGTCAAAGAAGAAAAAGTCATCCTTGCCCAGGCCGTGGATCGACGAGTTTCTCGATGAGAACGCCCGATTTCCAGCCAAAAGGGCTTGTGCTAGATCGACGCGGTCTGAGTTTCTTTCGACATACTTGCAGAGCCCCATTACCGGTTCTTGAGTTTCTAGACGGAAAGCGAATCAGCTTGCTTGGCAAGGTCGCGTTTCACCCATCTTTATGCTTATAATGGTTGCATTCTTGGCTAAATCTAAAAATCACCAGTGAGAAAGAGATGAAAATTTGCCCCCGTTGCCAAAAAACATATGCGGACGATAACCTTAATTTTTGCCTCGAGGACGGCACTATCCTCGAACACGAGGGACAAGGCCTGCCCGAAACCGTTCAGATGAATCAGGTCCGGATGACTCAGCCTCAACCGACCCCTCATTCGGCCCCGGGATCTCAATCTCAATGGGGCGCTCCGCAACAATATTCAGAGCAACCGAGAAAGTCGTCTAAGGCGTGGGTTTGGGTACTGCTAATACTCGGAGCGGTGGTTTTACTTTGCGGCGGCGGTCTTATAGGATTTCTCGCTTATATTGGATCGCAAGCAAATAATACAGCAAACCTCAGCGCTTCTAATAGCCCTACGAATCCGGGGATCTCTAATTCATCTTCGACGAAAACGTCCTCAAACTCTCCTACCACGGGGCGCGACGACGTAACAGCCGTCGATCTTGAGATCTTTGTAAAAGAATCCTCACCCTACGGTACAACGGTGCTCAATCAAGGCGAACTTACAATGGGTTCCAAACAAAAAGGTTTTTATTACGTTCTCGTTGCACCGGAGGCATACCAGACCGGCGGCGCAGATACTCGAGTCACGCTTCGAAACATTGACAGCGCCGCTGGCAACCTTGGCTACGGGCTCATCTTTCACAGCAACCCGAAGCCGCTTCAGCAGGGTTATGCCTTTTTGATCGACACCCAGAAAAGGAAATACCGTGTCGTCAATCACACACCAAAAAAAGAATCCTCCGTAATAAGCTGGACCACCTCAAACGCTGTTAAGACGGGCGATGCCGAAAAGACCCTCGAGGTCCGGGACCTGGATGACAAGATTGAGCTATTTATCAATGGAACAATGGTAAACTCCATTCGAAACGCTGTAGGGTACCCGAACGGAGTGGCCGGACTTTACGCGGGCGATGGTGTGAAGATCGCATTTAAGGACCTCGAAATAAGAAAATAACCCTTGTCAAGTCTGATTTATGAAGCAATGTCCGCGTTGCAAGCAAACTTATAGCGACGAGAATCTGAACTTTTGTTTAGAGGACGGCGAACTTCTTTCCGTTTTTGCATATGACCCGCCGCCTTCGCTCTATGCTGATGACCCGCCACCGACGGTCCTTCTGACTGAAGCAAGGGTGACAAACCCGGCGAGTTGGCCACAGTCGCCTTTGACTGCCCGGCCGACTGGACAACCGCAATTTCAGCACCAACCATTCGGAGAATCGTCGATGTTTCATTCCCGCGACAAGACGCTGCCGACTATTTCACTCATCCTCGGCATCGCCAGCATTGTGCTGATCTGTTGTTACGGCGGCATATGGCTCGGTGCTCCGGCGGCAGTTCTCGGATTTTTGGGTATGCGAAATGCCGACAACGACCCGGGCCGCTATGACGGGCGGAGTATGGCTATCGGCGGTATGGTTCTGGGCGGCGTCAGTCTGCTTGGGTCGCTCGCCATTGCGTTTTTTGCGATTCTAGCCAGATAGATTTTAAGACGTTGGTGATCAGAAAATGCGAGTCACTCTAAATGTTGTTGCCGGCCCCCAAACAGGCCGGGCCTTCTCTTT
>JBGTBC010000361.1:0-7064 GCA_041749555.1 Pyrinomonadaceae bacterium | reverse complement strand
CATTCGCAATAGGCGGAAACTTTCAGTTCCTTCAGCTTGTTTTCGGGTATCTGCTCGGCCGCGTGGTGATCTCGCTCGTGTTCATCCCGATGTATTTTAAGGGTGAGCTGCAGACGGTTTATCAATTGCTGGGCGAGCGGTTCGGGGGCAAGGTCAAAATGCTCGCTTCCGGTCTTTTCGTAATCATGCGAAACATCGCCGACGGCATCAGGCTGCTGCTGACGGCTATCGTCCTTGCGGCCGTATATACCGCCTTTCAGCCGGACACAGACCCGACACTGATCATCGTCGGGTCGATCCTCATACTCGGCGTTGTGATGATCATATTCACCTTCTATGGCGGCATCGAGGCAGTGATATGGATCGAGGTCATACAGTTGGTCATTTACATCGGCGGAGCGACCGCCGCCGCCGCCGTCCTGATCAGTAATATCGACGGAGGCCTCAGCGGAGCGATCGAGATAGGCAGGCAGTATGACAAATTCAGCCTGTTCGATTTCAATCTCGACTTTGCAAAGACCTACACGTTTTGGGGCGGTGTGCTCGGCGGCTGCTTCCTGACGATGTCCACTCACGGGACCGATCAGTTTCTGGTCCAACGTTATCTGTGTACAAATAAACCGAGCGCCGCCATCACTGCGTTGATGACATCGGGGGCGGTAGTCCTCGGGCAGTTTATCGGATTTCTCTTTATCGGAGTACTGCTTTTTGCGTTTTACGCTCCGTATAATATGGCGGGATACGACACGGCGACTGGGGCATTTCCCTTCACAGGCGGCGATCGCGTATTCCCCGATTTCATAACACAAAAAATGCCGACAGGCCTCTCTGGCCTCGTAGTGGCAGCTATTTTCGCTGCCGCATTGTCGTCATCGTTAAACTCGATCGCCGCAACCGCCGTTAACGATATTTATAAGCCCTTCGCCAAAAATATATCCGACAAGCACCTGATGCGGGTCGCGGGGATCCTGACGGTCATCGTCGGAATTGTTCAGATCGTCATCGCAATCGCACTAAAAGACGCCGGCAGCTCCGCACTGAGTATGGCCCTAGCGGTCGCGTCGCTTATTAACGGTCCGATCTTAGGTGTGTTTCTCGTGGGTGCATTTTTGAAACGAGCAAATCAAACTCACGCCCTTACCGGCATGTTAGTAAGTATTATGGTGATGACGTACATCTTACTGGCATCAAACAAATTTGTACCGGGCCCGGTTATCGCCTGGCCCTGGTTTGCATTGATCGGAAGTACGATAACGGTTGTGGTTGCGTTTGTATCAACCTTAATAATTAAAAGTAATGATGAAGTTGCTTAGTATCGCATTATTGTTGACGGTAGCATTCGCATCCCTTCCCCAATTGGCAGACGCGAATACGCATTTCGCACGCCGGGCAATGCAATCCCCAAGACTTGAGCCCTCAAAGAAAGCCTGGGATTGGGCGGATAGGACCTTAAAGAAAATGTCCGTGGACGAAAAGGTCGGCCAGCTTGTCCACGTCGGCATCAACGCTCGATTTGCTAACCAGGACAGTTTTTTCTTCAAGGACCTGCGGCGGCACGTTACCGAAAACAAGTTGGGCGGGATCATATTCTTCGGCGCCCCCATTTACGAAACGACCCACATCGCCAACCGCATGCAGGAAGCCGCGAAGATCCCTCTTCTGATGTCGCTCGACGCCGAAACGGGCATCGGGATGCGGTTCGAGGATGCTGTTAACTTCCCCTGGGCCATGGCCGTCACGGCAACCGGCAATCCTGAATTTGCCCGCCGAATGGGCGTCATCACAGGCCGCGAAGCTCGTGCGATCGGCATTCAGCATATTTACGCTCCCGTCTTGGACGTCAATAATAATGCTGCCAATCCGGTTATAAACGTTCGAAGCTTCGGCGAAGACCCCGAGGACGTCGCCCGATTCGGGATAGCTTTCGCCGACGGCGTTCAAAGCCAAAAGGTCATCGCGACTGCCAAACATTTCCCCGGCCACGGCGATACAAACGTCGATTCACATCGCGGCCTGCCGATCATAGACCTGCCGCGGACACGGCTCACTTCGCTCGAACTCGTTCCGTTCAAAAAGGCGATAGATGCAGGCGTCGGCTCGATAATGATCGCCCACATCGCCCTTCCGCAGATCGACAATGAAGAAGCCAAACCGCTTGCCGAATACCGCGGTGGCGATGCCGAAGCGGGTGCCGAGATCGTTTCGCAAAAAGCGACGATACCGGCGACTCTTTCGGCAAAAGTTCAAACCGAAATGCTCAGAAACGAGATGGGATTTAAGGGCCTGATCGTTTCCGATGCAATGTCGATGAGCGGCCTGACTCTCTATTACACACAGGAAGAGGCCGGAGTTCGGGCATTTCTCGCTGGCACTGATATCCTCGAAAAACCGTCCGATGTCGACGCGATGCTCCGCGGACTGAAAGCCGCTGTTGCTAACGGCCGCATACCGATGGCACGGCTCGATGAATCCGTACGCCGCCAGCTTGCGTGGAAATATGAGGTCGGGCTTTCTAAGAAACTTATAACGCCCCTAGACCAGATCGACCGGCTCGTAGCCGGCCCCGAATCGGTAAAATTGTCCGACGAGATCGCCGAGAAAGCCCTTACACTTACCCGTATGGAGCAAGGCTCACTGCCGCTCGATAGATCGGCCCGGACGGCTGTGTTAGGCATTTCAAATGGATTTGACGGTGTAAATACAATGGGCCCGCTGGTCGGTGCCTTACGCTCCGGCGGATTGAGGTTCACACCCGCATACGTTCAGGAGAATTCCCTCCCGACGCAGATCGAGGCTGCAAGGAAAGCCATAAAAGAGGCGGACGTAGTGATCGTCGGGCTCTATGGCCGCGTTCGATCAGGTGCCCGAAACAGCGTGGGGATACCGGACAATGGTGCCGCGGTCCTACGCGAGGCTCTTTCCGTCGGTAAGAAAGTGATCGGGATCAGCTTTGGAAATCCGTACATTCTCTCTTCGTTCCCTGAGCTAAAAACATATCTCATCGCCTACGGCGACATGTCGAGCCTGCAGCGTGCCGCAGCAAGAGGCCTGCTCGGGATGCAGCCGATCACCGGAAAACTTCCGATCAGCCTACCGGGCTTACAACCACGCGGCTCTAACGTATCGATAAACTTACCTAAGCCCACGGTACTCCCAAAGCCGGCTTTTCCACCTGCTGCCTTAGCTGTCCGAGCGAGGGCTGACGTCCTAGTAAACGTCCTAATTGATGCGACTGGCATGGTCAGTGAAGCTAATGCAATTTCAGGTCACCCGCTCTTGCGACAGGCAGCGGTCAATGCAGCTAAAGGATCTCAATTTCAGATCGACAATCGAACTAAATTTAGCAAACTGACGATCATTTATCGCTTTACGGATGAGGGGACGGACGATTCACCTTGCTGTGACGGGTTTCCTTACCTCGTCACGATCTCTTCCCCAAAGATCAGAATAGCGCCAGGGGGAGCCCTATGACATCGTCCTGGCATATTGAAGATTTCCTTACCCTTCGCGACGGACGCCTGCACATCGACGGCGTCGACGCCGTCGAACTTGCTCGCGAACACGGCACGCCGCTATTCGTTTTTAGCGAATTGCGAATCCGCCATAATATCGAGCGGCTAAAGAAAGCTGGAGAGGTAATCGATTGCCCGCTAAAGCTTTGTTACGCCGCGAAAGCGATGTCTACAATGGGCATTCTAAAGGCCGTGAAAGACGCCGGTTGCGATATCGAGGTAAATTCCGGCGGCGAACTGTGGAAAGCCTTAAAGGCCGGATTCACCGGCGATCAGATCAATTTCAACGGCAACAGTAAAGAGATCTGGGAACTCGAACTCGCGATCTCAAACGATGTTTATGCCATCCAGGTTGATTCGCTCTACGAGCTTTCCCTGATCGAGGAAACTGCCGAACGACTCGGCCGGCCTGCAAATGTAAGTCTGCGGCTCGTCCCCGAGATCAAAACCAGCACCCATAGCGGGCTGCAAACCGCACTGTTGACTTCAAAGTTTGGGATGATGCCGGACGAAGCTTTCCACGCTTTCGCGAAATATAAGGCGTCTCCTCACCTGCGGCTGAACGGCATTCACCTGCACATCGGCTCGCAAAATCCGGAACCTGAGGCATACGCAGAGGCCTTTCGAATGCTGACCGATAGTATGATGCGTATATACGACGTGACCGGCACCAGGCTCCAGCACATCAACCTCGGCGGAGGTTTTCCGGTCAACTATCTGCATGACAATTCGACATCGTCACAATTTCCCGCGGAACGCCGCGAAATGTTCGCTGCGGAATTCGAACCCGCCGACGCCGTTAGCCATGCATGGGATGAAGCCAAGTTATTTGCCCATGACTGCGGCGCATCTCAGATCTTTGACGGACTAACACTCCTCCTTGAGCCCGGCCGTGCGATCATAGCGGACACAGGCATTTGCCTGACAACGATTAGAAATCAAAAAGAGAGACCGGTCGCCGAAAAAACCGGTAGCCAACCGCTGACGTCTGACAACTGGCTCCTCACCGACGCCGGCTTTAACATCCTGCTCTCGATGGAAACCTACAAATGGTACTACCACCTGATCTCTGCCGAACGAGCAAACGAACCTCACAACTTCCCCTACAAGGTTGCCGGTCCATTATGTGATGGCGGAGATGTGTATTTTGACATCGAAGGCGAAGGCCGATTGCCTGAACACCGAATGCTTCCCGCGGATGTCCAACCCGGCGAAGTGCTTGCCCTCTTAAATACGGGTGCCTACACGCTTGCTCAGGCTTCGCAGTACAACGCCCGATTTCTGCCAGCGGTCATCCTGATAAGAACGAATGGAGAGCCAGATTTGATCCGACAGCGTGATACATTCAACGATCTGATCGCGAATGATGTCATTTAGAGATCACATGCAAAATTTTTCGACGCCCTCATCCGCTATTTGTTTAGAGATAATTGCATAAAGCATCGAATCCCGCGGGACACTGTTGTGTTTCGCTTTCATTTGGTAGAGTACCGGCGTAATGGCGTTGGCGACGTCGATCGGAAGTCGAACCGAGTCGTCCAGCACTTCACAAATGGCCTTTTTGACCGCTGGCCGATCGAGGATCTCTGTTGCGGTCACTCTAAGTTCGGCAACTTTTCTATATTGTTTCATCCGGTGTCGGCCAACCCGAAACATTCCGCCGAACACGCCGGAGAAAACGGCACCGAGACAACCGGAATTCTGAGCATTCTCGCGTCGCTTGAACTTTAGATCCTTTTCGCAAAACTCCAGCCATCTAATATCTCGATAAACAGAGTCCTTGAATTCATCAAATTCCGTTTCTTCCGTCATGATTCCACAAGCTCCGGCTTTGACAATGAATACGAGGCAGACAAAAAATTGTTGCCATTATCTATTTTGTCTATGAGGTACGAAGAAGCAGGGATGAAGAACTAGTGTTTCATGATCATTCGGGTAATGAGATCCTTTTCGCCTTCAGTCAATGACAGGCCGGCTTTCTTGTAGACCTCGCTGAGATTCGCTAAAGCTGTAGCCTGGCTGCTCTCATCGCGAATTGCTCCGATCGTGTCGAGGTTCTCTATTCCTATCGCGCGAACGCGTTCTAACAGATCCTGAGCAGCATACCTCGATGCGATCTCGATGAACACATTTGATCGGGCCACCAGCTGCGGAATAGTCTCTGCCAGCGTAGACGATTCGTCCAGCAACGCAAGAGCTTCATCGCTTTCGCCTTCACGCAGTTTTATGTCTGAAACCGCTATCAAGGCCGAAACCTTACTTGTGTCATCGTCGATGAGATTGATCGTATCGCGGGCCAGATCATCCTTTTTCTGCAGGGACAATACCTGGGCGATCTGAGAAATTGCCGCCCATATTTCCTGTGGGTCAACGATGTTTTGAGCGATCTCCGTGGCACGGTCATTTCTTTCAAAAACAGCAAATTGCGCCGCGATGGATGCAAGGATCGCGTTCCGTGCCCGGCTGTCACGGGTCTCCGATTCCTTTTGCGAATCGATTATCGCGTAAGCCTCTTCGAGGGTGTCGACAGCCTCTTCTTTTTCTTCCTTTTTCCATGAATCGCGGGCAAAGACCAGCAGGGCGGATGCCAACTGCGTCTTGTCCAGGACCAGATCGAGTATCTCGTCCGCCGCATCATCACTTCCCGCATGCAGGAAGCCGACCGAGCACATGACCAGCAGTCGATCCCTATGAACGTTAACGACGACCTCAGCGTAAGAACGCGCCTTTTCAAATGTTTCTATCGCAAGATCCTTTCGCCCGGCAGCAATAAAATGATTGCCGAACTCGCACAGCGTCCTGATCCTTTCCTCATCATGCTCGATCTCTTCGGCCGCTATCACCCCTCGTTCCAAAGACTGAACGGCTTTTTCCAGTTCGCCTTTTTCGATCTGAACATCCGCGATGTTCTGCAGGGCTGACGACATGGCCGGCGAAAATTCTATACGGCCAAGCGTTTCGTCCGCGCCAGCGTCATTGCCGTTTGACGCCTGGTTAAACGCAACCGCGGCGTAAATAAAATCCGGGTGGTTCATCAGGTCCGCAATTTCAAAGGCCGTCGCAGCATTTCCCTGTCCGGCTTTTACCGCCCCGATACGCTCAAAAGCTTCCGAGCGAAGGCCGAGGTCTTCTATCGCATCGGCGAGTTGAATTGCGTACTCGTCATCATTCGTTTGAGCGCATTTCTCCGCGACCTTGGTGAGCAGTTTGTCACGCGAATGTGGATCGTTGATCGCATTTGCGAGTTCCGCAGCAAGGTCGACATCACCTCGATCGAGATAAAGCGGAAGGACCGCGCTCATCGCCTCGGCATGCCCGTCGCTGCTTTTGATCCGCTCGGCCAGATAAGCCGCTGCCGCGAGCAGGTCCGCCTCGGCCTTCTCCCTGTGAATAAATAGATCCGACATATATTTTACTTAGATGTGGTCAAAGACACGCCTGATCGATTCCGGCATCCAGTCACGGAGGTCGCGTGCAACGGCACCGGCTCCGGCCTTTCGAAGTTCAACATCAGACACCGTATTTGCCACGCCGAGGACTGGAAGATCGGCC
>JBGTBC010000360.1:0-2313 GCA_041749555.1 Pyrinomonadaceae bacterium | reverse complement strand
AGCCTGCAGAGTAAACCTCGGTATCTGCGCCGCAACCGCCGAATTATATCGAGCCTCGGCTTCTCTCCACCTCTCGATCGGCATATCCTCGATCGCCGACGCAGCGATCGTCGCAACCCGCGCCCTAAGCGGCGTCACATCGCCTTTGCCGTCCGGGTGAACTCGATTCGACATAAAGACAACAAAGGTCTCTGACGTCGGATCGATCCAAATGCTCGTGCCCGTAAACCCCGTATGCCCAAACGACCCAAGCGGGAATAGCTCACCACGATTCGACGAGAACGCGGTGTTCATATCCCACCCTAGCCCGCGAGTGTTTCCGTCTTCGGAAACAACATTCGGCTGCGTCATCCGGGCAATGGTTTGGGCTGAGAGTATTCGGCTTTGAGTCCCGCCTTTAGGCGGCCTTCCCGAACCCTCAATTGAAGCCACCCCATTGTTCAGAAGCATCTGGCAGTAGCGTGCGAGGTCGTCGGCGGTCGAGAACAGCCCGGCGTGTCCAGCAACGCCGCCCATTCGATACGCTGTTGGGTCGTGCACCTGACCTCTCAGGACAATTTCGCCAACTTTGCTGTCCCCATCAAACTTGGAACCCAGGTAGCTATTCTGTCCCCTAATATTCTCGGTCGGAGCCGATCGCTCTTCCAGTGAATTTTCATCACCTACCAGATCTTCGAAACGATCAGGCAGCCGCATAAAGGTCGAGTTAGTCATTAGAAGTGGCTGCCAAACGTACTTCGAGGCAGTCTGCTGTTCGCAACCTCGTAGACTCTTAGCTCTCGACAATCCGGTTGCCTCGGGGCAATATCTAACACCAATCCTCTGGATAATCTCCCCCAGCACAATAAACCCAATATCCGAGTAAACAAACCTAGTCCCCGGAGCGGCACGCAATTTCTCTTTCTTCAGTGCCGCGAGCATTCCTTCGCGCCCCGTCCATTTTTCCCCGAGATCGAAATCGGGGCGGTAGCCGGAGGTGTGGGTAAGTAGCTGCAAGATCGTGACGCGTTTTGCATCCGCGTCGTCGACGTCGGGTATAAACTTCCCGATCGTGTCGTTTAACCGAAGCTTGCCCTGCTCAACAAGTATCATGATCGAGGTGGCCGTGGCGACCGGCTTAGTCAGTGAGGCTACGTCAAAGATCGTATCGATCGTCATCTTCTCGACCGTCGGCACGAGCGAGCGGTTACCGAAAGCCTTTCGGTAAACGATCTTTCCCTTTCGTCCGACAATAATAACGGCCCCCGGCAGCTTTTTAAGGGTGATGTCAGAGTTGACCAAATCATCGATCTGCCCGAGCTTGGCCGCGTTCATCCCGACCGTTTGGGGAGCGGCGACGGGTAAACCCTGAGAAGAAGTTGTAGCTGCTGATAAACACAGATAAGCGCAGATCAACCCGAGAAAAAACCAATTCCGCCTTGCGCTCCAACCCATAATTCTTTCTTTCTTCATCTGCGTTATTCGCGTTGATCTGCTTTCAATTATTTCTTAGCTCTGATCTCTTTGTCTCGCGCTACAAAGCTGTCCTTACACAACCCGACGAATTCCTTAGCAATAGGCGAAAAATACCCGCCGCGCAGGCGTGCTAGGCCAAGTTCCCAGTTTATCTCGGCACCCTCGATCATCCATTTAACCAGCCTCCCCTCGCGTACTCCGCCAGAGATCATCTTCGCCCCGGCGGTGCCGACCCCCAGATTATTCTCCACCATCTGATTGACGGCCTCCTGGCGCGAAAGCTCCATAATGATATTCGGACGTACGTTGGCAGCATTAAAAAACTCGTCGATCATCCGTCGTGTATTACCGCCTCGCTCGCCGAGGATCAGCTTTTCGCCGGCCAGAGCTGCCGCACTGATGAATTTATCTCCGGCCCTCGGATGCGACGGATGTGCGATCGCTACGATCTCATCGGTAAACAGACGATCGGTCGTAATGCTCGAGTTATCGACCGGCAGCGAAACGAAAGCGATATCGACCTCGCCGTGCATTATCCTGTCGACGAGCCGCTGGCTGGTGCCCGACGCTACCGAAAGGTCCGCATTTGGAAATTTCAATTTCAGCTTCTTCAGTATTAAGGGAAGCTGCAGCGTGGCAAATTCGGCCGACGCTGAGCCGATCCTTAGCCGTCCGTGCTCGATGCCGCCAAGTTCGGCGATCTCGGCGACCGCAGAATTGTGTTCTCGAAGTATCTTTCTCGCCCGGTCAAGCAGGCATTCGCCCGCTTCCGTGAGGATGACCCTCCGTGGCGTACGCGTAAATAACTGAAGTCCGACTTCATCCTCTAGCTGGCGGATCTGCATCGAGATCGCCGCC
>JBGTBC010000359.1:0-2330 GCA_041749555.1 Pyrinomonadaceae bacterium | reverse complement strand
TATCTATCAACTCGACAAACTCAATGCCCAGCTAAACAAACCCCCGATCTACATCGAACGCGACGGCCGTCGCGAGATCGTCCACCCCATCGGCGGCCTCAAGCCCAGATACATCCGCGAACGCATCACTGAGCTGGAAGCAGATCTACACCGCCTCCGTCAGCGAACAAGAGCGAGGTCAGAACCGGGAGCGATAGCGACTGGGTCAATGATTGCAACTACGAATGAACAAAAAAAGACAAAAGAAAGTTCCCGCAGAGACGCAAAGACGCAAAGAAACGCCAAGAACTCAACAAACTCCAAGAACTCCACAGACTTCTCCGACTGGCGAAAGCCCGGCCAAGCCCTCTGGCCTGCAAGATTCAGCATTGAGACACTCGAAAGAACAAGAAAACGGATGGGAACTTATTCATTCGCCGCACTCTACCAGCAAAAACCTGTCCCGACCGAAGGAGGACTGTTCAAACGTGCGTGGTTCATAGCCAACATCGTCCAGGTGCCGCCGCCAAATCTCGATTGGAAACGCGGCTACGACCTTTCATTCACCGCAAATCCCGATTCCGATCATTCAGCGACACTAAAAGCCGCCTATGACAAAGATGGCGTGCTCTATATCGACGGATGCTTCCGCGGAAAGCTCACATATCCTCTCCAGCGAAAGCTTCTCATGCACTATATCCAAACAGAGACACGCACCGAGCACGGCGTCGAGCTCTCCGCAAACGGCCACGCACTTCTGCAAGACCTGAGACAGATGCCCCAGTTCTACGGCCGCAAGTTCCGAGGCGTAAAAGTTGAGACAAACAAGCTCACACGAGCCCTCCCCTGGATCGCCCTCGCCGAAGAAGGCCGAGTCCGCCTGGTAGCCGGACCCTGGAACGAAGAATTCATCCAGGAAGCCTGCTCATTCCCCCACGGCCATCACGACGACCAAATCGACGCCACCTCCATCGCCGTCCGTATGCACGGAGAGAAAAAGGGCAAGAGATTCTGGACATTCTGAGCTGTCAGAACCGGGAGCGATAGCGACTGGGTTCTCCGCTGTGAATGGTCAGAACCGGGAGCGATAGCGACTGGGTTCTTTGCGTTTACGCATCTTGGAGGGACAGTTATCGGGTCAATACGCTCTCGCAAAAACCACACGCTGTTCTGACGGTTCACCGGTATAGACACACTTTCCGGCTTCTTTATCAGCGTCGAACGGCACTACGCGAATGGTGGCTTTTGTTTCAGCCTTGATCTTTTCCTCGGTTTCGGCCGTGCCGTCCCAGTGGGCGAGGATGAAGCCGCCTTTTTCGATCTGGACCTTGAAATCTTCCCACGTATCGATCCGGTGGGTATTTTCCTCGCGGAATCGAAGGGCTTTTTGATAGATCGCTTGCTGGATCTGGTCGAGAAGGATCTTTACAGTATAGACAACGCTGTCGAGGCTGACGGATTCCTTGGTAAGCGTATCGCGGCGGGCAACCTCGACAGTGCCGTTCTCGAGATCGCGCATACCTAGTCCGAGCCGCACAGGAACGCCGCGAAGCTCATATTCCGCAAACTTCCAACCCGAACGCTGGTTCACGCTATCGTCGTATTTGACAGATATGCCGGCGGCCTTTAGCTCTTTAACGATCGGTTCGACCTTTTCGCTGATAGCGGCGAGGTCTTCGAATGTTTTATGGATCGGAATTATCACGACCTGGATCGGTGCCAGCTTCGGCGGGAGAACGAGGCCCTGATCATCCGAATGTGCCATTATCAAGGCGCCCATCAGACGCGTCGAAACTCCCCAGCTAGTTGCCCAGGCGTACTCCTGCTGGTTTTCCTTATTGACGAATTTTACGTCAAAAGATTTGGCAAAATTCTGGCCGAGAAAATGCGAAGTTCCGCATTGAAGAGCCTTCCCATCCTGCATCAGGCCCTCGATGCAATATGTTTCGACCGCTCCGGCGAATCGTTCATTTGGCGATTTCAGCCCCCTAAGCACCGGCAGGCCGATCCATTCCTCGGCAAATGTAGCGTAAACGCCAAGCATTCGCTCGGTCTCCTCGATCGCTTCCTGCTCGGTAGCGTGGGCGGTGTGGCCTTCCTGCCACAGGAATTCAGACGTTCGCAGGAAAAGCCGGGTGCGCATTTCCCAGCGCATCACGTTGCACCATTGATTTATCAGCAGCGGCAGGTCTCGCCAGGACTGGATCCAGTTCTTATAAGTGCTCCAGATGACAGCTTCCGAGGTCGGACGGATGATAAGTTCTTCCTCGAGTTTGGCGTTTGGGTCAACGATAAGGCCTTTTCCGTCCGGATTGGCCTTGAGTCTGTAATGCGTGACTACCGCGCATTCC
>JBGTBC010000358.1:0-12723 GCA_041749555.1 Pyrinomonadaceae bacterium | reverse complement strand
TCTGAAACATCTTCACACCATTGATTCGTAGAAGTACTTTGTGCGAGATCGTTACAATGGCCTGATACCCTCTAGGCCAACCAATGACGCGGTTATATTTATACATTTTTTGTCATCTTTCGCGCCGCGGTGGTGTTCTGTAATTGAGCGACGATACGACACAAAGGGGACATAAAGACCTCCCCCATTTATCTCAGTCATAATTTATACCCGGAGTAGTAATGAGCTATTATTCTTTAATTTACAAGGCGGGCCTTTTGGCAGTATTAGCTGCCTGTTTTCTTATCTGTCCACTTGATGCGCCTTCGCAGCCGAATGGAACCCTGGCCCCTGCGGAGTTTGAAAATACGGATCCCGCAACGTCAAGATACGTTCGAAAAGAGTTACCGGTGACTATACCGCGATTCGAGACGCCTCCGGCCATTGATGGAGCACTCGATGATAGCGTTTGGAAAAACTCTGCGCTTTTTGGCGATTTCCTGCAGACGCAGCCGGGAGATAATGTTGCCCCCATGCATCCCACCGAATTTATGATGGGATACGACTCAAAAAACCTCTACATTGCCTTTAGGGTCGTGCAGGGCCGCGACACGGTTCGCGCGACGGTCCCCCGCCGCGACAGCATTTTCAATGACGACTACGTTGTACTTTATGTTGATACATTTAACGACCAGCGGCAGGCATACATCCTCGCTTTTAATCCGTTCGGCATACAGGCGGACGGGACTTTCACCGAAGGGCGGGGCGAGGATTTCAGCGTGGACATCGTGATGGAATCAAAAGGTGTTCTGACAGAGGACGGTTTCACGATAGAGGCCGCAATTCCTTTCAAATCCCTCCGGTACGAGGCGGGAAAGAACAAGAATTGGGGCCTGCAGATATTTCGTCGAGTCAAATACAACAATAATGAGCTGAATTCGTGGATGCCGATGAACCGAAGCAGGTCGGGTTCGCTGAATCAAGCCGGTAAGATCACAGGCCTTGAGGGCATCGAAACCTCACGGCAGTTAGAGGTCAGCCCCAGCTTCACCGTCAGCGAAACAGGTCGAAAAACCCGATATACCTTCAACAACGACCCTGCCGGGCGATACGTGAATGAAGGTGTCAAGGGTGATTTCGGGATGACCGCGAAATTCGGGATAACGCCTACGATAACACTCGATTTTGCGTATAATCCCGATTTTGCTCAGGTCGAAGCCGATGCGCCGGTTACCACCGCGAACCAGCGATTCCCTATCTTCTTTGCTGAAAAAAGGCCATTCTTCCTCGAGAGAATAGATATTTTCCAGAGCGGCCTCAACGTTGTGAATACCCGTGCGATAGTAGATCCGGATATTGCCGCGAAAATAACCGGCCGCCGAGGTAAAAACACGTTCGGAATAATGTATGCCTCAGACAAAGCACCGGGGAATTATTCACCCGATGATCGTGAGAACCTCTTGCATTGCCGAAACCGGCGAATAGCCGACCCAAACGTCCGCTGCTCTGTCGAACGGTACCTCGATGAGAACGCTGACATCGGCGTGCTGCGTGTAAAGCGTGATGTCGGCAGCGAGCATAACGTAGGAATGTTTGCGACGACATATAATTTTGTCGATCGCCACAATCATACGTCCGGATTTGATGGACGATTTCGTTTGAACAAGAAGACCGTTGCTGAATTTCAAGTTCTTGGAACAAATACCCGCGGCTATTTCTATGACCCGTTATTAGACCAAAGCCTCTATCGAACCGGCAACGGCTTCGGTTACAGAGGCTACCTCGAACGGTCGGACCGGAATCTCTATATGAACTTTTCGGCGTCCGGGCGAACCACTAATTACCGCACTGACGTCGGATTTGCAAATCGATACAATACGAACAATATTGGCACATTCATCCAGTATCAGACCGATCGGGACGCCAAGAAGCAGATCATATCAAAACGATTGAATAACTCGTTCTCTGCCACATACGACTGGCAGGGACGCTCACAGGGGCTGCATTCAAATACCCAGGGTATGATCGCCCTTCAACGCCAGATCTACATCGGCGGCGGCTTTCAGCTTGGCTATGAGCGGCTATTCGAACACGAATTCGGCAGGGTAAGAACCCCAACGCGCTCCGGTGCCTTTTTCGGCCCCGACCCAGAGCGATCGTCGCATCGAAAAGAAATTTACGGATTTGTCGAAGCGGCCCCGATCAAGCAATTATTCTTTTTTACAGTACTTTCCTATAACTGGGGCGTCCATGATTATGATTTCGGCAACGGCCCAAAATATCCCCGTGTAAGCGCTGCCTACCTGGCCTGGCAGGAGCGATGTGCCCAGGTCACGGTATGCACCGAAGATCCTCCACCTTTAGATCCGGGAGCGGGAGATATGCTCTACATAGAGTCATCCATTCGTTATCAGCCAACGGCGGCTCTGCAGGTCCAGGCCAACTATAATCGAAGACATCTGACCCGTTACGACACCGGCAGAGTGGCCTTCGATGACAATATCGTCAGCGTTAGATCGACATACCAGTTTACCCGCAACATATTTGCACGGCTTAGGGTAGATTATTCCAACATCCAGTCGCGTTTCAGGCCGCAATTTGTACTTGGATGGTCCCCGAGCCCGGGCAAGGCGCTTTATGTCGGCTACAATGACGACCTGAATTATAACGGTTACAACCGATTTACTGGGCAATACGAACCGGGCCTCCGAGGGAATGGGCGCAGCTTTTATATAAAAATGTCGTACTTGTTCAAACGGAGCTTTTAGCTCGTTTACGTCCTGATCCGCGAGAGTAGATAAACACCAACAAAGGCAAAAAATGCAATTGGCGCCCAAACGGCAACTGCCGGAGCGAGCATCCCGTTCAAGCCGAACTGCTCGAAGACCGTGCTCATTCCGGTAAACAACAGCCAGAGCCCAACAGCATATCCGATTGCGGCCGCCTTCCCTTTTCGGCTAAGGCTAAGCGCGAATGGAGCAGCAAACAGGACCGTTATAAGCGGAAGCAGCAGCGTTGAGTATTTCCTTTGAAGTGCGACCTCGGCGTTCCGCTTCTCAACGTCAGAATCCGCCAAGGCGATCTGCCGTGAGAGATCGAAAGCATTTATCTGGTTCGGTTTGAACCGGATCTCATCGAGCGGATTTACGGATTCCGTGAGTTCCCCGCCGATCAGTAACGTCGTCCGGATCCTGTCACCAGACACTATATTTTCCTCAAGTTTCCCACTGAAATTGATCTTTCCATCGAGCCAAGATGCCTTTTCGCCGCGGTACACGGATTGCAGCCTCTGCCCGTCAGCCGCAAATTCGTACACCGAAAGATCTCGCAGACAAGAACCTGGAGAATCATCTCCTATCGCGTTATCAGACGCAGTTATCTGAGACAATTCGTTCAATGCCTTAAATGAATAGATCCTATCGCCGATCGCGGCCCATTGCAGGCCCTTTGCCGCAGGCGGCACGCCTTTATTGCGGATAAGGCTCCTGGTAGATTCCTGCGCCCGGTTAGCACCGGGCAATACCCGCTCTTGTATTAGCCAGTTGACCCCGCCGAGCAGGACGGCAAGTAGGAAACAAGGTAATAGGAGCCTGTAAACGCTCTGGCCGCTTGAGGTCCACGTCACTATTTCGTTATTGCGGGATTTGATCACATAGGTCGTTAGCGTCGCGATCATCGCCGCCGATGCCGAGATTTGGATGTATACAAACGGAAGCAGATAGAAGAGGTAGGTAAGCAATAGGATAGTTCCAGCCTCGATCATTCCCGCAAACCTCCAAAGCTCAAACGCAGTGAAGATCAGAAAGATCGAGGCGAGAAAAGTGATCGTAAGCAGGTAATTCTTGATCAGGTTCCTGACAATGTCGAAATCCCGAAGCCCGGTTGTCAGGTCCACGAAAAGATTGCCGATATTGATCCTTTCGGTAGGCGGGCGCATCTTGGAAATAATATGGAGGATCTTTTCATAAAGATAGGTCCCCATCTCCATTCTTCGCGAAAGGCCGAACCAAAAAACAACGGCCACACTGCCGGCGATCGGGATCAATCCGCCAATAGCAACGCTGATCAAACCCAACCGGGCCAATTGTTCGCCTAAAAACGCAAGAAGGTAGAACCCGATCAGGACGACAAGGGCCGCGAAGACCCCAAATCCACGGCCCCCACGGTTAAATCTCAGAACGATAAAGGTGCCGAGCAGGCAGAATATCAAAGGGGTTATCGAAAGCAGCACACGCCGCTGCCAGATCAATTCGGCCTCGACCCGCTCCTGGCCGGTCGCTGCTGCGGCAAATTCTGATAACTGCTGCAGCCCCATTTCTTCGGAGGTCACCTCAGATCTGCTTAGCCGGTCGATCAAATCACTCCTCGTCGTTTTGATCGCCAGCCTAAGGTCTCCGAACGTCTCTGTCACATACTTCCCTTCCCCGGGCGTCAAAGGCAGGGTCGTTACGTTTGCGTTCTCGAGTACCAACTCTGATGTTTGGCCCAGTGTATCGATGCGGCCGCTTCGTGAGGTTACTATCCGGGTAGTCTGGCTGGCTTTGTCCTCACTATAAATAAATATGTTTGTCCAACGGCCGGTCTCAACATCCCCACCTTTTGCATAGATCGTAAAACCGGCAACTTCTGAATTAAAAATACCTGGTTCGATAGGCGATTCAAGCTTTTTTATCGCTGTCTGAAGCGCGACTCGTCGAACCAGTGCGGCCGCCAGCGGGACCCCGCGGAAGTTAACGACGAACGCAAACATCGACAGAACTATGCCAAAAAGCACTATAGGCAGCGCTATCTGCAGGTTTCCAACCCCTGCCGCACGTATCGCAACCAGCTCGCTGTCGCCCTGCATCTTTGCCAGGCCGATGATCGTGGCAACCAGCATTGCCATCGGGCAAGTGAACGCGACTACGTTCGGAACCAATGCGATGGTTAGCTGCCAAACAAGATTCGGTGGAATGTTTACGCTAAAGAAGATGTCGGAATATCGGCTCGCCTGCTGGACGAAAAGAATAACGCTCAACAACAACCACGAAAATACAAAATAGGGGACTATCGTAGTTACAAGATATCTTGAGATTAACCAGCCTAACCGTTTCATCCTATTTGATTTATGAACCCGCCTGATTTGAGATCTCACGGCCAATTGCTTGCGAGATCATTCGCTTGAAAGTCAAAGATAGCCGGTTAAGTTCATCTCCTCTTTCTAATGAAGAATTACAAAAATCCTCAGGCGAAAGCTTCATTGCCATCGCCGTGAGTTCGCGTTCACCAGAGGTGATCGTGTACATCGAACGCGGTTGGCGGCACGTTTGGCAACTGATATGGAAATCCGCTCCTAGCGAAAGCTCGGAGATCGAATCGAATGCGGCTCCGCATTGATCGCATTTCGTCCAGTCAGGCAGATAACCGGCAAGCCGCAGAAGCCAAACCTCAAAATAAACCCCGACGGCCGTATGGGTCAACGGATCCGACGATGCCGTTTGCAGGCACGCCCTGAACATCCGATAATGTACCTCGCTCGGATCGTGCGGCGGCAGTATCGAAACGAGCAGGTCAGAAAGATACGAAAACTTGTTAAGAAATTCCGGGTTGCTGGCCACCCTGAAACTGGACTGAATAAGCTCGACCTTCTGCAGGGAAACTAGTTCGACGGCGTCCTTCTGTAAATACGTGCAATGAACAACCGAAAATGGCTCCAAGCCGCTTCCAAATTTGCTCTTAAGCCGTTTAACCCCTTTGGCGACACCTCTGACGACTCCGTGATCTTTGGTCAGGAGAACCACGATCTTGTCCGCTTCGGCCAGATTATAGCTTTTGAGAACCAGGCTTTCGGTCTCGATCAGCGCCATTTATTTACCAAGGAACAAAATATAGGATCCAGGCGAGTACCAGGCTGACGATAACAAACTGGGCAAAATTCTTTAACCCGTAAAGTACACGCTCTCGCGGTGTGCCATTGGAATAAATGGCAAATGCAACAGAAACGAAAAATGCAAAAGCGATAAGGTAAAGGAAATGGATCATTTTTTCCTCCCCACTGAGATATCGACGGCATCCATGATCGCCAGATAATTAAGCAGCCCGGCAACCTCGAGAAAACGGCCGCCATACTCAAATGTTGCAAGTGCAGCAACCTGAGGCGAAGGGGTCCCGGCCATGATCATGCTCACAACCGCTCCGAGTCCGTTCCCAAACTTCGCGAAGATATTAAGCAGATACAAGAGCTGCCCGTCCTTGAATTCAAAACCCGGATAATGAGCACCGCCGCTTACGATGGCGATCACGAACATTGTCCAGATCACTGCCGAGATGATCGCACCGCGTACCATCTTCCCCTGAACGAGATGCCCCGCGCCGGGAAAAATCCACGACAAAATACCTATTACTATTGGATTATCCATTAATTAGTGCTCTCAAATTCTTATTAATATACATTAAGTTATTTTAGCCAACTCATTCTATATAAATGTGATATTGCTTACTTAAAGTAATATCTGAACATTTGAATGACGTCAGCCCCGGCCCCGGCAAACTTCGACAAAAAGCTTAAAGATCTCACCAGATAAACGGTCGGCCCCGGACGAAAGTTCCGGATGCCATTGTACACCGAGCGCAAATCGGCCATCGCGTATATCTTCGATGCATTCAACAACGCCATCCGTCGCCCACGCCGTAGCGATCAGGTCGCGCCCGATCTTCCCTATCGCCTGATGATGCGAAGAATTAACCCGTAACGGCCTATTTGCCGTTCTAACCGCGTCAAGCCCCGTTAATATCCCCTTCTCGCCAATCTTCAGGCTGTGCGAATTACGGAATTGCGGTATTCCTTGTTCGTGCTTGATGCTCCCTTCGATCTGCGATTCTATGTCCTGCACCAGCGTTCCACCCCGTACCACGTTCAATGCCTGCATCCCGTAACAGATCGCAAGAAGGGGTAAATTCAATGATTCCACCACTTCCAGCACCAACCGGTCAGTCTCGTCCTTTTCCGTTATCACGGTTCCCAATCTGTGATGCGGTTCCTCTCCGTAAAAGTGCGGATCTACATCTGTATTGCTTCCTGGCAGCAGAACCCCGTCAAGCCCTTTCATCGCCTCAACGATATACTCTCGCTTTGGTATAAGGGCAATATGGACGGGAACACCACCAAATGCCTCTACCGCCTCGCTATAATCCCGGCCAAGGTAAAACCGACGGGTATCGAGCTCCAGTCGCATAGTTATGCCGATTCGCGGTCGATATACCATAAACCCTTCAATGTTCTTTCAATCGGCGTGTTTATGTCAATTTGAGCATTTCAAATTAAAACCTTATCATTTAGTCTTTATGCGGACACCGGAATCAAACCCTATACGCTCCACGACCGTTTTGCTCGTCAAACGCGACGATAAGATCGCTATGGCCGGAGATGGCCAGGTGACCCTCGGCGAAACCGTGATCAAAGGAAACGCCCGAAAGGTCCGGCGGATCTCAAACGGCCGCATTCTTGCGGGCTTCGCGGGCTCTACGGCCGATGCTTTCTCGCTTTTGACGAGGTTCGAGACCAAACTCGACCAATTTCAGGGCCAGTTGGAGCGTGCCGCGATTGAGCTAAGCAAAGACTGGCGAACAGACAAATATCTGAGGAATCTCGAGGCCCTGCTGATCGTTTCGGACGGTAAGGACGCATTTTTGATCTCGGGTAAGGGAGATGTGATCTCATCTGATGACGGGCTTCTCGCTGTCGGTTCCGGCAGTATGTACGCGCTTTCGGCAGCCCGGGCATTGATGAAACACACTCAAATGACCGCCCGCGAGGTCGCCGAAGAAGCCCTGCGGATCGCCGGCGAGATCTGTATTTACACAAACTCGGACATTACTGTCGAGGAGATCTGACAAGAGACATGGCAATCTATCTGGGCGGCGAAACCGCAGTTGACAAACGCAATCTCGACGACCTGACCCCGCGGCAGATCGTGGCCGAACTCGATAAGTACGTTGTCGGTCAAAATGCTGCAAAAAAAGCGGTTGCGGTCGCACTCCGCAATCGTATCCGGCGTCAAAAACTGCCGCCCGAGATCGCCGAAGACGTACTTCCAAAAAATATCCTGATGATCGGCTCCACGGGTGTCGGTAAAACCGAGATCGCTCGCCGTCTGGCCCGCCTCGCAAATTCGCCGTTCATCAAGATCGAAGCCTCCAAATTCACGGAGGTTGGCTATGTCGGCCGTGACGTCGAAAGCATGGTACGCGAGCTCGCAGATGTGGCCGTCGATATGGGAAAGCAAGGTGCTTTTGAGGATGTTCGTCCGAGGGCCGAACAAAATGTCGAGGAAAAGCTGCTCGATATCCTCTTTCCGCCGTCGGATGTTATTTATCCGATGCCCGCTGACGATGAAGACGCTCCACCCGAACCGCCGTCTTCCCGTACACGAGAAAAACTCCGCGAACAGCTGCGTCGCGGCGATCTCGACGAACGTCTTGTCGATGTGGAAACCACCGACCGTTCCAACGCCACCATCGATTTTATCGGCGGACAGGGAATGGAGGAAATGGGCGTTAATCTTCGCGATATGATGGGAAATATGTTCCCGAGCAAGACAGTGACGCGAAAATTGACCATCGCCGAGGCCCGCGAATACATGGTCCGGGACGAGCAGGAAAGCCTCGTCGACATGGAACAGATCACCCGGCAGGCCCTGGCGAAGGCCCAATCGTCGGGCATCATTTTCCCCGACGAACTCGACAAGATCGCAGGCAGGGAATCCGGCGGGAACCCCGACGTTTCGCGTGAGGGCGTCCAACGTGACCTGTTACCGATCGTTGAGGGCACAAACGTCAACACCAAGCACGGAATGCTTAGCACCGATCATATCCTGTTCATCGCGGCAGGAGCGTTTCATGTATCGAAACCATCCGACCTGATCCCGGAGCTGCAGGGCCGTTTTCCGATCCGTGTCGAGCTCGAGTCGCTCACGATTGACGACCTTAAGCGGATCTTGGTCCAGCCGAAGAATTCCTTGATTAAGCAGTATCAGGCGTTGTTAAACACTGAGGGAATTAACCTCACATTCACGGATGACGCCATCGACCGGCTGGCCGAGATGACCGAGGAGATCAACAAAAGCACTGAAAACATAGGGGCCCGGCGTCTGCACACGCTTGTCGAGAAACTCCTAGAGGAGATCAGCTTCCTCGGCAACGAACTCGAACAGAAGGATCAGCAGATCGACGCCGCCTATGTTAATGAGCGCTTAAGCAGTCTCATTCAGGACCAGGACCTCAGACAATATATCCTGTGATTAAGCAGATGTTAAGCAGTCTTCCTCAAAAGCGTTTAACACTAAGCCTTCGGCAGCGCTTTGCGGGCCCGCTGATGCTTTTGCTGATCGTGGCGGCATTATTTGCCGCAGGCTGCGGCAAGCGAAAGCCGCCGGTGCCGCCCCGCGAGCGAGTGCTGCAGCGGGTTGAGCTGACCGGGTTTCAACGCGGCAACCAGGTGATCCTTTCCTGGAAGATGCCTGCCCGCAACGCCGCCAAAGGAGATGTTTTGAACATCAGCCGCGCTGACGTCTATCGTCTGGTAGAGCCAGCCAGCGCACCGCTCCAGTTGTCCGAAGAAGAATTCGCCACCCGCAGCACGATGATCGCTGCCCTAAAGATCACAGATGATGACTTCACGCTACAGACGTTAACGCACCGTGACCCGCTCGAATTCGCCGGCCAGCCCGCTCGGATACGATACGCCATCCGGTTCGTAAATGCCTCGGGCCAGAGAGCTGCTTTCTCCAATTCCCTGCTGATCGAGCCCACATCGGCCCTTGCATCCAGCCCTGGCCAACTTACTGCGCTGGCGACTCAGGACATGGTCCAACTTGAATGGCAGGAACCGGCGGCCAATATCGACGGCTCGACGCCGGTGAGCCTGATCGGATACAACATCTATCGTTCGACATCGGAAAAAGTCCCGGCGACTCTGCTTAATAAGGTTCCGGTTACAGACACCCGATACGAGGACACTTTTTTCGACTTTGAAAAGGATTATTTCTATTTTGTCCGTGCAGTTTCTGCCGGTCGGGGTTCCGAACCGGTCGAGAGCACCGAGTCGAACATCGTCAAATTCCGCGCTGTCGACACATTCCCGCCAAGTCCGCCGGCGGCGATAACCGTTGCGGCGGCCCCCGGCGTTGTTTCGATCTTCTTCGCCTTAAACCCGGAAATGGACGTGGTAGGCTATCATATCTACCGTTCGACGGATCCTGATCTGCCAAAAGCCGAATGGACAAAACTGACCGCCGAGATCCTCAAGGCCAATACCTTCCAGGACCGCCGGGTCGAGCCCGCAACGAAATATCATTACTATGTGACGGCCACCGACCGGTTTGGCAATGTTAGCGAACCATCCGACGTGGTGTCTGAAACCGTACCCTAACCGCAAATGAAACTAGAAATAAAAGACGATTTCGCCCCCTCGAAGATAGTGTGCGTCGGACGCAATTATGCCGACCACGCCGCCGAGCTCGGCAACGAAGTGCCCGTCGAGCCGCTTCTCTTCCTCAAGGCTCCGTCAGCACTGATCCGCAGCGGTGAGTCGATCGTGATTCCCCCGCAATCGGTCCAGGTCGAGCACGAAGGCGAGTTGTGTATCGTTATCAGACGCAAATGCAAGGGCCTTACCGATTCTGACGATCCATTCGATTTTGTCCTAGGCTATACGTGCCTAAATGACGTCACCGCCCGCGACCTTCAGCGAAAGGACGGCCAGTTTGCACGAGCGAAATCCTTCGACACGTTCTGCCCGATCGGCCCGGTTATCGAGACCGAGCTCGATGTGGCCGACATTCGCGTCACGACCCGCGTCAACGGCGTCGTAAAACAGGACGGCCGCACCTCGCAAATGGTCTTCCCTGTCGATTTTCTGATACGATATATCTCGAATATGATGACCCTAATGCCCGGAGACTTGATCGCCACAGGCACCCCGTCCGGAGTTTCCCGCATGGAACCCGGCGACACCTGCGAGATCGAGATCGAAGGCATCGGCACCCTGACGAATACTGTTAGATAAGCTCGCGATAACAACGAGCAACGAACAAACACAATGAAATTCTTCATCGACACAGCAAATCTGGACGAGATCCGCGAGGCCAACGAACTCGGGATGATCGACGGCGTCACCACTAACCCATCTCTTGTTGCCAAAGAAGGCGATGTCGACTTCAAGGAACGCATCGCGGCTATCTGCGAGATCGTCAAGGGCGATGTTTCGGCCGAGGTCACCGCGCTTGATACCGAAGGCATGCTCCGCGAAGGCCGCGAACTGGCGAAGATCGCTCCCAATGTCGTCATCAAATGCCCGCTGACCCTCGAAGGCCTCAAGGCCACGCGTACGTTTCGCGAGGAAGGCACCAAGGTCAACGTCACCCTCTGCTTCTCAGCCGCCCAGGCACTGCTAGCGGCCAAAGCGGGGGCTAGTTACATCTCCCCGTTCATCGGCCGGCTCGACGATATCGGCCAGGATGGAATGGTGCTCATCCGCGACATCGTTCAGATCTACGACAATTACGGCTTCGCGACCGAGGTCCTCGCCGCCTCGATCCGCCACCCAATGCACATCGTCGATTGTGCCCTCGCCGGCGCCGACGTCGCAACGATCCCGTTCAAGGTAATAACCCAGCTCGTAAAACACCCGCTGACGGATAAGGGACTAGAAGGTTTCTTATCGGATTGGAAAAAAAGCGGAAGAAGCTAGAGAAAAGATAGCTGATAGCTATTAGCTAACAGCTGTCAGCTATCTTTTTATTTCTGAGTATCGCCCCACACTCACTCAATTCTCAATGAGAATTTTCTTGAGCTGACTATGCAGCCCTGCCGCATTCGGATCACGCTGCAGAGCAAACTGATATTTCGCCCTAAAATACTCATCCGGTTCGTCCATCTGGGCCAGTTCTCTTACCTTTTTCAGGTTAGCGTCGACCATCTCGGAGGAGATCTCGACCTTCAGGTCAAACATTTCGTCGATCTCTACGATCAGCATCGAAAACTTACGCAGCCACGAAAAATCCTCGTCCTCGAGCAATAAATTAAGGAATTCTCCCGCGGTCTGCTTTCCGTGAATGCCTTCATACATTTCCCGCTCCAGGTCGATCATCGATTTGTGCAGCTTTAGCAGTATATTCCGTGCATTCTTAAGCCTTTCTGCGTTTTCCATAAATTAATCTTAGCCCACTTCCCTATTAAATCATACCGTGCTAACTTTTAATCATTAGCCCGCTAATCAATAATACTTAGCACGCTAATTGTTATCCCAAAGGGGGCTAACTATTTCTAAATAGCGGGCTATTTGTTTCAATTTAGCAAGGTAATTAATGCCCTGCCGGCAGCCCGTTTTCCGTTTTTCATTGACTTATGACATCCCGTATCAAATTCGAAGACACCGTTTCATATCGCCTTGCCAAGGTGACAACAGCGTTTCGCAATTCCATCGAGCGCCACATGAGCCGCATCGGGCTCCACGGCGGCCAGATCTTCGCATTGCTTGAATTATGGAAACAAGACGGCCTTCGTCAGATCGACCTCGCCAATCGCCTGAGCCTCGCCGCACCGACGGTCAACAAAATGCTCAAAGGGCTGATCGAGATCAACCTGATCACCCTTGCCCGCCAGGAAGACGACGCCCGCTCAACGCGAATTTACCTCACCCCGCTCGCATACAAGATGCGTGAGGAAGTCGAGGAACAATGGCTCGAACTCGAACAAGATTCCCTA
>JBGTBC010000357.1:0-24630 GCA_041749555.1 Pyrinomonadaceae bacterium | reverse complement strand
CAGCCTCTCACGCGTCCTTTCAAAGACATCGCGGCCCGATTCAGGCAATGGGATCTCTTTAGCCTTTCCAGCGTCGTCAAATTCGTATGCCTTCTGATGCACCACATCTACGACGCCCTTAAAATCCTTTTCTGCTCCGATCGGCAGAGTGAACGGTACTATTGACCGCGCAAAGCTGGATGTTGCCGTTTCAAGCGCATGGCCGAAATCGGCGTGCTCCTTATCCATCTTATTGACGACCATGAAGCGAGGCAGCATAAACTCATTGGCGTACTGCCAGGTTTTTTCCGTCTGGACCTCAATCCCGTGTACTGCGTCGACGACAACCAAAGCGCAATCAGACACTCGGAGAGCCGGCCGGGCGTGGGAAACAAATGCGGCATAGCCCGGCGTATCGATGAGATTTATTTTGGTGTCTTTGTATTCGAGATGGGCGAAGTTGTTATTGAGGGATACCTTTCTCTCGATCGAATCTTCTTCGAAATCGGTAACGGTCGTTCCTTCATCGACCTTTCCCCAGCGTGTTTGTGTTCCGGCGACGTAGAGTAAGGAACTGACGAGCTGGGTTTTACCCGCGTCGCCGTGCCCAATTACAGCCAGATTTCTAATATTCTCCGTTGCGAATGATTTCATGATCGGCAAGATCTCCTTATGCTGAAGTTCAACGGTTGAGGTTCCTGGTCCAACGTTAGAGCGGCTTTCGAAAATACACTTTGAACATTGAACTTTCGACTATGAACTTCCAGGTTTTGATAATCCTAAATTTATATTACAGATGGAAAAAGGGCAAGAATGAGGGAAACGATATTAGTTGTTCAGAGCATCGTATCAATGGTTTATAATGTAATCCCCAAATGTATTCAGTCTTCAACGAGGAAAAGTTCATGTTTAGATTCGAACCCAGCTTGCGTTTAGCAATCTCTGTAATTTTGATCGCCGGGCTTTTGTTTGCACCTGTCCTGACTACCGCGCAGGACCTGGTAACCGTCGGCAGCCTAACCGGCGGATCGAGTGTATTCGTATTTCGAAACACGGCAAGAGCGGCCAAACAGACGGTGGCAGCCGAACGGCCTACCCGGACAAAAGTCCAACGCCAGGAGAGTGTTAACCGGCTGAAACGCCAGTATGAGACATTGGCGAAGACGGACACTCGCCGCACTAAGGCTCAAGTACTCGACCCAAAGAAGCTACCGTCTAATGTGCGGACGCTACCCGCGGCTCAAGGAGCCAGATTATTTGCCGGCGTAGGCGAGTATTTTCTGGCCCAGGGCCAGTTTGAAGAAGCAGGGCAATTCTTCAGGGACGCGCTTAGCCTGGTTGCTACAAACAAGGAAGCTAACCAGGGCTTGAGCGAAGCACTTGCGATGAAGGGCAATCAGCTCCTGGTCGCTGATAAGCACGAATTCGCTAAAACGGTCTTTCTCGAAGCATTAAAATACGATCCGGTGAATGCGGCGGCCAACTTTGGCCTTGGTGAGGTTTACTCTGAATTAAACCAAACGGCCGAGGCGGTAGCCGTTTACGAGAAATCGCTCGCAAGCGACCAGAAACTAACTGAGATATACGTCCCACTCGGTATTCTCTACTATCAAACCGGCGAGATAGCGAAAGCAGACGATCTTTTGAGCAAAGCACTAGAGCTTTCGGAAACATCGGCGGAAACGCAGTATTTCCTTGGCCTGGTCAGGGCCTCGCAGAATCGGAACGCAGACGCTTTAAAGGCATTCGAAAGAGCCAAAAAGTTGAATCCGAACTACGCCGAGGCTTTTTATAATTCGGGCGAGATAATGTCGAGAGACAAACGTTTTAAGGATGCGATACCAGAATATCTTAAGGCTACGGAGCTAAAGCCAAAGTATCTCGAAGCATTGGTGGGCCTGGGGGACGCCTATTACGAGAATAAGGAATTTTCCAAAGCTGTTGACGCTTACAAGAGAGCTGTAAGCCTCAAGAGCGACAACTGGGAGCTTCAAGCTGCCCTTGCGGATGCTCAAAGGGAGGCTGGCTCATTTAATGACGCCGCCGGCACATACAACCTTGCAATTCTCTTTATGACGAAAGATCCAAACCATAGCAAAGCAAGGCTCGCGGAATTTCACAGCAAGATCGGATTCTCGATCGGTCAGCAGTGTGATATCGATACAGCACGGTCCGTCGCGTGTCGCTGGCCATCCGCAATAAAAGCACTTCAGGCGGCCGCGGACCTGACCAATGATCCGATCGACAATGTAAATCTCGGCTGGGCTTATTTCCGGCTCGCCCATCCACAGGCTGAAATGAGAAATATGACGGCAGCGATGCCTAATCTGATTCTTGCCAAGGCTGCATTGGAGAAGGCTATGTCAGGTAAACCTGAAGTTGCTGAATATGCTTTGCAAAATCTGGCGGCTGTGCTGATCGATATGGGAGACCAGGCGGGTGCCATCAGCGCACTCAAGAAATTGATCGACAAGCGTCCAAAAGAGAATTTCCTTAGGTATCAGCTTGGTGTCGCCTATTTCAAGAGTAATGATTTTGCCAACGCGGAGAAATCATTTCGCGAGGCTGTGGATAAAGAGCCCAACTACGTCGCGGCGCTTACCGGACTTGGTGAGGCTCTTCTTGCCCGAAAAAACGGAAAAGAGCTCAGAAAGGTGATTGACCGCCTAAAGCCTATCGACGCGGGAGCCGCGGCCCGGCTGGATGCGAAGGCAAAGATAGCCCGACTGTAATTTATTGACACGCCTTGCTTTTTTAGGATCCACTTATTAATTTAGGCGGGTCCTTTTACTTAATTGTGAATAAAATCCTTGAGAATGTCGCGCTTGCGCCTATGACCACCCTTGGGATCGGCGGACCGGCACGCTTTTTTCTGAATGCGACGACAGAAGATGATGTTCTCATGGGGCTTGAGTTTGCCGATTCGCGAGGAATTGACGTTTTCATCCTCGGCGGTGGCAGCAACCTCCTCGTGGCTGATAGCGGGATCGATGCCCTCGTGATCAAGATCGCCATTGGCGGGATCGAGTTTAAGAATGACGCCGTTGGGAACACATTGGTCATCGCGGGCGCGGGGCTCGAATGGGACGAGGTAGTGGAGCAGAGTGTGGCAAAGGGCCTTGCAGGGCTGGAATGCCTGAGCGGAATACCGGGACTCGTCGGCGGGACACCGATCCAGAATGTGGGGGCGTATGGGCAAGAGGTTTCGGAAACCATCATTTCGGTAAGGTGTCTGGATCGCAGCTCCGGTACTATCGTTGGTCTGGCGAATCGCGAGTGCGGGTTTTCTTACCGCACAAGCATATTTAATACTAGCCATCGTAATCGTTATATCGTGCTTGGCGTGACGTATGCACTTAGTCCGGGCGGCGCACCGAAAGTTGTTTACAAGGATCTCATTGAGCATTTTCGCGGTTCGGCCCCGACGATAGCTGACGTACGGAACGCGATTTTGACTATAAGAAAATCAAAATCGATGGTCATCGACTCACTGGATCCGAATTCGCGAAGTGCCGGTTCATTCTTTAAGAATCCGGTAGTCGACCCGGGAACTTTTGAGACTCTCTGTTCGAGCTTCGGAGCGATACCGTCATTTCCCTTTGGCACGATGATCAAGATCCCTGCGGCATGGCTCATAGAGAATTCTGGCTTCGGTAAAGGTTACAGTCTCGGGAATGCAGGACTATCGGCTAACCACACGCTTGCGCTAATAAATCGAGGCAACGCGACTGCATCTGAAGTAATCGCTCTGAAAGACACGATCGAGGCCGCCGTCAAAGATCGCTTTGGCATCGCTTTGATTCCTGAGCCGGTTTTTGCAGGCTTTGACGGATCATAAAATTGCACGCCACTGAATCCGGCTGATGTATAATATCGAAGTATTTGCAGGGGGAAAACCTATGTTCAAAACCCATCGCTTCGTCAGGCTTCTTCTGTCTTCGATCCTGATCTTCTCAACGATCCACTTTCAAATACCGGCTGCGGCACAGGACCTTGTTGCGACGGAAGAACTTGCGGGTGGTTCCAGTGTTTTTGTTTTTCGTGAATCCCGCAAAAAACCGCAGGCTAAGCTAGCCGGCGGCAAAGTTTCTATTGGTGCGAAGGCGAAGGCTCGTGCGGCCAGCAACAATTCTCAGATCGCGGCGATCTCGAAAAAGCGTAGAGCCACGGCGATTGCTGCCCGGAATCAAGCCGCTGCCGCAGCCGCTAACCGCAGGCTGGCACTTTCAAATACACTGACGATCAAGGCAGAAGGCTTTTTGGACAATGACCAGACCGATCTGGCGATCACCAATTACCGGGCCGCCCTCGTCCAAAATCCGAAAAATACCCGAGCCTCCAATGGGCTCAGCAACGCCCTGACAGGGAAGGGGATCGACGTAGCGGGTGCAAACAACAATGACGCTGCTGTCGTCTTTTTTGATGAGGCTGTAAAGCACGATCCGAATAACGATGTCGCATATGCCAAGCTCGGAGCTATCTATGATGCTAAGGGCGTGAACGACAAGGCGGTAACCAATTACGAAAAGGCGTTAGCTCTGAACTCAGAATACTCGATGCTTTTTGTTCCGCTTGCAATGGCCTATTACGAAAAAGGTGAGATCGCCAAGGCTGACGGGCTTTTGTTGAAGTCGGAGACCTCGGGTATCGAGAATGCGGAGTCGCATTTTTTACGAGGGCTATTGGATCTTTCGCAAAATAAGAATGTGGCGGCGATCGCGGCATTTGACCGGACGCTGCAATTTGATTACCGTTTCGCACCGGCCTTATATCACAAGGGGCAAGCACTCGACCGTCTTGGCCGACAGGCTGAATCTGTCACGGCCTACAAGGCCTCTCTTGAGATCGATCCCGCGTTCACCCCGGCATTATTTGACCTGGGAGTCGCATATTACAACATTGGTGACTATAAGAATGCCGCGATAGCCTACGAGGCTGTTGTCAGGGCTGAGCCGAAAAACTATCAGGCACACGCGAATCTCGCGAGCACCTACCGGCAACTTGAGCGATATGATAATGCCAATGCAGAATACCAGAACGCCGCGGAGGGCATAAAGACCGCCGAACTTTATAGCGAATGGGGATATTCGCTAGGAAAGGCCGGCGAATGGGATAGATCAGTGGAGAGACTGGAGACCGCGCGGGAGATCAGCCCGACCGCGATCGACAGTTCGAATCTTGGCTGGGCGCATTATAATGCGGGCACGACAATGGCAGAAGCAAAGAATGAGGAAGGTGCGAAGACGAATTTCGCAAAAGCGAAGATCTATCTTGAGACCGCGGTCAAGGAAGATCCGCGCCTCGATGCCGCATACCTCAATCTAGGCTCGACGCACAATAAGCTTGGTGAATTCCAGCTTGCGGTCAATGTTCTGAAGGTTGCATTAGGACTTCGACCGAACTGGACGATCGCTTCGAACCAGCTGGGCGTTGGGTTTCGCGGGTTAAATGATTTTGTAAATGCTATCGCTACTTTTAAGCGTGTCGTCGATTCGGACGGTCGAAGCGTCATCGCGCTTTATAATCTGGGCGAGGCATACCACGTCAGCGGAAATAAAAAGGAAGCCAAGAAAATCAATGATCGGCTAAAGAAGCTCGATCCAAAGTTGGCGGCCCAGCTCGACAGCGTATTCTCGGGAAAAGCCGTCGTTGACGCTACACGACACAAGATCGAAACCAAGATTCCGCGGATCCCTCGTTTTCCTTAGGAAAAACTCCAGTTCTGTGTTTCGGGAAAGTGCGGTTAGATAGGCCGCACTTTTTTTGTATAATCAGACGTTTGAATCATGCCCAGACGAGACGACATTCACAAAATATTGATCATCGGCTCAGGCCCGATCGTGATCGGCCAGGCATGTGAGTTCGATTATTCCGGAACGCAGGCCTGCCGAGCCCTTATGCAGGAGGGTTATAAGATTGTTCTAGTTAATTCCAACCCTGCGACCATCATGACCGATCCTGAGATCGCCGATCGGACCTATGTCGAACCCCTAACTCTTGAAACCATTACCGCGATCATAGAAAAGGAACGCCCAGACGCCTTGTTGCCCACAGTCGGCGGCCAAACTGGCCTGAACCTTTCGGTCGAACTGTATGAAAAGGGTGTTCTCGATAAATATGGCGTAAAACTGATCGGGGCAAACATCGATGCGATCAGAGTAGGCGAGGACCGCGAACTGTTTAAGGCGGCAATGGACGAGATCGGCATACAGAGCCCCAGGGGCGGTTTCGCTTACAATTGGGAAGAGGCAGAGAAGATCGTTGCGGAGATCGGATATCCCGCGATCGTCAGACCATCGTACACTCTCGGCGGAACAGGCGGCGGAACAGCTTTTAACCCTGACGAATTTGAAGAGATCGCACGTAATGGCCTGGCGGCATCGCCTGTTTCACAGGTTTTGATCGAGGAGTCGATCCTCGGGTGGAAGGAATATGAGCTCGAGGTAATGCGGGACCTGAACGACAATGTGGTCATTATTTGCTCGATAGAGAACTTTGACCCGATGGGGGTCCACACTGGTGATTCGATAACGGTCGCTCCGGCGCAGACACTGACGGACCGCGAATACCAGAACCTGCGTGATATGTCGAAAGCCTGTATTCGGAAGGTAGGCGTCGAGACCGGCGGTTCGAATATCCAATTTGCGATCAATCCTGAAAACGGAGATGTACGGATAATTGAAATGAATCCTCGGGTGTCGCGATCCAGCGCGTTAGCCTCGAAGGCGACCGGTTTTCCCATAGCAAAGATCGCTGCCAAACTTGCGGTGGGCTATACCCTCGATGAGATCCCTAATGACATCACTAAGAAGACCCCGGCTTCATTTGAGCCGACGATAGATTACGTGGTTACAAAGATCCCCAAGTGGGCCTTCGAAAAGTTTCCGGGATCCGAGGATGTACTCGGGACTCAGATGAAATCCGTCGGTGAAGTAATGGCGATCGGTCGCACATTTAAGGAATCGTTATTTAAGGGACTACGTTCACTAGAGGCCGTCAAGCCATTGCGTTTACATGATATACCGCACTCCGAATTGCAGCGGAAATTAGCCCGTCCTAACTCTCAAAGATTCTCGTATATTACATACGCGCTGCAGAATGACTACTCCATTGCTGAGATCCAACGGTTGTCGGGCATCGATCCATGGTTCCTTGATCAACTCGCTCAGGTGATGGAACTTCAGGCCGAGATCGATTCTCTGCCGCTTCGAGAGATACCGGTTGAAACGTTGCGTAAGGCGAAAGAGTTTGGGCTTTCCGACAGGCGACTGCAATACCTGACAGGGTCGGACGAAAGCAAAGTGCGCGAGTTCCGAAAGGGCCTGGGAATAGCCCCAGTATATAAGAGGGTCGATACATGTGGAGCGGAATTCGAATCGTTTACACCATATCTTTATTCGACGTACGAAGAAGAATGCGAGGCGGATCCGAGCGGCCGGCGAAAGATCATGATCCTTGGCTCGGGGCCGAACCGTATTGGGCAGGGGATCGAGTTCGATTACTGTTGCTGTCACGCGTCGTTTGCACTTAGAGATGCCGATTTTGAGACGATTATGGTCAATTGCAACCCGGAAACGGTTTCGACCGACTACGACACATCGGACCGGTTATATTTCGAGCCGCTAACCTTTGAGGATGTAATGAACATCGTTGAGGTCGAAAGGCCGGACGGGGTTATAGTGCAGTTTGGCGGCCAAACTCCGCTCAATTTAGCTGATAAACTGCATGCCGCGGGCGTACCGATCATCGGGACGTCGCCCGATTCGATCGATCTTGCCGAGGACCGTAAACGGTTTGGAACTCTACTTGATCAGCTGAAGATCCCCTGTCCGGAGAATTCGACTGTTACTTCAGCTGAGGAAGCTAAAGATGTTGCAAATAAAATAGGTTATCCGGTCGTCGTCCGTCCAAGTTTTGTCCTCGGCGGCCGGGCGATGGCCATTGTTTACGATGACCAGACGCTCGACGAGTATATGAGGTCAGCGGTCGATGCATCACCTGAGAAACCTATCTTGATCGACAAGTTTCTGGAGCGGGCCGCTGAGATCGATGTCGATGCGATTGCCGACGAAACGGCTGTCGTGATCGCGGGTATCCAGGAACACATTGAGGAAGCGGGTATTCATTCCGGCGATTCATCCAGCGTACTCCCGGCGCAAAAGATCGCCGCCGAGCATCTGGAAACGATCGAGCATTACACCAGGCTTCTTGCCCGGGCATTGTCAGTTAAGGGGTTGATGAATATCCAGTTTGCGATTCAGGACGACCGTGTATATGTGCTCGAAGTGAACCCGCGGGCATCACGGACCGTACCGTTTGTGGCTAAGGCGACAGGCGTCCCGATCGCTAAGATCGCGTCGCTTGTTATGGCCGGAGAGCGGACCCTTGCGGACTTTAACCTTCCGAACGTTCTGCCTGTCCCAAAGATCTTTGTTAAATCGCCGGTATTTCCATTTAAGAAGTTCGCAGGTGTGGATCCGATCCTTGGCCCCGAAATGCACTCGACCGGTGAGGTGATGGGCGTCGGTTCGACGTTTGGCGAGGCGTACGGAAAGGCGATGGAAGGCGCCGGGCTAAAGCTTCCGATGAAGGGGCGTGCCTTTATTTCCGTAAACAATACGGGCAAAGGGCAGGCAGTACTTCTTGCTCGCCGGATGGTAAAGCTGGGTTTTGAACTGGTTGCAACATATGGAACGGCCAATCGTCTTCGCGAAGTTGGGCTGGAATGCGAAACGATTTTTAAGGTAAATGAGGGCCGGCCGAACATTGCCGATCTCATAATGCAGGGCGAGATCGCACTGATCATCAATACCCCTTTGGGCAAAACGTCATTCTATGATGAAAAGGCCATTAGAAAGGCCGCTCTTCAGTACAATGTGCCGTGCGTGACTACGCTCACAGGAGCTGAGGCATTGATCGAGGCAATTGCCTCGAAAATGGGAGAGAAGCACATAACGGTCCGGAGCTTGCAGGAGATCCATGCCGTCAAGACCAATACAGCGGAAGAAGCCGCCTGATCGTGCAAAAAAGCCTTTTTCGCCTCTTGTAAAAGTTTGAAGTAAAGTTCTTAGAAGCTAACGGAATCAATAGAATGGAAGAATCTCACGACCGCGAGATCATAGGTGGGCATCTCCTCGTCATCGGTGGAGCGGAAGACAAATATAACGAAAGGCGAATACTGAAGAAATTTCTTCAGCTCGCCGGGGAAGAGAAAGCAGAGGTTCTGATCGTACCTGTTGCATCAGATTTTCCGGAATTCGCGGCGGACGTGTATACACAAGCGTTTCGTAACCTCGGAGTGGCGAATCCCAGGGTCTTGAGGGCAACATCACGTCAGGATGTTGTTCAGGCGGACTTCGAGAAACTCCTTGATGGGGTAACCGGGGTCTTTATGACCGGCGGCGACCAAATGCGTCTCGTGTCATTGCTGGGAGGGACCAAATTCGCTGACAAATTAAGACGGATGGTTCGCGAGACGAATATCGTGTTGGCTGGCACAAGCGCCGGGGCAGCCGGTATGAGCACCTCGATGATCGTTCGCGGTGAGTCTACGTCGCACCCGCATCGAAACAGTGTCAGCCTTAGTCCCGGGCTCGGATTTCTTAAGAATATAATTATCGACCAACATTTTACCGAGCGAGGCCGGATCAGCCGGCTGATCACAGCAGTATCGTATAATCCATACAATCTTGGGATCGGAATAGACGAAAACACGGCCATTATCCTGGATGGTAAAGGGATTCTTGAGGTGTTCGGACAAGGTTCAGCCACGGTCGTGGACGGCTCACAGATCACTTTCAATGAGATTGCAGAAGTTGCTGATCACGAATCATTTAGCGTCTGCGGTGTTCAACTTCACGTCTTACGTGATGGCTTAGTGTACGATTACCTTGAGCGACACCCGCTGCAACCGCCGATGGAGTTTCTATTGCCCGACTTAGGATGAAAAATTTATGGAGATCCTCGATATCAGAACCCTTCGCGGGCCTAATTATTGGAGTGGTTATTGGAAGAAGCTGATCATAATTCGTCTGGATATTGGGGGGTATGAGAAAAAGCCGACTAACAAGATCAAGGGCTTTTACGACCGGATGCTTGATGTGATGCCGTCGCTTATCTCGCACGGCTGCAGTTATGGCGAAGAGGGTGGATTCTTAAACAGGGTAGAAGAAGGCACGTGGGCGGGCCACGCTATCGAGCATTTTGCGTTAGAACTGCAAACGCTTGCAGGCATGGACACCGGCTATGGCCGTACTCGCGAGACCGATGAGAAGGGAATTTACAACGTCGTATTCAGTTATCTCGAAGAAGAAGTAGGGCGGTTTGCCGGTCGTGCGGCGGTGCGTTTATGGTTGGACCTCGCCGAAGGAAGCAAAGTTGACGAAATCAAAGAAGGCATCGCTCATGATATTCAGGAAATGCGGGAGATCCGGGAGAATGTGCGGTTCGGCCCGTCAACAGGTTCGCTCGTTGAGGAAGCCGACAATCGTGATATTCCTTTCATCCGTCTGAATGACCAGTCCCTTGTGCAACTTGGTTATGGAGTGCACCAAAAACGTATTCAGGCCACGACAACAGTTAATACAAATATGATCTCGGTCGATATCGCCGGCAACAAGCACGCAACTAAAAAACTGCTTGGTGATATGGGTGTTCCGGTGCCTAAAGGGTATAGGATCCGTGAGATAGAGGAGCTTGAAGATGCTTTAACGAATGTTGGCTATCCTGTTGTAATTAAACCACTTGATGGTAATCATGGCAAGGGCGCAACAGTTGGGGTCAACACTATTGACGATGCCAAGATAGCGTTCGAAAAAGCAAAGGAATATTCCCGCTATATTATTGTGGAAAAACAGCTGATCGGTGAAGATTTTCGCGCTTTGGTTGTTAATAATCGATTGATCGCGGTTGCCGAACGTGTGCCGGCAAATGTAATCGGTGACGGCAAGAGTACGATCCAGGAGCTGATCGATAAAACAAACGATGATCCGCGGCGCGGTTATGGGCACGAGAACGTTTTGACCCAGATCGACATCGATAACCAGACGATGCGATGTGTAAGAAAGGGCGGCTACGAGCTCGATAGCGTTTTGAAAAAGGGCGAGAGACTCCTTCTCAAAACTACTGCGAATATTTCGACTGGCGGAACCGCGATCGACCGAACCGACGAGGTCCATCCCGAGAACGTATTTTTGTTTGAGCGAATTGCGAAGATAATAGGGCTAGATGTTGCAGGGGTTGATGTTATCGCCCCCAATGTGAGTGAGCCGTTAAGTGAAAACGGCGGCGGAATCATCGAGGTGAATGCGGCGCCTGGTTTTCGAATGCATCTTTCCCCGAGCGAGGGAATTGGCCGAAATGTTGCGGAGCACGTGATAGATATGCTCTTCCCACCCGGAACGCCTGCACGTATTCCGATCTTTTCGATCACGGGAACGAACGGGAAAACAACAACGACCCGGTTGATCGCACACATTCTCAAGAACAGCGGCCGGACGGTCGGGTTTACGACGACCGACGGCACCTATATCGGCAACCAACAGATAACAGCGGGCGACAATACCGGCCCCGTATCGGCCCAGCTTGTGCTGAAGGATCCTACGGTCGATGTGGCGGTGCTGGAAACCGCTCGCGGCGGGATAATTCGCTCTGGATTGGGATTCGACACGTGCGATATCGGCGTTGTTATGAATATCGCTGCCGACCACCTGGGCCTTAAGGATGTCAATACTCTCGAAGATCTGGCCCGCGTAAAGTCAGTGGTTCCAAGATCTGTCTCGAAAAAAGGCTACGCGGTGCTAAATGCTGAAGATCCGCTAGTTTACAAAATGAAGGAACTGGTTGATGGCAAGGTAGTTTGTTTTTCAATGGACGAGAATAATCCGACGATCAAACGCCGAGCTGAACGTGGTCGCGTCTCGTGCGTTTACGAGAACGGCTATATCACGATCTTGAAGGGTAAATGGAAGGTCCGTATCGAGAAGGCGACAAATATTCCGCTGACATATGGTGGTCGGGCCGGGTTCATGGTGCAGAATGTGCTTGCGGCTACATTGGCGTGTTTTGTTCACGGCGTCTCGATCGAGGATCTTAGGGTCGGTTTGACGACATTCAACGCGGGCACGGCTCAGACGCCGGGACGACTTAATTTCGTTGAGGTCGGCGATGTAACTGTCTTGATGGACTACGCTCATAACCCTGCTGGACTTATAGCATTAACGAACTTTATCTCGAAACTACCTAATAAATACCGCACCGTGGTTCTGAACGGAACCGGTGATCGCCGCGATGATGATATCCGCGAATTCGGCAAGATCGCGGGTGATAACTTTGATCGAGTCGTTATCCGTACCGGCAACTACCTACGTGGCCGCACACCTGAAGAACTCCACACATTGCTGCAGGATGGACTCGCCCAAAGTTCAAACACACCGACGATCCGCGTTATCCCTGATGGACGCACAGCGATCCACCACGCGATAAAATATGCCCGCAAAGGCGAATTAGTCGTTACACTCGCCGACCGCGTTCCTGATGATATTAGATTCGTCGAGGAATATCGGGACATCGTCAGGGCCAAAATGGAAGCGGAACAAGTATAAAGCTGATGGCCGAACCGTATCCCGATCCTTATCTTAATAGGCTCTATGAAATGTTGTTTTGCGACAATATAGAGCTTTTCACGGCTTTTGAATCCTCCAAGGCCATCGACGTTAACACGACTGAGGAAGAACTCCGACGTCAGATCTTTGACCCAAATGTTGAATCCCGCCAAAAGATCCTGGCAGCATATCTTCTCAATGGGAGGGGAAACGCTGACTTGGAAAGCCGGTTGTTCGGGGTGATCGTCGAAGTGAGTTTGGAAGAGGGCCTCGATGCATTAGCCGTGTATGAAGATGGTACCGCCCGCTACATCAATTATTCGGGTAAGCTCGTGATCTGGGAGACGGTGACAGCTGAATCGAGAGAGTTATCCGAGGCTCTCTTTTCGGCCGCACGTCAGGTGGTCAAGCAGATCGGACCGTGGAACGGTGCAAGGTTGCCGCCGCCGATCGTCGGCAATGCGAGATTGAGTTTTCTCGTCGGACCGGCAATTTATTTTGGAGAAGGACCGTTCGAAGTGCTTACTGCGGATCCAATGGGAGCCGCTGTAATCGCACGTGCAGGTGAGTTTATAGCGTTTCTCGTCGAACGCGTGACTCAGTCTCCATAGATCCCGATACTCATCTGCCCACCCTCGGTGATCGATCCTCGATACATTCCCTCTGTGTTAAAAGGCAATGTTACATTGCCGTTTAGATCGACGGCGATAAGTCCGCCTTCACCTTTGATAGTTACAAGATAGTCGATCGAGGCTATTGCCGAGTCAATAAGGCTTTTACCGGAGTATTTCATTCTTGCCGCCACATCGTACGCGGTCACGCTCCGCATAAAGTACTCGCCGTGGCCCGTGCAGGATACGGCACAGGTTTCGTCGGCGTAGGTTCCGGCGCCTATGATGGCGGTGTCGCCGACTCGGCCGAATTTCTTGTTGGTCATTCCACCTGTCGACGTTGCTGCGGCCAAATGGCCTTTGGCATCGCATGCCACAGCGCCGACAGTTCCTAATGGCTGGTTAGGGACGGCGGATCGCGGATCGTCGAAAGGCCCAATCGCGATAGCTTCCGGTTCTGACAATGAGTGGTCGAGCTCAATGCGGCCTGCCACGATAGCTTCCTGAAGTTGGAGCCAGCGGTGCTCGGTAAAGAAATATTCGTCGGGTGCTGTCTCCACATTCATTTGCTCGGCAAATTGGTTTGCACCTTCCCCGGCAAGAAGCACATGCTCGGTACCCTCCATGACCATTCGGGCCAGACTTACAGGGTTGCGGATGTTCTTAACAAAAGTTACGCCTCCGGCCCGTAGCGTGCTGCCATCCATGATAGCGGCATCAAGCTCGACCTCGCCTTCATGCGTAAATACCGCCCCTCGACCGGCGTTGAAGAGCGGAAAATCCTCCAATGAGCGAACGGCTGCCTCAACCGCGTCGAGCGAGCTGCCGCCGCTTTCGAGAATATTCCAACCGGATTTCAACGCATTTTCAAGCCCGCCGCGATATTCGGCTTCAAGGGCAGCCGTCATCTGTGACCTGAGGATCGTTCCTGCCCCGCCGTGAATTGCTAGTGCTACTTTGGCCATAGTGTAATTCTACCGCACGGGCTAAGGAAGTGGTGAGAAAAAAATAATCCCAGTTAGTTTTATTCGTGCACTAGTGGCTAAAGTTTTGAATTTCGAAGCCGCAAGGCGTTGAGAATCACTGAGACAGAACTGAAGGTCATTGCAGCACTTGCGATCATTGGCGAAAGCAGAAGGCCAAAAAACGGATACAAAACGCCGGCGGCAATGGGCACACCCACAATGTTGTAAGCAAAAGCGAAGAACAGGTTTTGCCGGATGTTCTTCATTGTGTTGACGCTAAGATTTCGCGATTTGAGGATCCCGCCGAGATCTGATCTAAGCAAGGTAATGCCAGCCGATTCGATCGCAACGTCCGTGCCGCTCGCGAAGGCAATGCCGACATCGGCCTGCGCTAACGCCGGAGCATCATTTACGCCGTCACCCGCCATCGCGACGATCTTTCCCTTTGATTGGAGTTCTTTTACCTTCGCCGCCTTGTCCTCCGGCATCACTTCGGCGAAAACCTGATCGATGCCAAGTTGCTTTGCCACAGCCTCGGCCGTCACACGGTTGTCTCCGGTCATCATAATGACTTCCAGACCTTGACGGTGAAGTTCATCAATGGCGGCTTTCGCGGACGGTTTGATAGCATCAGCAACGCCGATAAGGCCGGCAAGATCTCCATCGATCGTAACGAACATAACGGTCTGGCCCTTAGATCGCAGTTCCTCGGCAGATGTCATCAAAGAGCCGCCGGTTGCGTCGCCCTTGCCAACCTGAATTACCTTACCAGCAATTTGCCCTTTTATTCCGACGCCTGTAATAGATTCAAAATCAACAACAGTTTCTGGTTTGAGCCCGCGTGCGTCCGCTTCGGCAATGATCGCCGTCGCAAGCGGGTGCTCGCTATTTCTCTCAAGGCTGGCCGCTAACTGCAATATCTCGTTTTCGTCGAATCCCACTCCTGGAACCACGCTCTGCAGCTTTGGTTTGCCCTCCGTCAGTGTCCCGGTTTTGTCGACGACAATTGCGTTTATCTTTTCAAGAGTTTCAAGAGCCTCGGCTTTTTTGATCAAAACGCCGTTCTTTGCGCCGTGCCCGGTGCCGACCATGATGGACATCGGTGTCGCGAGTCCGAGGGCACACGGGCAGGCGATGATCAACACCGAAACTGCTGCGACCATTGCGTATGACAGGCTGCCAAATATATACCAAACTATGAACGCCACGATTGCCACGACAATCACGGTCGGGACAAAATAGGCCGAGACTACATCGGCCATTCGCTGTATCGGTGCACGGCTGCGTTGGGCCTCGCCGACCATTTTGACGATTTGTGCCAGAAGCGTCTCGCTTCCGACGCGGTCGGCCCGCATCATAAAACTACGGCTCCCGTTGATGGTCCCGCCAATGACCTTGTCGCCGGTGTGTTTCTCGACCGGCATCGATTCGCCGGTGACCATCGATTCGTCGATCGAGGTTTCACCATCGGTGATCTCACCGTCCGTAGGCACCTTTTCGTTCGCCTTAACGCGGAGCGTTTGGCCTGCCTGAACGTGCCTTAGATCGACGATCTCTTCGCTGCCATCATCGTTTACTACTGTTGCGTTTTCCGGAGCCAATTGCAGAAGTTCTTTGATTGCCGATGACGTCTGCGAACGTGCCCGCAATTCAAGTACCTGGCCGAGCAATACAAGCGTAACGATCACGGCGGCCGCCTCAAAATACGCCGGGATCAACCCCGTGTGAGCATCGAGCATCGTCGCCGGAAAAATTTGAGGTACAAAAAGTGCCGCAAAGCTGTAGATCAATGCAGCTCCCGTCCCGATCGCGATCAGCGTGAACATATTCGGGCTGACGTTTTTTACCGAGGCCCATCCCCGCTCAAAGAAAGGCCAACCGCCCCATAGAACGACCGGAGTACCGAGGACAAACTGTATCCAGATCGAGACCCGCGGCGACACGATCGAGTGAAAAGCAGGAAACATCTCGCCCATCGCCAGAACCAGGACCGGCAGTGTCAGCAAAGCTGATATCCCGAACCGCCGCTTCATGTCGATGTATTCAGGATCGGGGCCGTCGTCCAGGCTGATCTCTTTCGGTTCGAGAGCCATTCCACAGATCGGACAGCTTCCCGGGCCGATCTGCACGATCTCAGGGTGCATCGGGCATGTATATTCGACGCCGAGTGGCTGGTTTTCCGGCTCTTTCGGGTTCAGATACTTTTCCGGGTCGGCCTTGAATTTGGTCTGACATCCATTCGAGCAGAAGTAGTATGTCTCACCTTTGTATTCATGGCTCCCAGCGGCGCTTGCCGGGTCGACGGTCATGCCGCAGACCGGATCGATCGAAGAGTGCGGAGTTCGGAGTGTGGAGTTCGGAGTGGGCGTCGCATCGTCGGTCGATAGAAATGCCCCGGGATCGGCCGCGAACCGGTCACGGCAGCTGTTGTTGCAGAAGTAGTATTTGGTTCCGTTATGTTCGTGCTGGGCAGCCGCAGTGTCGGGGCTTACGCGCATTTTGCAGACCGGGTCGATGTGGGTGCCTTCGGTATCCATCATCATCACGTCTGTCGATGCCTTTCGGTGTCCGAGCTGTACCATGCCTGACGGGGCGGCCGACGCGGGGCGGTTTTGGGCGACGAACTTGTCGCGGCACCCCACGGCGCAAAAGTGGTACCGGATGCCGTCCTGTTCATGGGTCGCGGCCGCCGTTTCGGGCGTAACGGTCATTCCGCAGATCGGGTCTTTGAATTCATTCTTCATCTCTTAAATTCCCTCCGAGAACTATTCTAAAAGATGTGAGCTAGTGTCAGGTCAAGCATTATTTTCGTTTTCGGCAAATGATTCGATCAGGCGGCAAACGGAATGACCGTCGGGTTCGAAATTTTTCATATTCTTCCACATATCGGCCGCGGACTCCAACCGCTTTTGCAGGCGCTTCATTTCACGGATCTTCTTGCGGTTTTCATCGATCCGCTTTTCAACGACCTCGCGAACCATGGGGCAAGGTGAATCGCCGTGTGCCGCGTGATCGAGGATCTCCTCGATCTCGGCCAGCGTGAAACCCAATTCCTTGGCCGCCGCGATGAACTTTAGCCGGTCACGGTCAGACGGCTTGTAGATCTTGTAGCCGTTGCGAAGATCTCGTGAGGGCCTGAGAAGTCCTATCCGAGTGTAATAGCGGACCGTGAAGAGAGGAACATCGGCCCTCTTGGCCAGGACCGCGGCGGTCAGGCGGCTGCTCGGCGAAATCGACATTTCGTTTACCTATATAGACATCTTAGATTTTTGACCGGACTTTTAACAATAGTGTGCACCAACAGGAGACCCTCGGGGCATGGAGCAGGGCGAGGGCGTTAGTTCAGGTGCGGTCAGATCTCTGTCAGTTCTGGGGCGGCTGACGTTTGCTGGCTTGTCGAGCAGCTTGGTTGTCGACAAGCCCGCCCAGGGTCGCTGCGCCAGATCGAAGAATTCATCGGGCATCTCTTCCGAGTGCGGGTGAATATCGAACAGATCGTTCAGCTCCACGATCGGATAGTATGTACCGCACGGGCCGAATCGGCTTTCGATGAGCAGGCCACAGACCGTATCAAGGAAGGCTAGTTTTTCGGAATCGGCAGCAGGTTTGAGCTTAATGTTCAGCGTCTGTTTTTTGCAGTGACATGTTGGCCGGTCGTACTTCATACAAACCGACGATAGCCCAGAATTTCAGGCAATGGAATACCAAATAGCTTAAAAGTACCATTTGGCGTAAATGTCTCAAAAAAGTCTTAAAGGTCTCAAGCGAGTTGCCCCCAGCTATATTTTGCGGAACGGCAGCCTCATTGATCATTTGAAATAAATAGTGCGGGTTCTATTTCGCACTGGAACAATCTCCAATTGTTCGAACCTTATCCGAAAAGGCAACTGTCCTGAAAGGGGCAGGCGCAAAGCAAGGAATCTCTGCCGCAGAGATCGTCCGGCTGCCGAAGTGAGGTCTTTATGTTTAAGAAAATCGTCCTTTCCCTTGCCGTGGTCGCGGCTCTAGCCACATTTTCCAGCGCACAAAGGATAACAGCCAGTGCCTCCGCAAAGGTAGCCACGGGCTATGACATCAGCGACTTTGACCGGCCGCGTCTCGGTAATGAGTATCGAGAAGCAGCCGTTGGTTCGTCTGCTGTTGTCAACACCGTCGAGTTGGAGCGGGCCGCTTTTGAACGGCTGAACCGAAAACGTGAAGAAAACGGGATGCAGCCGCTGGTCTGGAGCGAACAGGTCGCTGCTTTGGCCCGTACCCATTCGCGGAATATGGCTGAATTCAAGTTCTTTGGCCATCGCGGACTCGATAATAAAGTTGTCAGCGACCGAGCAGACCAGATGAAGCTCGGCAGATGGCGGGCGATCGGCGAGAACATCGCTTATAACCGCGGCTACAAAGATCCGGTCGAAAAAGCGGTCGATAATTGGCTAAATTCCCAATCACACCGGCACAATCTGCTGAACAGTGACTGGAAGGAATCCGCCGTAGGCGTAGCCGTAGGTGACGACGGATCATATTATTTTACCCAAGTCTTCCTCCGAAAATAGGCGAATAGAATAGGCTTTATATGGATCTGCGCAGAGTTGTGGAGGTCCTTTTTTTATTGCAGTGTTTCAGAAAAATCCCGGATCGCGATTAGGTACGTTTCGCGAGCGGTATAAAAAAGGTTGTTGTGGCCCGCGTTTTCGATCCATAAGTGAGTTTTGGGTTCGTTTGCGGCGGCGTAAAGCTCTTCACCGTGATGAAAGGGAATTGTGTTGTCCATTTTTCCGTGGATAACTAATACCGGACACGCTACCGCAGTGATCTTGCTGATGTTATCGAATTTATCGAACGGAAGGACCTTTATCCTGGTCAGTACGCGGGCGGCCGACGTGAATGTGCTTTCGAGGATCAGGCCGCCAGCAGGTTTGCGAGTGGCGATATCGAGAACAACTCCGCCGCCAAGCGAGCGGCCATGAAGGATTATCCGTTCAGCGGGGATCATCCGGTCATTAACAAGATAATCATAGGCCGCATCTATGTCTTTGTAGGACTTTTCTTCTGACGGGAAGCCCTTGCTCAGGCCATAGCCTCGATAATCAAAGGTCAGAACCGCGAAACCCTGGTCGCGAAGGAGCCTTACGAAAGGTTCGATGTGCCCGATATCTTCTGCATTTCCGTGACTGAAAAGAATTGTGTGGGCGGCCGCATCATTTTCGTAGAACTTCGCGGCAATGGTCTCACCATCTGATGTGGGGAGTTTCAAAATCCTGGAATCGTCCTGGTAGGACGGAGCCGGGGGCCGAAAGATCAATTTGTCGGGGATGAGCCAGGCGATCATAAAGAGTCCCATATAGACAAATAAAGGAATCAGAAGGGCGGACCTAATGACCCTCTTACAACTTAGTTCTCCGACAAAGAGTTTGTTAAGCGTGGTCTTCACGATTATTAAACAGCGATGAGTGCAGATGGTTCCCAATATTGGTGCTGCGCCTCAGAAAAGTATAAGTGTATCGCTAGTTTGCCGGTATCTTCGACTTTCTTTATCCTAAAGCGGTGTCATTGGAGTTTACGCTACCTTCATTCGCCAAGATTAACTGGACGCTTCGAATTCTAGGCAAACGGGAAGATGGGTTTCATGAGCTCTGCACCGCATTACAGACAGTTTCGCTTCATGACACGATCCATTTCGAGCCTTGGAAAACACTTCGATTGACCTGTGACGACCGCTCAATACCCGGAAACGACGAAAATATTATTATTCGGGCTGCGCAGGCGATGCAGACTGTATTTAACGTCAAGGACGGTGCATCGATCCATCTTGAAAAGAGCATTCCATCGCCCGGAGGGCTCGGCGGTGGCTCATCGAATGCGGTTGTCGCAATGATAGGGCTTGCGAGGTTATGGGGGATCCAATCAAAATACGAGGATCTTTATTCAATAGCCTGTATGCTGGGCTCGGACGTGCCGTTCTTTTTGCACGGCGGCACTGCGATCGGAACAGCTCGCGGTGAGAAAATCGAACCGATTGAGGATGTTTTTGAACAAAACCTAGTGATTGTTACGCCCGACGTGGCCGTGCCGACCGGGGAGGCTTTTGCTAATATTAAAGCTCCCAGCTTGACAAATACGACCCCAAATCATATTCTTCGAGTTTGTCGTTCGGAGGCTAAATCGCTAGATCCACGCCAATCGACACTGACAAATGACTTTGAAGCGAGCGTTTTCAGCTCGTTTCCCGAGGTAAAACGAGTGAAGGTTAAATTACTCGAACTCGGTGCAGTTAATGCCGCAATGAGCGGCAGCGGAGCCTCGATCTTCGCATTATTTGACAAAACAGAGACACGGCAAACTGCTGAAAAAGCCCTCGATATTGAATCGACCTGGCGAAAGTTTGCTGTATCAACCGTTTCGCGGGCTGAGTACCGCGAGTTACTGCACCTGCAAGGTGCGTAGGTTGTTTCCGCGTCGAAAACATATTCGCATTGGGGCGTAGCCAAGTGGTAAGGCACCGGTCTTTGGATCCGGCATTCGTAGGTTCGAGTCCTTCCGCCCCAGCCAATTATGAATCCGAACGGGCAATCTATTGAGGTTGTCCGTTTTTATTTGCAGTCGACTTTATTTAGATTATGTCCGTTACGGGAACGATCAAGGTTTTTTCGGGAAACGCTCATCGCGAGCTCGCTGAAGAGATCTGCCGCGAACTGAATTGCGAGCTTGGAAAAGCTACAACAGAGAGCTTTTCCGATGGCGAATTCAATTTTCAGATAGGCGAGAATGTCCGCGGGTCGGATGTGTTTATCGTTCAGCCGACTTGTCCGCCGAGCGACCAAAACCTGATGGAATTGTTGATCATGATCGACACCTTTGTCAGGGCATCGGCCGAAAGAGTAACCGCCGTGATTCCGTATTTTGGATACGCGAGGTCGGATAAAAAGGACCGTCCCCGGGTGCCGATCGCAGCAAAGCTGGTGGCGAATTTGATAACGACGGCGGGAGCTAAGCGTGTATTGACGGTCGATCTACATGCTTCGCAGATACAAGGATTCTTTGATATTCCGGTCGATCACCTTTACGCCGCCCCGATCGTGGTGGATTACTTCAGGACGAATCCGATCGAGAATCTGATCGTAGTGGCCCCGGACACGGGCGGCGCCGAGAGGGCGAGGGCATACGCGAAGAGGCTTGACGCCGGACTCGCACTTTGCGATAAACGCCGCGAACGTGCCAACGAAGCGGATGTGATGAATATTGTCGGTGATGTGAGCGGCAAGAATTGCCTGATAATCGACGACATGTGCGATACGGGCGGGACGATCTGCAAGGTGGCAGAAGCACTGCATAACGCAGGTGCCAATGAGGTGTTCGCATGTTTTACCCATGGGGTGTTTTCGGGGAAAGCAGTTGAAAATATAAGCAGTTCGTATTTGAAAAAGGTGATCGTAACCAACACGATCCCTATCAGGGATAACGGCAAACCGCTTGTAGAGGGCGGAAAGATCGAGGTCTTAAGCGTGGCGAATCTGCTTGCTTCGGCGATCAAATCGATACACGACGAGACGAGCGTTTCGTCATTGTTTATTTAGTAAGTACAAGGTTCAAAGTTTGAACCACAGAAGCACTTTGAACTTTGAACTTTGAACTTTGAACCAGGAAATAGTTATGGCAGAGAAAATATTAATAAAAGCTGAAAAGCGGGAAACTGGCGGCAAGAATGTTAACCGTCGCCTTCGCGCGGCGGGAAAGGTACCGGTTGTCGTTTATGGCGGCGGGTCTGAGAGCCTTGCGGCCGTTGCGGAACTAAAGGACCTCGCGGCCATCCTGAGGACTGATAGCGGAGTCAATACCGTTTTCTCACTCGATATCGAGGGCGAAGGCGTCAACGACGTTATTTTTCAGGACCGTCAGATCGACGGCGTACGTGGGCGGCTGATCCATGCTGATCTCCGACGATTTTCGAAGGGCGAGAAGATCGAGATGACCGTTCCTATTCATTTGATCGGCGAACCCGACGCACTGAGGGAAGAAGGTGCGGTCCTTTCGCAGGCTATGCGGGAGATCAAGGTCATCTGCGAACCGGCAAAAACACCGGATTCGATCGACGTTGATATTTCAGAGCTAACGTCAGATCATGCGATCCACGTCTCAGACCTTAAGGTGGCCGAAGGCATCGAGATCCATGATGCTCCTGACACCGTCGTAGCGTCGATCGTGATAGTAAGCGAGGCCGAACTCGAACCGCAGCTTGAAGAAGGTGCAGCACCTGAAGTTGTTGGCGAGGAGCCGGCTGAAGCTCCTGAAGAGGGCGGCGGCGAAGAATAAAGCTAGTTATTTTTGGGTTTCTGCCGAGAAAGGTTATTTCCCGTGGCGGCGGAAATGCGAAGGATAACCACAAGTGAACAACTGGTTGATAGTCGGGCTCGGCAATCCGGGTCCGGAATATTTGAAAACGCGGCACAATCTCGGGTTTATGCTCGTCGATCTGCTAGCGTCGCGAGTGCAGACACGGATTGGCCGCTCAGAATGCCGGTCATTGGTCGGACGTGGAATTATTGAAAACCAAACGATTGAGTTAGCGAAACCGCAAACTTATATGAATCTCAGCGGCGAGGCGGTAAGCTGCCTGCTGGCGAAAGAGGACCGATCGGTTGAAAAGCTCATTGTGGTGTCGGATGATCTTGCACTTCCATTCGGCACCATACGTGTACGACCGAGAGGGACACACGGGGGGCAGAATGGTTTAAGGTCGATCATCGATTGTTTGAAAACGCAGGAATTTACACGGGTGCGGATCGGCATACATCCGGATCACCCTATAAGTGATGCGTCAAGATTCGTTTTGGAAAACTTCGCCAAGGGCGATGTCGAAACGCTTGAAAAGGTTTTAGAGGAAGCAGCTGACGCCGTCGAGACCATAGTCGGAGATGGAGTCGAAGCGGCGATGGCGAAATTTAATTGAGATCCTTACTTCATCTCTAGAAGATGAGGTTAGTAAACCGAAAGGAGAAAGTAATAAATGGTAAATAGAACGTACGAAGTGATGTATATCGTCAACCCGGAAACCGCTGCCGATAAGATCGAAAAGCTTAACGACGCGGTCGGGAAATTGATCGAGAAGGAAGGAGGGGAAGTGGTTCGAATGGATAACATCGGTATTCGAAACCTTGCATATCCGATCCAGAAAAAGAATGAAGGGCATTATGTGCTTTTTGAGGTAAACGGCAGTGGGCAGGAGATTGCCGAGCTCGAACGCCGCATGAGGGTCAATGACGTGATCTTGCGGTATATCACCGTCCGCGTGGACGAGGACCGCAAAAAGGCCGACAAGGTTCGGGCAAAGCGCGAGGCCCGACAAGTAAAACGCGCTTCGTACCGGCAGACCGCACCCGAAGAAGCGGAGGTCCCTGCGGAAGCATAAGCTTCAGGCACCAGGAGAATATTTATGGCAGAAAATGAATTAGAAATATTAGATGAAAGGGGCGGGTTTGGAGTTGGCGAAGACGTGATCGGCGACAGGCCGAGGCGATATCAGCGGCGAAGATCACGGCTTATGATCCCGGACTATCTTGACTGGAAAGATGTCGACCTGCTTAGGCAGTTTGTGCCTGAAAGAGGCAAGATCATGCCGCGTCGTATCTCGGGCATCCCGGCCAAGGACCAGCGTCGCTTGGCAAAGGCCATCAAACGTGCGCGATCGATGGCAATGCTGCCTTTCGTTGCAGATTAACAGAGTTAGTTCCGAGTTTAGGGTTCCAAGTTCCAAGTTGAAAGGGGCTTTACGGAGAATCTCTGAAGTTGGAACGTGAAATATTGAACTCGGAACTTGGAACTCATTGAACTTGGAACTAAACATCATGGCAAATACTACTATTTTATTACGCGAGGACATTGAGCATGTCGGCGGACGCGGTGAGATCGTCAAGGTCAAGGCCGGTTACGCTCGAAACTACTTGCTACCCCATGGCTATGCGACGCTCGCGACCAAGGGGAATGTAAAGCAGATCGAACAAGAGAGGTCAGCTCTTCTCAAAAAAGCCGCGATCGAGCGTGCGACCGCAGAGGCACAAAAGGAGCAGATGGAAACGATCGCTCTCAGCTTCGAGCGTAAAGCCGGCGAGCAAGGAACACTCTTCGGTTCGGTCACGTCGATGGACATCGCTGAGGCATTAAACGCCAAGGGTTATGAGATCGACCGTCGTAAGATCGTTATGAAAGACGCGATCAAGGAAACCGGGGAATTTACGGTGAATATCAAACTTCACCGTGAGGTTATTCTTACAGTTCCGGTTACGGTAACGGCCGAGGGCGGCGAGGCCGAGGCAAAACCGGAGCGAAAGGCCAAGAAAGACGCAGAACCTAAAGCCGAAGAGGTAAAGGCAGTGGACCCGGTTGAAGAAGTCGTCGAGGAAGCTGCCCCGGCGGTTGAAGAAACCGTTGAGGATGAACCGGCAGCTGAAAAAACCGAGACGGAAGGAACTGAAGCGTAACTTC
>JBGTBC010000356.1:0-14309 GCA_041749555.1 Pyrinomonadaceae bacterium | reverse complement strand
TCTGACGCACTGTCTGAGCTTGGAATCGATGTCGATGTGGAACCGGGTGTCTCCGAGCGGAACCTGAATGTTCACGGCCTTTGCTTTATGTTCGCACCCCGATTTCATTCTTTTTCACCGACACTCGCGACCGCTCGTCGTTCGGTAGGTCGACCGACCATATTTAACAATTTAGGACCGCTCTGCAACCCGGCTTCTGCACCTCATCACGTAATCGGAGTTTGGCACACGGACATGCTCGAACCTACAGCGCGAGTTCTTGCCCGGCTCGGAACCAAGGGGAGCTGGGTGGTCCACGCCGAAAACGGCCTCGACGAGATCTCGATCGTGGGGAAAACCTACGTGACTGAGGTAGTCGACAATTTGATCAATAGCTTCGAGATCGCGGGGCCTGATTTCGGTGTTTATTCGCTCGGAAAAAGCATGCCGTCGAAATGCACCGCCAGGGAAAGTGCCGGGCTGATAAGTGACATACTGGACAACAAAATGAAGGACACGGACCCCGAACGACTCGTACTCGTAAATGCGGCCGCCGCCATCTATGTCGCCGGCATGGCTGCGGACCTGACCGAAGCTTACGACCAAGCCCGGGTCAGCATCCGTAACGGATCGGCAGCCGCGAAACTGAAAGCGCTAAGGGAGGCTTCATGAGTGAAATATTCCTCGATAAGGTCATGTCTAAGACGCGCGACCTAATCAGATCATCGAAAAACAGGGTAGATATGACACACATCAAATCGCGAGCCGAAGGGGTCCGGGAAGGAGCTATTCCTCACCGCTTCCGATCGGCGCTTCAGCGTTCCGATCGGGCGAACATCATCGCCGAGCTCAAGCGGGCATCGCCTTCGAAAGGTGTGATCAACGCAAACATTGACGTAAGAGAAGTCGCCCGTAATTATGAATCGGGAGGCGCGGCGGCCATCTCGGTCCTGACGGAAGGAGAGTTTTTTGGAGGCTCGCTCGACGATCTCATGATCGCAGCGGAAACCGTGGAAATGCCCGTTTTGCGGAAAGATTTCATCGTCGACGAATACCAAATATATGAAGCCGCCGCTGCCGGTGCCGATGCGATCCTTTTGATCGTTGCAGCCCTTTCGGAGCCTGAAATTGAAAAGCTGCTGCACGTGGCCCAAAACGATCTTGGTATGGACGCACTGGTCGAGGTGCACAATAGTGTAGAAATGGAAGTAGCGAATCGTATCGGGGCGGAAATCATTGGCGTTAATAATCGAGACTTACGAACCCTAGATGTATCGCTCGACGTTTCACGCCGGTTGATAAATGAACGGCCGAAAGGATCGTTAATGGTGGCAGAGAGCGGGATATCGAGTCGCGGAGAGATCGACGAACTTTCTGTTCTCGGGTTTGATGCCTTTCTAATCGGGGAAACACTAATGCGGTCTGACAATGTTGCTGATGAATTAAGAAGTCTTGTTGGCATGCCGGAGGCAGCGATATGACAGTCGTCAAGATCTGCGGCATCACAAATCTCGACGACGCCCGGATCGCGGCTATGTTAGGTGCGGACGCATTGGGCTTTAATTTCTACACAAAGAGTCCTCGCTTTATCTCGCCTGATGCGACGAGAGAGATAATTAACGAAATTGGCGAAAGCGTCGTGACGGTGGGTGTGTTTGTAAATGAACCCGTCGAGAGGGTACAACGCGTGGCAAGTGAAACGGATATCGACATGATTCAGTTTCACGGTGATGAGACGGCCGGATACGTAGAAGAATGTAAGAAAAGATGCGGGCTAGAGGTTATCAAAGCGTTCCGGATATCTGAAGCGTCCGACCTAAGCACGATCGAGGACTATCCTATCGATTTCATACTGATTGACGCCTATTCTCCGATCCTCTACGGGGGAACGGGCGAGAAGACGGACTGGGATTTGGCACAGAGGTTCGCGGAGGAGCATCCAAAAGTTTATCTTGCGGGTGGACTCAACGCTGAGAATGTGAAAATTGCGATACAAACGGTTCGCCCGTATGCAGTCGACGTGGCGAGCGGCGTCGAATCCGTTAGAGGACAGAAAGATCACAAAAAGCTCGAGGAATTTATCCGCAACGCAAAAAACGCATGACTAATTATGAACCAAACGAACGCGGTTACTGGGGCGATTATGGCGGTAGATTCGTCCCTGAAACGCTTGCTGCCCCGCTGGACGAGCTAACGACGGCATTCTATGCCGCGCGTGATGATGCCGGATTCCATGCCGAGCTTGACAGCCTGCTTCGAAACTACTCCGGGCGGCCGACTCCGCTCTATTTTGCAAAGCGGCTAACGGAAACGCTCGGCGGGGCAAAGATCTATTTAAAACGCGAAGACCTCAATCACACAGGAGCTCACAAAATAAACAACTGCCTTGGCCAGATACTTCTCGCCAGGCGAATGGGCAAAACGCGGATCATTGCCGAAACAGGTGCCGGACAGCACGGTGTCGCGACGGCGACCGTCTGTGCGTTGTTCGGCCTCGAGTGCGTTGTCTATATGGGCACCGAAGACATGCGGCGGCAGGAAGTGAACGTATTTCGGATGCGGCTTCTGGGTGCGGAGGTGCGAGGCGTGGATACCGGATCGCGCACACTTAAGGACGCGATCAACGAAGCTCTTCGCGATTGGGTGACCAATGTCGACACGACCTATTATCTGCTCGGTTCGGCGCTCGGTCCGCACCCATACCCGCTGATGGTGCGTGATTTTCAACGCATTATCGGAGTCGAGGCTCGCGGGCAGATCATTGAGCACGAAGGACGTTTGCCCGATTCTCTCGTTGCCTGCGTCGGCGGCGGCTCGAACGCGATCGGGCTCTTTTATGCATTCCTAAATGATGACGTTCGAATGGTCGGTGTCGAAGCCGGTGGCCGAGGTGACTCGCTAGGAGAGCACGCGGCGAGATTTAAGAATAGCGGCAATGTTGGCGTTCTGCAGGGGACCAAAAGTTATCTACTGCAGGACGATAACGGGCAGATTGCCGGCACTCACTCGATCTCCGCGGGTCTCGATTATGCGTCGATCGGACCGGAACACGCGTTTCTGCATGATTCCGGCCGAGTAGAATATGTTTCCGCGTCAGACGAAGATGCTTTAACGGCATTTACAACGCTGGCCGAAACCGAGGGCATTATTCCCGCCCTTGAATCCGCCCACGCGATCGCCCACGCGATAAAGATCGCACCAGAGCTGCCGCAGACGCACATCATGATCGTCAACCTTTCAGGGCGCGGCGATAAGGACATTCAGACAGTACAGGACGAACTTGAGGGAAGGTCGAAATGAATCGAATTGAAGCGAAGTTCGACGAAATTAAGCGCGAGGGGCGTAGGGGATTTATCCCTTTTGTCACGGCGGGAGATCCTGACCTTGAGACCTCTCTTGAAATAGTGCTTACGCTTGTGGAACTCGGCGCCGACGTGATCGAACTTGGAGTTCCATTCAGCGATCCGATGGCGGATGGGCCGACGATCCAGCGCTCGTCGGCCCGGGCCCTGGAAGGTGGAACTTCCTTTCGCGATGTACTCGCCCTTACGACGAAAATACGCGAGCGGACCGATATTCCTTTGGTACTCTTCACGTATTTCAATCCGTTCCTGCGGTTTGGGATAGAAGAGTTTTGCCGCTCCGACAGCGGTATCGACGGTGTGCTTTTGACTGATGTTATTGAGGATGAGGCCGACCTGATCTCTCGTCAGCTAGCCGATCACGGCATCGATCTCATTTCGCTGGTTGCCCCCACTACCACGGATCAGCGGCTTGAGAAAATTTGTGCCGGTGCCCGCGGTTTTATTTATGCGGTTTCTCGGGCCGGTGTTACTGGAGCTCAGCAAGAAACCAGTTCGGAAGCGGAAGCCTTGGTCGGGCGGGTCCGCCAATTTACCGAATTGCCTGTCACGGTCGGTTTCGGAATATCGACAGCCGCACAGGTCGCCGATGTCTGGCGGTATGCGGATGCCGCCGTCGTCGGTTCAGCCATAGTCTCGGAAATCGAAATCGCTTTGAACGCCGGCGACGCTGTTCGCCGGGTAGAGGAGTGTGTTGGACGGTTACTGCCTCGATTTGCAAAAACAAGTGGTGAAAATTAAAGTTATTGTTTTGCCGCCACTGGGAAGTACTTACTTATGTTGATCGTTATGAAAGCGGATGCCTCGGCGTCTGACATTGAGAGGGTCCTTGAGGTTATTGACACGCTCGGATTCCGGGGCCACGCTCTCCCGGGCGAAAGCCGCACCGCTATCGGCGTGACCGGTAATCCAGGCTCGATCGATCCGGCCCATTTTGAGAACTTGCCCGGGGTTGCAGACGCCATCCGGGTTACTAAGCCCTATAAACTCATTTCAAAGGACCTGCGGCCGGAAAAATCGGTAGTTAAGGTTGGCAATGCCACGATAGGCGGGCCGGAGCTCGCGATCATCGCCGGGCCGTGTGCTATTGAGAACGAAAAGCAGGTCTTTGCCGCTGCCAGAACAGTGGCCGAGAGCGGAGCTCGATTTTTCCGAGGCGGAGCTTATAAACCGCGAACTTCGCCGTATGCGTTTCAGGGGCTAGGCGAAGAGGGCTTGAAAATGCTTGTCGAGGTCCGCGACCAGTACGGGCTGAATATCGTAACTGAGGCGATGGATGAACATGGGGTCGATGCGGTCGAGAAATACGGCGACTGCATCCAGATCGGTGCCCGAAATATGCAGAATTTCTCGCTCCTGCGGTACATCGGCAAGACGCGAAAACCGATACTGCTAAAACGCGGGCTCTCTGCCACACTCGATGAACTGATGCTCGCCGCAGAATATATAATGGCCGAGGGAAATTACGACGTGATCCTATGCGAACGCGGCATTCGCACTTTTGGCACTCACGCCCGCAATACGATGGACCTCGCCATTGTGCCGGCGATACACCGGGCGACGCATTTGCCGGTGATCGTCGACCCGTCGCATGGTACAGGACACAATTATATGGTGACTCCCTTGGCCCGTGCCGGTGTCGCAGTCGGTGCGGACGGCCTGATCATCGAGGTCCATCCATGTCCTGAGGAAGCTCTTTGCGACGGAGCCCAAGCTTTGACGCCGGGGCAGTATTTGGAACTTGTGGAACAGGTTCGAAAGATCTATGACTTAAATTTAGAATTAGAGTCATCGATTTCCGAGCCAGCCGCAATGCGTTAACATCATCGCTCAGCGTCGGACTTCTCTTTTCAAACCAATTCGATGAGGTGTGGCCGAACCCAGTGGACAAGTTCGTCTTCCCCCAGGCTTCCATCGGCGAGGCTTAGGAAAGTGATGTATTTATCCTCCTGGGTGGCTCTGAGGTCATACCCGTTCACACTGAGAAAGGTGCGCATTGCTACCAGAGCAGTCCGCTTATTGCCGTCTATAAACGGATGGTTCTTGGCGATGCCAAAGGCATAGGCCGCAGCCAATGCAGCAATGTCCGCATCGTCATTGTAGGCCAGCAGATTTTGCGGTCGAGCCAAAGCCGACGAAAGTAGACCTTCATCGCGCACTCCGTCGCTGCCGCCGTGCTCGGCGATCTGACGCTTATGAAGCGCTAGAGCCGTTTCAAGTCGAACCCACTCAATATCCATTTTATTCAGCGAGTTTGCGTAATACGTCCCGATCTTCACGCATAACGCGTTCGGCTATTTCGATCTGTCTTGCCACGACCGGGTTAAAAGTCGTTAGCTCCACCCCGTTTGGCGTTTCAATAACAAGAACGGAATCGCCCTTAGTCACCCGAAGTTTTTCGAGTATCCCTTTTGGCAAGATAATTCCAAATGAATTTCCGATGGCCGTTATTTTCAGTGTATTTATCATAATATTTCCCGCCGCCAATAATTCTCAAAATAAATATAACATATGTTATAACATACGACAAAGAAAATCCGCGGACGTTCCCGAAACGTCCGCGGATCCCTTTCAACTGCCACCTGGCGCCTTTTGCCTAATTTGCCTGGCGGAGTTTCGTTAAGCCGTAAAACTGGATATAGCAGCTCACTATTGATGCCATTATGAGCAAGGTCATCGGAATAAACCCGGCGCCTTCAGGAAGTAAGACCCCGGTTGTTTGACCCATGACGGTCCCGGCCGCGACCCCCGCGACAGCGACTATCCCGCGATATACCAGCCAATTGGAGAAGCTCGGCATTTCATACCGGGAAGGGAGAAAATACGGAAGGACAAGTACCATGATCATGGTTAGACTCATGACAATACCGTCGAGTGAGAGAGCGTTACCCGCGCGTCCGTATTCGAGAGCCAGAAAAAACAACACAAACTTCGTGTCAATACCTGCCGTGCCGCCAAGGTCAAATGCTGAGCTTTTCTGTTTCATTTGAGTAGATTCCTGCCCGTACCGTTATTTTTTCTTGCTGCCGCGATCACTAAATTGCTCATACGCCACGCGAAAAAGCTCTGACAGAGCATTTGCGGTTTCGGGCGTAAGGTTTCGGTCCGCCCTAAGGTGGGCCTCAATGATCTCGGGCGTCGCCTCGTGCGGGTAATAGATGACCGGTTCGACGCTGTTTCCCGAATGCTTTGTCATGAGACGATCGACCGGCATATCCAGCCATTGCGTCAGTCGAGCGATGTTGTCAGCGTCGGGCCTGCCCGTGCCATTTTCGATCCGCGACAGAGTCGATGCTGAAACCTCGGTTACGTCGGCGACATCACGCAAGCTTAATTTGAGTTCCTCGCGACGCCGTTTGATGGCCTTTCCCAGCTCGGCCGTGCTGATGAGACTTTCGTTTTTGAATGCCATAATTTGTTTTTTTCCTCCATGAATTCTAAGTGCCACTGATGCATTTGCTATTTCACAGATAAAACATAACACATCATTTTTTTAAATGCAACACCCTGTTTCTTACTTGCAACAAATAAATTATTCTGATATGCTGTTTCACTGATGCAACGTGTTCGATATATATTGCGTCTTTTGATAACCACAAACTGAGTCGTGTTATTTGTCTGACGCGCGACGAACAGGAGATCGAAGGGGAAATGGTTGGCCGGAAACAGACAGCCGGTATACGTCCTCACCTCGTCGATCTGTTTACAACATAGGAGATAGAAATGAAATGAAACGAAGCACTCTAAACGAAACGAAAGAAACCGAACCGCTGGAAATGCCAACTGAGGCAGCTGCGAATAACGTACTCGATTTTTCAACGACACTAAGGGAACTCCGCAAGACCGTAGATCCTAACCTCGTCCGCCAGCGCGCCGGACGCCGTGACCGGAACGGCAATGTCCATATGGTCGAATACGTCGAATGGCATACCGTTGCGGACATCCTCGACGAGAACGCCCCAAATTGGGGGCACAGCGTAAAGGACATTCGATCGATCGGTGAGATCATCACAGTTACGGTCGCCATTACGATCGACGGCGTGACCCGCGAGGGCATCGGGACCGGCAGGGCCATAAACGAAACAGGGATCAAGAAGGCCGAGCATGACGCTCTGAAGAGGGCCGCTGTGAAATTCGGTATCGCGCGCGAACTTTACAAGCGCGAATTCGATTCGATCGATCATGAAGAGACTGCTGTTATCTCTGAGCCATTAGCTACTGTAGACCCAGTAGCAAAGAGCCTCGGCGATATGGTGACGGGCAAGCAGCTCAATATGATCCGAGCTCTCGCTCGCGAAGCAAAATTAGACGCCGAGAGTGAGTGTGCTCAGATCATGCACTGCGGCGTTACTGAGCTTTCGAAGCGCGCAGCATCGGACCTGATCGAACACTTACAGAATATGCAGCGAAATGTCGCAGGCTTGCGGCGTGCAGGATAGAAATAACCGAAGCTGCAATCGGCGTTTTGGGCCGCGTTTCGTCACGGCTTTACTCCATGGAGCCTCAATATCCGGCGGACCGCGGCCCGAAACATTATGTCAGAACAAAACTGTTTCCGAATGCGTAAACACATCGATCCCAACAATTTACTTTCTAATTCACACAAGGAGAAACCTTATGTCAGAAGAAGCAACTGAAATGGCCGGTATGGCGGGGCCCTCACCGGGTACGTTTTGCTGGACAGAGATCGCGACTACAGACGCCGCAAAGTCGAAAGAATTCTTTAAGAACGTTTTCGGATGGGAGTTCAGTGAGAGCAATGCAGGCGGAATGGAATATAACGAATTTTCGATCGGCGGAGGTTACCCGGCCGGAGGGCTCTACGAGTTAAACCCGGAATGGTTTGGCGGCAATCCGCCTCCGCCGCATTTTATGACTTATATTGCGGTCGAGAACGTGGACGAGAATGCGAAGCTCGCGACCGAGCTCGGCGGTAAGCTGCATAAGACCGAGGACATACCAAATATCGGCCGAATGGCTATTATTGAGGACCCGACCGGTGCGATGTTCGCAACATTTACAATGCAGGAAGGAGGGCAACATGGCTGAATTTAACATTCCGAAACACGGTGAGATCTGCTGGCGTGAACTCGCCACAAAAGACCTGCATGCTGCTCTTGAGTTTTATTCGAAGTTGTTCGGCTGGACATTGGAACAGACCAAGGTGACGGAGATGGATTACAAGGAGATCCATATCGATGACACTGCTTATGGCGGAATGATGGCCATCGACGAGGATTGGGGACCCGAGCCTCCACCATCTCATTGGAGCACCTACATTGCGGTCGATAGCGCCGACGAAACAGCCGAAAAGATCACGGCAAACGGCGGCAGCATCCGCGTTCCGCCATTCGACGCACCGGGTGTGGGACGGATCTCGCTGGTCGCCGAGCCCTCGGGTGCACCATTCGCGATAATCCAATTCGCAAAGCCATAGAAAGAATCAACCGCGAAATACGCTAAAAAGACGAAAGTTAGGAACAAGTCCTACATTTCGCGTATTTCGCGGCTAAACTCTTGTGTTCTAGGCCTGTCTTGAACCGGAGAATGACAACGGGTCCGGCACGATCGGGGCGGTTATGGTGCCGCTCATTTCGTTGCCGTCCGCTTTTCCTGAGATCGCGAATTCGACCGGGCTTCCCTGCATTTCGGCCCGGGCGGTGGCGACGAGTTTGCTCCCCGTGACCTTGCCGTCTGCGATCTTTCCGTTGCCAAGCATTGTCTCGAGTTCGCCCGTCACTGCGCTCCCATTCTGTTCGAGGGACATTGTCACCGGCAGCCGCTGGCCCTGGAAATCTATATTCAGCGACCACTTCCCTGCCACATCGGCCGTTTCCGCTTCATCACCAACCACATATTTTGCTTCGTCCTGCATTTTTCCCTCCGTGTCGAATATTTCAATCGAGTCGGCATACTCCCTTGCCTGCGGCAATATCTCTTCAGCATCGCCAACTATGATAATCGCCATTTCCTCTGGCCTAATGTGTAAATTAGCTACTCGTTTAACGTCGCGGGCAGTTACCACCTCTATGTTTTCACGATAAGTTTGAAGATAGTCGTCCGGCAGGCCATAAAGATGTTGATTGACGATCAGGTTTGTCAGGCCCTCCTGAGTTTCGGCCCTGAGCGGAAAGACACCCGTCAGGAAATTCTTCGCGTCGGCGAGTTCATCGTCGCCGACCGTTTCATTTCGGATACGGTCAAGTTCGTAGAAGAACTCCTTTAACGAAGCTCCTGTCACTTCTGTGCGAACCTCGGCCGTCGCTTCAAAGTCGCCGGCAAGCTGCTTTGCCCCCAGGCGTGTATACGCTCCGTATGTGTACCCTTTTTCTTCACGGAGGTTCATAAACACCCGCGACGATGCACCTGCTCCGAGCACCTGGTTCATCACTATTGTCGGAAAATAATCAGGATCGGTCCGCTTGATGGCGAGATTGGCAATGACTATGTTCGACTGTGCGGATCCGGGCCTGTCGACGATGGTCAATGTTCTTGCAGTCCTGGATGGCGGTGAGGCAAATTTTTCCACCGTCGGAGTTCCCGGCTGCCATCCGCCGAAGAGATCATTCATTTCAGCTAGGAATTCCGGACGATCAACGGCCCCTACAACTATGAAGATCGCGTTGTTAGGCACCATGGTTCTGGCGTGGAACTTTATCAGCGTTTGCCGGTCAAGCTTCTCGATGTCCTCGGCTCGTGGTGAAACCTTTGAATAAGGATGCTCTCCGTACAAAAGACGCGCAGCCTGTTCGCCCGCAAGGAAATTCGGCTGTGAACGCTGGAACTTGAGGTGTTCGACAGTGTTTCGCCTGTATAGGTCCAATTCGTCTTCAGGAAATGTCGGCGTCAGCACGATCTCGGCAAGCAGTTGGAGTATTTCAGTCCTGTAAAGTGAGAGCGACGAAGCCGCAACGATCGTAAAATCATCGGACGAATTCGTAGAAATACTGGCGCCCAACCGCTCTATCTTTTCTGCGAGCTGGCGGCTCGTGTAGTCCTGAGTACCTTCAGAAAGCAAAGAGGCCATCGCGGATGTAATCCCGCGGGCATCAACTGGGTCATTTATATCGCCCAGATTGAATGCGAGCCTATAACTAATAAGCGGAAGCCGGTCATTCTCAAAGATGATGATACGCAGGCCGTTGTCGAGAGTCGTCTCGAAGGGTCTCGGAATATCGAACGGTATCGGTTCGAGAGGCTCTGGTGGATTACACCTAAATTCTGTCTTCATATTTCCCACGTCGGTGCTCGATTACCCCTTTCCGGCGGGGACGACGTCGAGCAATGCCCGGTTGTCGGTATTAAGATAAACGCCCACCGCATGCCGGATCTGGTCCGGCGTTACAGCCAAAAGGTCAAATAATTCACTATTTACCAGCTTTGGATCGCCATCGTACAAAGCAAATTCTGCTATCTGCTGGGCCCGCGACATTGACGACTGCCTCATCCGGACGGCGTCGTTGACGAGCTGGTTCTCGATCTTTTCCATTTCCTCTGACGAAGGGCCGTGCGCCGCCAGATCGTGGATCTCCTTCATAATGGTCTCGCGGATCTGGCTAAGGTCTTTTTCGGGTTTCGGGATCGCACCGACAAAGATGCTCGAAGGGCCGCGCCGCTCGTCAGTAAATCCAAAAAGCTGGATTACCGATTCCTCGCCCTTAACAAGTTTTTGATAAAGACGTGAGCTTTCTCCGTCGTACAGTATTTTGCCAGCCAGATACAAGGCATAAAATTCCGGCGAACGCCGCGGCGGTATCTTCCAGCCGATCAAAAACGCTGGAAAAGGTGCAAGATTATCCTCCCATTCCCTGTATGTCGCCGCCACCTCGGATGGTTCGCTGACATCGAGTTCGGGCGGCAGCGGCTGTGACGGGATATCGCCAAAGTACGTTTCGATCAGATCTTTTGCAACGGCAGATTCGAAGGCACCAGATAGCACGGTCACTGCATTATTGGGAGCATAGTAAATACGGAAAAACTCCTGAACGTCCTCGACCGTGGCATCATCGAGATGTTCCATCGAGCCGATCGTAGAATGCGCGTTGGCAAAATTCTTATAGATCATCTCGTTGATCAGGTCGAAGATCTGCCCATACGGCTGATTGTCGTACCGCAAACGCTTTTCCTCTTTTACCGCCTCACGCTGGTTGTCGAGATTTTCCTGCGTGACCGCCAGCGATCGCATCCGATCCGATTCCAGCCAGAGGGCCATCGGAAGCTGGCTCGCCGGCAGCGTCTCGTAATAATTGGTTCGCTCGCTCGATGTGGTGCCGTTCATCGTACCGCCGCACTTCATTATGTGCTGAAAATGGCCCGCTTTCGGAACATTCTCAGAACCCTGGAACATCATGTGTTCGAACAGATGGGCAAACCCGGTGCGGCCCTCACGCTCGTTACGCGAACCGACGTTGTAATAGACAGCGATCGAGACCACAGGAATCACAGCGTGCGGATTAAGCACAACGCGAAGGCCGTTTCCGAGCGAATATTCTTCGAGCTCGAGCGGTGGTAAATTAAACATTTCTGACATAGATATCCGCGCCCATTCCCTCCTTATATCAGCCTCGATTGGCGTTCTTGGTCGGCCTTATTAGAAGAACAGGCTAACTTTTATCAGAACATTTTGGCCTTAAAAAAGCAACGATGCCAAAAGCCCCTAAGGACGGGCTTTGCGGGCAATAATACGCTTCGTCTATATCGCCCGATTATCTGGAATCCGGTCTTCGTTCGATATATAACTTAGTCAAACGGGAATTGACCGGTGGTCGTCGGGTGCCGCCAAAACCGCCGGTCTTATTTTATTAAAAGCGAGGCGCGTAAGTCTGTAATGCCGCCTCGCACAGGATATTTGCATATTTTTTTGCATATGGGCTATATGCGATCTCTATTGTTTCTCTTCATATTGCTTGCAACGGCGGGCCAGATCACAGCGCAGCTTCAGACTCCCTTGACCGGCGCATCCGAGCCGTTCCGCATAAAGCCAGGCAGTACTTTCTCCGCCTCAGGAGGATCGAACCGCGGCAATTCCGCGGCCGTTGTCGAGATTGCGAACGACATTGGCGAGGCCCAAGCCCTAATACTAGGTCATCATATTGATGCCGGTAAGACAAAGGCAGAAGCGATCACCAAAACAGCGCTCGCCAGTATGCTCCATTCGCTCGACCCGCATTCCAATTTTCACGACGCGGCCGAGTGGAGAGAACTTCTTGATGAACAGAAAAGCGGCTACACCGGGATCGGTGCCTCGATCGGAGAGTTTGCCGATGGCCTGTCATCGGATACGTTCATTTTGTCAGTGGTTCCCGGATCACCGGCGGCATATGCAAGGCTAGGGTTTGGAGATCGCATAGTCTCCGTAAACGGCCGAAAAACGACAGGAATCGGCCTCTCAGCCGTGCGTGACATGATCCGTGGAGCCTCTGGAACCAGTTTCAAGCTAGCGGTAGAGCGGGCTTTGACCGGACGGACCGAAATTCTTGTATTGCCGCGAAACGTAGTTAGCAAGCCATCGATACCCGACGCATATATTATCCGTCCCGGTGTCGGGTATATCGATCTCACCGAAGGTTTTAATTACACCACCTCGGACGAATTCGACCTGGTATTACGAGACCTTAAGCGACAAGGGATGAGATCGTTGGTTCTCGACCTCCGCTGGAACGGCGGCGGTATTCTCGACCAGGCGGTTAAGGTCGCCGAGAAATTTCTGCCCGCGGGAACCATGATCCTGTCGCAGCGAGGCCGTTCGCCGCTCGACAGCCGCGAATACCGTTCGGTCAATACCCGCGCCGAGACCGTGCCCCTGGTCGTTCTGGTGAATGAACGGACCGCATCCGCTTCCGAGATCGTCGCCGGAGCATTTCAGGATGACGATCGCGCCTTGATCGTTGGGGAGAAAACCTTTGGCAAGGGCCTCGTTCAAACCGTGATCGACCTGCCTGGGGGAGCAGGGCTTACTCTGACGACCGGACGATATCTAACGCCCTCGGGCCGGTCGATCCAGCGTGATTATTCTCGCGTTGACCTATACGATTATTACAATCAGAAAACACCAAGTTCGGGTATTGACAAAGCCTATTTCGAGGCTCGGACGATTACCGACCGAAGAGTCTTCGGCGGCGACGGCATCCACCCTGACGAAGAGATGAAAGCCGAGAAGATCACTACCATCCAGGCCGCCTTGCTCGACCCAATCTTTTGCTTTGCAAAAGAAGTCTTAAACGGCCGCATCGCGGGCCAGGAAAACTACCACAAGTCAAAGATCGAACGAAATAAGGGGGTATTCTCGGACGTCGCGGCCGTTTCGGACGGCCTGATGGCATCATTTTCAGATTACCTTTCAAAGCGACCGCGATATCGTATTACTAAGAACAATATAAACAACGAAGCTTCGTTTATCCGCCTCCGCCTCAGATATTATCTGGTCATGGCCTCACACGGACCGGTCACGGCGAACCAAGTGCTGACTGAAGCCGATCCACAGGTGGCCCACGCAATTGAAGCTCTCCCAAGAGCAGCCCACCTTGCCCGGCAAGCCGCGAACACTCGAAATGCAAAATAAAACGCCGCCCGGCCGGAACCAGGCGGCGAGTCCAAAATCAACCTGCACTAAAACAGGAATCGGAAACCGAAGCGTACTTCACGCGGCCCCTGAAAGATTTGGGGCATCTTGTACCGATTGTCGCGAGCTCCCGCGGCAGTAGCTATGCGGTCAAGGATCGGCTGCAGAAGAGCGCCCGAGGTGTATGCATTAGCATACAAACGAGACCGCTGAGCTGAAGGGACGATGCAAACATTGCGTCCGCATTCGGCCGGTTATTCGTTGTATTCATGGTCGGATAAATAGCCAAGACAGTGTCCTGATCCAGTAAATTCGCGATATTCACATCAAACGCCATCGTGAATCGACCATCGTTTCCGAATTTGTAGCGATGTGTAAGGGACAGATCCGTCTGTGAGAATGTCGGC
>JBGTBC010000355.1:0-16285 GCA_041749555.1 Pyrinomonadaceae bacterium | reverse complement strand
GATTTCTTAGCAAGGCTTCTGCCAGCTCGAACAGAGGAGCAGGGATCTTGTTGTCGTAAGCGGGTTCCATTTGTACATCTTCCTGAGGGTAATGGGTGTAGAAAGCAACCTCGGCTTCGCAAAATTCGCACGACGAGAGGTGCTTTCTAACCTCGCCGCTTCGCCGTTTCGATAATTCACCTACCTGAAATTCAAGCAACTCGTTAGACGAAGGGCAATCTTCGTTCTTGCAGAAATCTATGGTCTTCGGTGCGGGCATACAAAACAATCCTTCAGTGATCACCCAAAAGTACGAAACTGGCGGATGCAATTATTCCTTATTACAGGAAAAGTAAATCTGTAATGCCCTGATGCTTCCAAAACTAAGTGAATAAAAAGTTTCCCTAAATTATCAGTTCCCCGGCGGCTGCTTGATCAGAATAGGATAACTATTGTGAATACAACGATTTAACTATATATGCAAAACAAGTAACAACAACATAAAAAATAGTTGCTCTAATACTGAAATATTGATACTATCTTAACTGTAGGTAGCGAGAGGTAATCATCTCACATACCCTACTCAGATCGACGGCACCAGCGCAGCATTCGATCTTGCCAAATCTTTCTACCAAAAATCAATCCACGATGATTTAGGACCGCACTGGATCTGAGCGCACCAGCGTTGTCGATACAGGTCTGCCGTTCGGCGGCTATCGGCTGAAATAATCCGAGAGGCCACACACGAAATTGAACGATCAGAAAGGCTGATTATGAACGAAGTGAAAACAAAGCAACGACTCCCTCGGACGAACCACAGACAGATCAAGGTCGGTAAATGGAATGACAGTTTGAAAGCATCAGACGTCAACCAGATCTGGACCGAGCTTCACCGGATCGTATCATCTCACCCGCTCGTAAGAGCCTCAAAACGTGCCGGCTTTCTCGTGGAAGAAGGAAAGCACAATGCCTATACAGACCTGACGCAGGAACTCTTTGTCGCCTTGCTGAGCAAAGACCGGTTTCAGCACTATATCGACACTGCAATGTCTGATGCGGAGATCGAGGCTGAGATCAGCCAGATCGAGCTGACGAATATGCTCACCGCCGAACTCCGCAAACGTTACCCCGAATCATACCGTTTGGCGAGGCGCATTTCGACCTTGATCCAGACGAGCGAGGTTTTCAAGCGGTTTGATAATGTCAATAATCCCGAAGCCCACCGAAAGCTTGCTGACCGCCTTTACGGCTTATCTGTGTGGACACTTAAGAAATCCAGGCGTGACGTCCAGGAAATGGACGAACGCGTCAAAGCCGTTTCTTTCTATGGACGTGATACGCGTATGGTCGGCTGCACCGGCGACGCCCAGATTGTCATCAGTAATCCGGAACTTGAAAAGCTGATCGTCCGTGTTTTCAAGGCCGTGGATTCGCCGGTCGATGTACGTTCGCTGCGTTCATTTGTGATGTCGCGGCTGCCTATTATGGACATTCACCTGGTGCCCGTCGGAAGCGGTACCGACAGCGATGATGACGACCGGATGCCCTTCGAACTTACCGATACGCGTGAGACGCCTGAAGAGGACCTGCTTCGGAATGAAGCCGAACATGAGGCAGCCGGATTTGTCGATAATTTTTTGCAGACGTTGAATAAATCGGTTCGGGGCAAGTCAAAGCAGTATGACCGGATGATCAATGTATTGTGGCACTGCTATCTGATCTCGGATAGCGGAACGCAGCTCGAGGTAGCCGAAATGCTTGGCGTATCCGACTCTCTCGTGTCAGACTACCGAAAGAGGATCGAAGCAAATCTGCAGCAGTTGTCATTCAGCGGAGTAAATGAAGCGAGGCACTTTGAGAAAGCCCTCAAGCAAAAAGTCCGCGACATGATCACGATGGAGACGGAGGAAGTCACAGCGTAAGTCTAACAATACTCCTCAAGAATCAGTTTTCTGTATGCGCCTGATATCCCCTAAATGCCCAGCGACCGATCAAAAAGAAAAGACTACGAGCCTCTGTCACCACTGCGTCAACGTCCTACTGACTTCGCAGAGGAATCTTTAAGAATCACCCCCGGTATCGACGCACCGACATCCGCCGCACACACTCACAGTTTACGACCCGCCCTCAGCAAACCAGATCCTTCTAAATTTAGCGATCCACTTCCGATCGAGGAGCCTGCGGTCAATAAGTCCGCTGCAATCGATCCGGTTGAACCGCCGCCGTCCCCGTCGAACAAAGAGCAAAAAAGAAAAGAGAAAGATAGAGAGATCCTAAGTAAGGAGCGTTGGCTGGCAACTCACGGCCATACGTTAACTTACATCTGCCTCTTTCTATTCTCGATAATGGTGCTTTTTCGGCCTTACGAGATCGTACCGGGCCTGGGCTTTTTATCGGCCACAGCCTTTTATTTTGCGCTCGCTACAATACTCGTCTATTTGCCGAGTCAGTTTGCAACAGAAGGAAATCTGACGAACCTAACAACTGAGGTCAAAGCGATACTGGCAATGACCGCGATAGCGCTGATCACGATCCCGATCGCCAAGGATCCGGGGCTTGCATGGTTCAGTTTGAACGATTCATTTATTAAGGCCGTAGTGATCTTCATCGTACTGGTGAATGTAGTACGCACCCGAAGCCGGCTAATGGGGCTGATGTGGCTGTCATTCGGGATCGGTATTTATTTGGGCTACCAGGCGATAGATATGTATCGGCGCGGGCAATTCGCGGTAGAGGATTACCGAATTGCGGTGGACGTCGGCGGGATGTTTGGCAATCCTAATGAGATGGCTCTGCATTTTGTAATGATGACCCCGATAGTCATCTGCCTCGGGATCGCGGCAAAAAGCATCTCCATGCGCATTGTTTATTTTGGAATGGGCGTGCTGTTTATCGCGGCGAATATGGTGACGTTCTCACGCGGAGGCTTTCTGGGCCTGCTTGCGACGCTCATGGTACTGGCGTGGAAACTCGGACGAAAATATCGAGTCAATGTCACGATCGCTTCTGTGGTCGTGGGCGGTTTGATCATGGTCGCCGCTCCCGGCAACTATGGATTGCGGATGCTCTCGATCTTTATCCCCGGCCTTGACCCGGTAGGTTCGAGTGATCAGCGGTGGAATTTGCTTGAGCGGTCGCTGCTGGTGACGGCGAGAAATCCCTGGGGCATCGGTATAGGGAATTTTCCGATCGTCGGATACCATCATCTGCAATCACATAACGCGTTTACACAGGTATCAGCTGAATTAGGGATTTTGGGACTCATTGCGTATCTCGTATTTATGATTAGCCCGTTTCGTAAGCTGGGCGCTATTGAGCGCACATTGTTTGAATCCAAAGACCATGACTGGTTCTATTATCTCGCGATCGGGCTGCAGGCAAGCATAGTCGGATATATGGTTTCGAGCTTTTTTGCCTCGGTCGCATACAATTGGTTTATCTATTACCTGATCGCACATGCGGTCGCATTCCGCCGCATATATAGTTTAGAAAAGGGTTTAGCCGACGAGGCTAAAACTCCTCACTTGTGGAATCGGTCGGTACCCTCAACAGCATGATCGTTTTAACGGAACAAATAGTCTTCTGGATATGCGTCGGCCTGCTCGCGTATATCTACGTGGGCTACCCATTGCTCGTTTTTATCGTCGGCAGCCTTTTTCCGAAAGAGATTAGGAACGGAGCCATCGAGCCGAATGTGACCGTTTTGATAACGGCGTTTAACGAGGAAGCGTCGATCCGGGGAAAGCTTGAGAATACTCTTCGGATCAAATATCCGGCAGAAAAGCTCGAGATCCTTGTGGCCTCGGACGGATCGACGGACGGCACCGACGATATAGTGAGATCCTTTGCTGACAGAGGCGTCAGGCTTTTTCGCCAGGAAGGCCGGGTCGGGAAAACGACTACCCAGAATAATGCGGTCGAGGTTGTTACAGGCGATATTATCCTGTTCTCCGACGCCACGACGATATACCGGGAGGATGTATTTGACGCGATCCTGCCAAGTTTTGCCGATGAAACTGTCGGATGCGTTGCGGGGCGTCTGATCTATGTTGACGACGAAAATTCGAATGTAGGCAAAGGGCAAAAAAGCTATTGGAGCTACGAAACATTCCTCAAAACAGCAGAGAGTCGGGCTTCATCACTAATCGGAGCCTCCGGATGCCTTTACGCAGTGAGGAGATCTGCATACGAACCCATGTATCCTGAGGCGTGCTCGGATTTTTTAATTTGTACGAGTATTTTCAGAAAAGGACTGCGGAGTGTATTCGCTCCCGAGGCCGTATGTTACGAAACTACGAATAAGCACGCGGGACACGAATTACGTATGCGCGTGCGGGTGATCGCTCAGACCTTTACCGACCTGTGGCGAAACCGCGACATGCTCAATCCGCTGAAAAGCGGCTTCTATGCGATCCAGCTGATCTCGCATAAGCTATTGAGATATTCCGTTCCTTTCATTCTTCTCGCCCTGTTTGCCGCAAGCCTCGCGCTGGCGGGGCGGTCGCCTTTCTATTTGGGTGTATTGACCTTCCAGGTGCTCTTTTATTTCCTCGCGCTTGGCGGTTGGTTCGTGGAAAGCACGGGCCGGCATCTGACCCTCGTTGCAGTCCCATTTTATTTTGTACTAGCCAACCTTGCTTCGGCGGTCGCATTTTATAAGTTCATGCGGGGAGAAACCTATACACGCTGGGAACCGATCCGCGACGCCCGTTGAATTCAAACCATGACTAAACGTGAACCAGAAATAAAATATTTCAAGAAACGGATCGGCAGAAATGTCTTCGAGACCGCACCGAAGATCTCAGTCGTTATCCCCGCTTACAACAGCGCTGAGTTTATCGCCGAAGCCCTGGATTCGGTGATCAAACAGAAGTTTCGCGAGCATGAGATCATCGTGGTCAATGATGGTTCCCCTGACACAGAACAGCTTGAGCGGGCAATTAAAATGCGGCTTGAGGACATCATTTACATAAAGCAAAGGAATACTGGGGCGGGTGTAGCCCGCAACACGGCCATCGAACATGCTCGAGGGGAAATAATCGCTTTTCTCGACAGTGACGACGTCTGGATGCCTGACTTCCTAGCATCGCAGTACGTTTTTATGGAGAGACACGGGTACGATATGGTCTATTGCGACGCAGTCTTATTCGGCATGCGGTCACCGTATCGAAAGACCTTCATGGAAACCGCTCCGTCAGAGGGTGAAGCCAATTTTGAAAGCATTCTTGATCTTAAATGTAATGTGATCACCTCAGGTACAATGGCTCGTAAGAGCGCGATCGTGAACGCAGGTATGTTCGAATCGGAACGCGTCCGAGCGCACGACTTTATATTATGGCTTCGAATGGCAAAGAATGGGGCAAAGATAGGATATCAGCGGAAGCAGCTGGCGAAGTACCGTGTACATATGGATGGCCTGTCCGGTGATATGGTGAGCCGGGCGGAACGCGAGCTCGAGGCCTTTCGCAGAGTCCCCCAATTGATCACAGTCACCGCAGAAGAAAAGAAGATAGTTGACCGTCGAATTTCGGGGCTAAGAGCCGACCTGGCCGTCGAGAAGGGTAAGGAGTTACTTCTAAAAGGCGAATATCGGGACGCCGCGGAGTCTTTCGCGGACGCGAACCGATACCGCAGATCGATCAAACTCGCCGCGGTTGGTTTGATGACCCGCATAGCTCCGTCCACACTAATCAAGTTCTATAAGGCAAAACGTTCGCACGAGATAGGTTTGATCTCCCACCATTTCTAGTAAGTGTCCACCGATAAAACGGAGAGCTCAAAGGCCGATGTTTCTTGCCCGATTCGTGAAAAACAAAGCTTATTACGATTATTCTTTGACAGGAATGCCGCCGATCCGCCCCGATTCGCCCTTGGCGGAGGGCCCTACGACTACGCTATGTCCAAACTACTAAAGACCCTAAAAGACCCGGGATTGATCTACGATGTCGGCATGCATCGCGGACAGGATACCGATTTTTACTTAAAAAGCGGATATCGTGTCATCGGATTCGAGGCTGACCCACGCAATGCGGAGGTATGCCGCCAAAGGTTCGCGAAAGAGTTGGACGAAGGCCGTCTGATAATTGTTGAAGGAGCGATCTCGGAGGACATCGAAGAGAGCGGCAAGGTAAAGTTCTATAAGAATACCGACCATTCGCTATGGGGAAGTACGTGTGACGATTGGGCTGTCAGAAACGAAGTGCTTGGAACTCGGAACGATATCATACGTGTGCCCGGGATAGATTTTGCCGCTCGCATTGAAGAATTTGGGGTTCCACATTATATAAAGGCGGATATTGTAGGTTCGGAAATAATCTGTCTGAGGGCCCTCCAAAATTTCGAAAATAAGCCTGACTATATCTCTATCCGCTCTGAAAAGCTTGTTTTTCGCAAGCTCGAATATGAGTTCGAGCTATTGGAGAGCTTGGGATACGACCAGTTCAAGGCTGTAAAACAGGACTTTCATGGGGTCAATCCTAAGCTGCCCTCAACAAACGGAGATCTCTTCCACACCTTCGAAGAAGGTGCATCCGGGCCCTTTGGCGAAGAGACAACGGGGACCTGGAAATCCCTTGATGAAGTGCTGAATGATTACCGCCGGATATTTATACGCTACTGGCTCTTCGGCGATTATTCATATCTGATCCAGACGCATCTAGGTAGGGACCTGCTTACTCGAATTGAGCGCGTTTTGAGGCGCACCATTCCCGGTTGGTACGACACGCATGCACGACTTTCCTCAGTGGGCCAAGAAACGTGAACATAGAGGAAAAAAAACCGCAGTCCCTACGTCAGCAAAGCGCGTGGCTCCTAATGGCGAAGGTCATTGGCTTTGCGTTCAGCTTTTTTCTGCCTTTGATAATTGTTCGCTATCTGACGCTGGAGGCGGTCGGACATTATCGGGAATCGTTTCAGGTTATTACCAATGCGGTAATGATACTGCCGCTTGGCTTTTCGATGAGCGCCTACTATTTCCTTGCTCGCGAAAGTGATCGCCGGTCAGCAGCCATTATAAATATTCTGCTGTTTAGCTTTGTCGTTGGTGGTATCGCCTGTCTATTGCTGAACCTATATCCCGAGCTGATCGGAAATATATTTCGCAGTGCTGAATTGACCCGCCTTGCCCCGATGATCGGGGTGGTTATCTGGATTTGGATCTTTTCGACATTTCTCGAAATGGTTCCAATCGCCAATCAGGAGGCAAAGGTCGCGACTGCCTTTATTATTACGGCGTCGGTTTCGAAGACCGTTTTGTTAGGTTCGGCGATCCTTGCATTCGCAACGGTAGATGCTTTCCTTTATGCGGCAATAATTCAGGGCGTTATTCAAACGGCCCTCCTGCTGAATTACTTGCGCAGCCGATTCCCCGGATACTGGCGAAAATTTGACCGGCGGTTTTTCGTAGAGCAAATGACCTATGCTCTGCCCTTCGGATTGACTGGTATTTTATGGGTGGCGCAGAGTGATCTGCACAATTATTTTGTCGGCTATCAATTTTCTTCGGCCGACTTCGCGATCTACGCTTATGGCTGTTTTCAGCTTCCCTTGATCTCAATGCTGTACGAGTCGGTCACATCGGTGCTCATTCCGCGAATGAATGCGCTGCAGTTAGTTGGCGATCACGAAGAGATGTTTCGATTGACAGCACGAGCGATGCAAAAACTAGAATTTTTCTATTTTCCAATATATGCGTTCCTGCTAATTACGTCGCGAACATTTATTGTGACGCTGTTTACTGAGGAGTACGCGGCTAGTTCATCAGTATTTGTTATTAATTTGACTCTGCTGCCATTCAGCATTCTTATCACCGATCCGATCATAAGGTCCTTCAAGGAACTAGGTCAGTTCTTTCTACTCACGCGGGCATTTGTGCTGGCGGGCCTAATTGCAGTGCTTTATTTCTGGTTAGGACATTTCAGTCTTACGGGTGTGATAGCAGTTGCCGTCGGCGCGGTTCTGGTTGAAAAGGCTATCACTGAGACAATGGTGGTCCGCAAGCTCGGCCTGGGTCTGCGTCATTTGCCGCTCCTGACCAATGTCGCCAGAACCGCAGGAATAACATTGCTTGCCGGCTTAGTAACCTGGCTGGTGTACCGCAACGCTCATGAGTTCCTGTTAACGGCAGGTAAGCGGTTGGCAGTGAATGCTCTTGGGTTAGTGCGTCCCGGCGTAATCGATTTTGTTAGCGGCAGTGTAGTGTTACTCGCAGCCGCGGCTGTCTTCGTCCCGATCTATTTGATCGCCGCAAGCTTCATAGGTGTGATCGAGGATGATGAAAAACTGGCCGTTCGCCAATTCTTTCGCAGAATATTTCATAGCCGCGATTCGGCCTCAATAGCCGAGGTTTGATATCTGCGATAATACAGACCTATAACATGAAAAGCACCGAACCAACATTTTTGACCAAGCTTCGATGGAACATGCCGTGGCTCATGCGGTATCCGCTGTCGCGCCTGGGATCGATGCTGGAGCGAACGGCTTTCGAAAAGAAGCATGTGATAATCACGGTCGCTAATCATTTCGAGCCCGGCTGGAGCGTGGGCGGGGTCCTCGATCACAAGACCCAGATGGAAAGGCTCAAGGATTACCACCTTATGGCAAGGGCAACGGGCGATGCGGTGCAGGATGCGGATGGTACAAAATTCAGACATACGAATTTCTATCCCGCAGAGCAATATCATCCTGAGATCCTCGCTGTGATGGCGGAAATGCAGTCAGAGGGTTTAGGTGAGGTCGAGGTGCATCTTCATCACGGGGTTGAGAAACCCGATACGGCCGACAACCTTCGCGGTGTGCTCACACAGTTTCGGGATGTTCTTGCGGAAAGGCACAACTGCCTTTCGAGGATCGAGGGCTCGGACGTGCCGAGATACGCATTTGTCCACGGCAATTTGGCGCTGGCAAATTCGTGCGGCGGCCGTTGTTGCGGGGTGGATAATGAGATGGAGATCCTCCGTGATACCGGTTGTTATGCAGACATGAGCCTGCCGTCAGCGCCCGACCAGTCACAGGTCGCGGTCATAAACAAGATCTACGAGTGCGGCAACCCGATGAATGAGGCTGTTCCCCATCGCAGCGGTCCAAGAGTGGCGGCGAATGGAAAAGAAAGCCGATTACCACTGATATTCACCGGGCCGTTAGTGTTTGACTGGACGCGACGCATCAAAGCCCTTCCGGTACCGCGGATCGATGACGGAGCATTGACGGCAAACCAAGCGCTCGACGAAGCCCGCTTTAGCCGTTGGATGTCAGCCAACATAACGGTCGCCGGCAGATCGGACTGGATCTTCGTCAAACTCTACTGTCACGGATTTTTCGATCACGACCAGTCGGTTTGTATCGGCGAGGACGCTAAACGTTTCTTCGGCGGATTGGTAGAGGATTCGGAACGGTCGGGGAAATTTAAGATCCATTTCGCGACGGCGCGGGAAGCGTTTAACATGGTTAGGGCGGCCGTTGAGGGAAAGCGGGGTGAACCCGGGGAATATCGGGACCACGTGCTTCGAACCATCATGAAGGGATCGCAAGTCCGCGCTATTGCACTCAGTCAAGTATAAAATGCCTTCCGAGATCATGGCCAAGCCGCTAAACAGGCTAACGAAGATCCGCAGCCTGGATGAGATCCTGACGCGGAGCGGCCAGGCTATCTCGGTCTACAGGGAACAGAAGCGCGGAAGCAGTATTCCTACCGACGAAGAATTCATCCGTCTCATTGACCGTAATTACTGGGGAGCTGGGCCCGTTACGGCCGGGGTCCTCCGTGAGAAGTTCTACGCATTCGGACAAGATCATTTTTTTACTGCTTTTCAGGAACGCCAAAGGGCCACCGCTGATTTCGGCCGAACATTTGGGGACGGGACCGCAGTGAAGTTTGTTGCAGCGGCCGACAATATTGTTGGCGGCAGGATCGATCTTCTTGGTTTGAAAGGCCTTTATGTAGGGACGGAGATCGATTGGCACCTCGAACCGATCGCATCGAAACGGTCACCTTTGAAACACTGGAAGCAGTTCGACGAGCTTGATACGACCGAAACGGGTAACAAAAAGATCGTCTGGGAGTTAAATCGCCACCAGCATTTCTTTACACTCGGTGTCGCCTATTGGTTGACGGGAGATGAGCGATTCGCGGAAACATTTGCAAGTCATCTCAACAGCTGGATGGACGAAAATCCGCCGGGGATGGGCGTCAACTGGTCGAGCAGCCTTGAGGTGGCATTTCGCTCAATGTCGTGGATATGGGCGTTTCACTTTTTCAAGGATTCAAGCCATCTTTCACCTACACTTTTCAAGAATGCTCTGAAGTTCCTATACCTGCAAGGGCGTCATATTGAGAAGTATCTTTCGAAATATTACAGTCCAAACACACACTTAACAGGTGAAGGTCTGGGATTGTATTACCTTGGAACGCAGCTTCCTTTTTTGGAGCGAGCCAGGCACTGGCGTGAATTAGGCGAGAATATCCTGATGCAGGAGATCAACAGGCAGGTTTTGCCTGACGGGGTTTATTTTGAGCAAAGTTCCTGGTATCAACGGTATACCGTCGATATATTTACCCATTTTATTCTCTTGCGTGGTCTCGTCGGCGAACCGGTATTTACCGGGAAAGTCGCTGTTCTCGAGCAGCGTCTTGAAAAGGCCTTCGACTTTTTAATGCACCTCACACAGCCGGACGGGCGAACACCGATCATTGGGGATGACGATGGCGGGAGACTGCTCCCGCTGACTATGGCTGCTCCCGACGATTTTCGTGGATCTCTGGCCGTGGGTGCCTTGATCTTTGAACGAGGCGATCTCAAATTTGTCAGCGGTCCGGCGAGCCAGGAGGTCTTTTGGCTGACTGGTTCTGAAGGGGTGAAGAAATACAATAAGCTGCCGTGTCCTGAGCCTTCTGCGACGTCTGCCAGTTTCCCTGATGGGGGCTATTTCGTAATGCGGGATGGTTGGAATGACACTGATAACTTTCTCGTCATCGACTGCGGTGAACTAGGATCGCTTTCCGGCGCCCATGGCCACGCCGATGCGCTTTCGATAGAGCTGGCGATCCACGGTAAAACTCTCCTCGTAGATTCGGGGACATTTACCTATCACGACTCGCGAGAGCTGCGTGATTATTTCCGGTCGACTTCGGCACATAATACCCTGACGATAGACGGGCTGTCGGCCTCTGAGCCGGGCTCGGCCTTTAATTGGAAGTCTATGGCCGAGGCTACGGTTAGTCAGTGGATCTCTAAAGAGCGCTTCGATTTCTTTAAAGGGTCTCACAGGGGGTATGAGCGACTTGATGACGGGGCCAAGCACACACGCACCATCCTGTTTGCGAAAGGGGATTATTGGATCATGCGGGATCTGGTCGAGGGTTTCGGGCGTCATGAATACGCACTAAATTTTCATTACTCTCCCGACGCTAAGCCTGTCGTCGAGGATAACGACAGATGGATCGGCGACGAGAATCACCGATTATTTACCTTTGGTGACAATGGGGCGTGGCAGCAAAAGGAAAGCTGGATCTCGAATAATCATGCCAACAGGATCAACGCGCCGTTTTTGAGGTTTGCTTCAAACGGCGTAGGGCCGCAGGAATTCTTTACATTTATATTGCCTGTTGACAGCGGGATCGAACCACCGTTGATCGCAGAAGTGCCAGCCGGCTCCGGGCGTGCATTTAAGATCAGTTACGCGGGATATACAGACCTTTTTGTGTATAACGACAACGCTTCTCGGACAATCGATAACGGCATATTTGCATCAAATTTCGAGTATTCATGGGCGCGTTTGCGGGCTGGCGAGTCGATTCCGGATGAATTTATACTTGTAAACGGAGACCGGCTCGCGATTGGCGGCAAGGAAATATTCGAATCACACGAGGTCAACTCCGCCTCCGCCCGGCGTCTTGGCAGCGTACTCTATATCGAGAACGACCTTGGCCGCACAACCAAGAAGATATACTAAGCCAACACGCCTTAACGGTGAAGAAACGAATTTTACAATTGATCGGGAGCTTTCACCTCGGCGGCTCTGAAACACAGGCAGTCGCTCTGACAGGAATGCTTCGTGAAGAGGGCTCCTTCGAGGTGCTGGCGGCGACGCTTAACAACGAAGGCGTTTTGAAGCAGAAGTTTGTCGATGTATACCCGGAGGAGATCCCGGAATATCGTCTCGCGTCTTTTTACGACATCAATTTTGTTCGGCAGGTTCGCCGTTTTTCTAAATACCTACGCGAGAACAACGTTGACCTGATCCACACTCACGATTTTTATACAAATGTGTTCGGAATGGCCGCCGCAACGCTCGCTGGAACCCGAGTGCGAATTGCGTCGAAACGGGAAAGCGAAAGTATGCGATCAGCGGCCCAGGATGTGATCGAAAAGATCGCTTTCGGATGCGGCGACGCAATCGTCGTGAATTCAAAAGCGGTCATCGACCACCTCGCCCGCCGCAACATTCCGACGCATAAAATGTGTCTTATCTACAACGGCACCGATCTCGAACGCTTTCACAAAACGGCGTCTGACGGCGATAGATCGCTGCCCAGATTGCCCGTAGGGGAAAATATTCGTTTTGTAACGCTTGTCGCCAACCTACGGCATCGCGTCAAGAACATTCCCATGCTGCTGCGGGCCGCAAAACGCGTTAAAGATGTGCATCCTGATGTTCATTTCGTGATCGCGGGAGAAGGTGAATTGGAGGAGGAACTCAGGGAGTTGGCGGTCGAACTAGACGTAGCCGATCGGATTCACTTCATTGGCCGCTGCAACGATGTGCCTTCGCTGCTCGCCGCTTCATATGCATGCGTTTTGACGTCCACTGCAGAGGGTTTTTCAAATTCACTCATCGAATACATGGCGGCGGGAAAACCCGTTGTGGCTACAAATGTAGGCGGGGCGGCTGAGGCCATCGGTGACGGAGTGACGGGTTATCTGGTCGCACCGGACGATGACCGTGCGATGGCAGAACATTTGATCCAGCTTTTGTCTGACGAGGGAAAGGCCGGGCAAATCGGTGAAGAAGGTAAAAGGATCGCTCGGGAGAAGTTTTCTAACGCTTCGCAGCTCTCAAAAACTCTCGATCTTTACAACGATCGCTTAACAAAATAAAGTTGCCCAAATGCTCAGAAATGCTTAGAATATAAGTGTGCGCATCGCACGCCCTCCTTATCATCCACAGTTAACTCCAAATAATGAAACAAGTAATTCGCAGAGGTTTAAAAGAAATTATCGTTGACGAGGTTTCCGACCCGGTTGTCTCACCAAATCACGTTCTGGTTCGCCCTTTTTATTCGCTCATCAGCGCAGGGACAGAAACGGCCGATATTCATACCGACAGCATAGTCAAAGAAGTTGCCGATAACCCCTCTCATCTCAAAACCGTTTGGAACGTGATGAAAAAGACCGATCCGGTGAGCACCTTTAATGAGGTGCGGGCCAAATTTGAGGATTACGCTGTTCTGGGATACTCCGGCGCAGGGATCGTGATCGAAAAAGACACGCAGGTCGCAGATCTTCAAATCGGCCAGCGTGTGGCATACGGCGGCGAAGGTACAGGTCATGGTGAAACGATCAATGTCGGACGCAACCTGATCGCTCGGGTACCGGACAACGTCACGTTTCAGGAAGCTTGTTTTACCACATTGGGCGCGATCGCGATGAATGCGGTACGGCTTGCACAGATCAACATCGGCGATGTGGTCGCTGTAATTGGCCTCGGACTGGTCGGACAATTGACGGCACAATTGGTCAGGTGCCAAGGCGGCGTAGTGATCGCCATAGACCTTGATAAGAGACGTGTAGACATGGCCGTTGAAACCGGAGCCGATCACGGTTTGGTTGCTAGCGATACATCTGTTGCCGAAGTAAAGGCATTAACAGGCGGACGGGGAGCAGATTGCGTGATCGTCGCCGCCGCATCAAAATCCGCGAAGCCGCTTCAGGACGGCGTATTTATGTGTCGCGACCGCGGCCGCGTGGTAATGGTAGGAGCATGTCCGATCGAGATCCCGCGGAGCGAGATGTACGTGAAAGAGCTGAGCTTTCTGGTTTCGCGGGCATACGGGCCGGGAAGTTACGACCAGAAATATGAAAAGCAGGGCGTCGATTATCCGATCTCATACGTGCGATGGACAGAGAATCGCAATATGGAAGAGATTTTGCGGTTGATGTCGGTGGGAAAGGTCAACGTACGTTCGCTCATAAGCCACGAATTTGATCTCGAAGACGCACCCGCGGCCTACAAGACGATCATGGGAAATGGAGGCGGAAGCCTGGCCGTGGTTTTGAAATACAAAGCCAGCGAAGCGGAGGACGCAATTGCCGCGTATCACCCGAGCCGAAAGATCGCCGTTAATTCATCATCGCTCGACAAAAATGATGTCAGGTTTGCCATTGTCGGAGCCGGCAATCTCGCAAAATGGGCGCATCTGCCGGCGTTGAAAAAGATCGATGGAGCGAGGCTTCATGCCGTTCTTTCCAATAACGGAGCACGCGGAAAGTCGTACGCGAAGCGTTTTGGAGCTTCCTATGCAACTTCCGACTACGACGAACTCCTCCAGGATGGCGATATTGACGCAGTGATCATTGCAAGCCGTCACAAGGACCATGCTCAACAGGCGATAGACGCACTGAATGCGGGTAAGCATGTATTTATCGAGAAACCAATGGCCGTCACGGTCGAAGAGTGCCGGGCGATATCAGAGGCTGTCGAATCAAGCGGAAAGCGATTGATGGTCGGATTCAACCGGCGATTTGCCCCATATTACGTTGAGATGAAGAAAAACCTCGCCGGACGAACAAGCCCCGTTGTCATTTCGACAAGGATGAATTCACCGGGCATCGAGAACGGCTGGGCCGCCGATGCTTCACAGGGAGGAGTTGTACTGGGCGAAGGCTGTCATTTTATCGACCTGATGCATTGGCTGCTCGAGAGCGAGCTGGTGAGCGTTTCAGCCTATGGGTTTGACCAACACAATGTCGCGGCCTCGATAAAATTTGCGGATGGGTCGATCGGTAATTTTATTTATACCGTGGTCGGCAGCGAAACATCAGGCGGCGAATTGGTCGAGGTATTTGCTCCCGGGGTCGGTCTGGCTACCGAGGACTTTAAGAGCCTTGCCGTTAAGAAGAAATCCGTAAGTGCGAGTTCTAAGTTCTTTGCGGCCAAAGGGTACGACGCCCAACTTGCGTCATTTGTTAAGAGCCTCAAAAACGGCAATGAAACCGAGATCACCGTTCGGGACGGTTTCCGGGCGACGTTAGGCTGTCTGCGAATGCTGGATTCGGTTCAAACGGGAATGCCGGTGGAAATCGATCTGGATGGGGCGATGTGAAATGCACGTTCTGCAGCTCGGGCCATATCCGCCTCCTGAGGGCGGCATCAACCGGAATATTCTGGCCTTACGTGAGGAACTGGAAAAGGCGGGACACCGGTGCTCGATCATTGCCACTTCACGCAGCACCAGGATCACACCCGAGCCCGATGTGCACCATCCTGGTTCCGCCCTTGAATTGATCAAGCTTCTTCGTTCGATAGATTCTGACGTACTTCATCTTCACTTCGGCGGCGACATTACAAGACGGGTCCTTGCGCTTGCGTGGGCATGCTGTACATTTGGCCGAGGTATGAAAGTCCTCTCTGTTCACTCGGGCGGTTACCCATCAACGAAAGAGGGGAAGGCAGCAAAGCGAAATTCGCTGCGCGGTCGGATCTTTCGGGGATTCGATCGGATCATTGCCGTAAATCCAACCATTGCTGAAGTCTTTGTCCGTTACGGCATCTCTCCGGAACATATCCATGTAATCTACCCCTTTGTCCATCGGTTCCCCGATCCAAAGGTCAGCATTCCTGCCAACCTGAAGGAATTCATCGCCAAACACCAGCCGGCGATGCTGACCGTCGGCCTCCTTGAACCCGAGTACGATCTCTTTATGCAGATCGACGCGATGGAGATGGTGCTGGGCCAACTTCCTAACGCTGGCTTAATGATCGTCGGGTCTGGTTCGCTCGAAGCAGAGCTAAAGGCCGCGATCGAGGCAAAACCCTACAAAGACCGCATCCTGCTGACCGGCGATGTCGAACACGGAGTGACGCTTCATTTAATAAACGAGAGCGATGCCCTCCTTCGAACCACCCTCTTTGATGGTGACGCGATCTCCGTTAGGGAAGCGCTTTTTCTCGAAACGCCGGTTATTGCAACTGATAATGAAATGCGCCCGAAAGGGGTAACGCTGATCCCGGTCCACGATGCGGGGGCTCTGGTCGATCAGATCGGGTTGCTGTCGCAATCGAGGAAAACAAAAAAAAAGCCCCTTGGCGA